>CAZJUJ010000027.1:0-33904 GCA_964549135.1 uncultured Oscillospiraceae bacterium | reverse complement strand
CGGGGGAACCACTTTTGAGTCAAAAGTGGTTCCCCCGCTCCCCCTCCGAAAACCGGCTCTGGATGGAACCTGGGTGAATCCTGCCAAATTGAATGCCAGATCAGCAAAAAAGAATAGCAATAGAAAAAACAGCAGCAATGCCTTTGCGCTTGATGCGGACATTGCTGCTTCGTTCCTTACAACTATTTCGTTTTTGCTTTACCGGCATTCAATTTGGTTTTTTCTTTTTGTTCCACCCAGAGCCAGTTTGTGAGAAGGAGTTACTTTGAAGACCAAAGCCTTGCTTTCTTTTGCTTCACTGGCATTCAACATGGTTTTCTCCCTCCATGAAACATCCAGAGCCGGTTTTCGGGAGGGTGCGGGAGGGTGCTTTTGACGCAAAAGCATCCTCCCGCAATATTTTCCCCGTTCCTTCCCCGTTCCTCTCAGAACTCGTCCTGCCAATGAATGGTCATGATGCCGTTTTCATCGAAGGTGATAGGGAGGATGGAGTAGCCGGAGTGGCGCAGGTCGTAGCGCTGCCAATGATCGAGCATCAGGAAGGCCTGTCCCTCGGCCTCAAAGATCCAGGTGCTTTGGCCCTCAAAGGTACGGCGGGCGTTTGGGCCCTGGCACGGGTTATCGATCAGGCGCATGCCGTTGCTCAGGTGAGGGGAAACGGCGTAGAGGGCGCTATTGGGATCCCAGCCCGTGCAGCCGGAGGTAATGCAGTAATGCAGGCCCTGATGATAGAGCAGGGCGGGGGCCTCCCGGGTCTGATCGATCATCATAGGATAGCAGACGCCGGTGAAATCG
The DNA here is from genome assembly GCA_964549135.1 of uncultured Oscillospiraceae bacterium. Taxonomy (GTDB): domain Bacteria; phylum Bacillota; class Clostridia; order Christensenellales; family Aristaeellaceae; genus RUG563. Next base: position 33,109 of record CAZJUJ010000027.1, on the reverse strand, counting down.
GTATATTCGTCATTCAGCTGGGAGGCATACATGGTTTTATTCCAATCGCCGCTATGGATCAGGTAAGCCTTATGATCCTCAGGGCTGAGATAGAGGGTCATATCCCGGCAATCCCGGCCGTTAGGGCATTGGGCGCGGAGGAAGGCGAAGGGCCCTCTGGGATCATCAGCGATGGCGCAGCCCGCCTGTGCGGCCTGATAATTGGCGGCATCGGCATGGAACCACATCACATATTTCCCGGTCTTTTCGCAATGGATCACCTTGGGCCGCTCCAGAACCCGGCTGAAATGCAGGGGATGATGGGGATCCTCCCTTGTGGCCGTTAGCGCCAGCCCCTCATAATGCCAGTCATGCAGATTTTTGCTGGTATAGCAGCTGACGCCGATCACATCCACCCGGCGGCTGATTTCGCCGCGGATCACGCAATTGGGCGCATCCTTATTTTCGCCGTACCAATAATAGGTATCGCCGAAGCGGGCGATCATGCCGCCGTGGGCCTGGATAAGCTTTCCCTGGTCATCCTGCCAGCAGGTTCCGTTTTTCATGGCGCTTGACTCCTTTTCTATCGGGGCTTCAGCTTGCCCTCCTGCCCCTGATCGCTGGGGAAATAATACCGGGCGTTCAGATGATCATCGGGCAGATACTGCTGCTGCACCCAATGCCCGGGGTAATTATGGGGATATTTGTATTCCTGATTGTTTTTTACGCCCAGCCGCTCATTCCCGGCGTAATGGGAATCCCGCAGATGGGGGGGCACCGGGCCAAAGCCGCCCTTGGCCGCATCCTCCATGGCGCCGTCAATAGCCATGACCACGGAATTGGATTTGGGGCTGTTGCAGATGGCCAGAATGGCCTGGGCGAGGGAGAGCCGGGCCTCCGGCATGCCTACCATTTCCAGGGCCTGCCCGGCGGCAACGGCCTGGAGCATGGCCGCCGGATTGGCCAGCCCCACATCCTCGCTGGCATGGGCGATGATGCGCCGGGCAAGCATCCGGGGATCGGCTCCGGCATAGATCAGCCGGGAAAACCACAGCAGCGCCGCATCCCCATCCCCGCCGCGCATGGATTTGCAGAAGGCGGAAAGCATATCGTAAAACAGCGTGTCATCGCAGCGGATCATGGGCTTCTGGATGCTTTCCTCGGCGATGGGCAGGGTGATATGGATGCTGCCCTCCACGGTGGGGGTGGTCAGCACGGCCAATTCCAGGGCGTTGAGCGCCGTGCGCACATCGCCCCCCGCCACATGGGAAATATGATGCAGCGCATCTTCATCCAGGCGCACCTGCATTTTTCCAAAGCCCCGCTCCTCATCCTTGACGGCGCGCAGCAGCGCGTTTTCCACATCCTGCCGGGAGAGCGCCTCAAAGGCGAATACGCGGCAGCGGCTGACGATGGCGGGGGTCATGGCGATCATGGGATTTTCGGTGGTGGAGCCGATAAAGCGGATCAGCCCCTCCTCCATGGCGGGGAGAATGGAATCGGATTGGGCCTTGCTCCAGCGATGGCATTCATCCAGCAGCAGGTAAGTGGGCTGGCCGTAGAGACTGCGTCGATCCGCCGCCTTTTTCAGCTCCTCCCGCACATCGGATACCCCCGAGGTGACGGCGTTCATTTTTACAAAGGCGGCATTGGTCTGCCGGGCGATGATGCTGGCCAGGGTGGTTTTTCCGCAGCCGGGCGGGCCATAGAAAATAGAGGAAGTGAGCCGATCGGCCTCGATGGCCCGGCGCAGCAGCCGGCCCTTGCCTACGATATGCTCCTGCCCGAAAAATTCATCCAGATTCCGGGGCCGCATCCGATCGGCCAGGGGCGCATTTTTGTTTTCGTTCTGGGAAAAAAGCGTCATATGCGATCCTCCGCAATCAGCGAGGCAATTTCCCGCCCCTCGCCCAGGCGAATGATATGCTCCTTTTCCCCAACGCCCAGGGACATATGCAGCAGCGCGATGCCCAGATCCAGATCGCCGCCAAAGGCCGTGCGGGAAAGCACCAGCGTGCGCCCGGCATAGGAGAGCCGCCAGGGCTGAAGATTCATGGCGGAGGGGGCAAAACGCACGCATTCCGCCGAATGATAGGCCCAAAGCGGCCATTGGGCGGGATCGCCGCTGCAGATTTCGGTCAGCTTTTTGCGCTTGCTGCCCTCCGGCTCCTCATCGGGAACGCCAAAGGGAATGACGGCGGCGATGCGCTCCCCCTCCTCCAGGGCCACATCCGCCCCGCCGGGCTTGAAGCAGCCAATCCAGCAGGCGCCCAGCCCCAGGGATACGGTCTCCAGCACGAAGGCCTCGCCGCTGATGCCGGCGTGCAGAAGGGCATGGGGCGCATTTTCATCCGCAATCAGCACGGCGGCGCGCTCCGTTCCCGTAATGCCGCCCACCAGGGGCAATTTGCGGAAAAGCCTTTCGGGGGTGCATTCGATCAATTCGATGCGCACCCCGGGCAGGCAGACCCGGGCCGCGGCATAGCTCAGCGCGCTTTTTTGCGCGATATCCGGGTCGGCCGAAAAGCGGCGGACGCTGCGCCGCCGGGGAACGGCCTCCAGAAAGCGCGCCCGCTGGGCAGGGGCATAAAAGCCGTTTAACGCACAGGTATCCATCATATTTTCTCTCCCCAGTCTGCTTTCTTCTCTCAGCGGAATTCGATCATGAATTCCTTTTCCAGGGTTTCGCCTGCGGGCAATAGAATCGCGCCGTCCCGATCCTCCAGATGCAGGCTGGGATGATTGCCGGGATGCACGCTGGTGCTGGGCTCCAGGCAGATCAGCGCCGCCTTGGGGGTGGGCAGGCTCCAGATGGCCAGGAAGGGATAATCCTTCCGGTGGATGCGCACGGCATGCGCATGCCTGCGGCAGGCCAATTCTATCCATTCGGATTCAATATTCCTCAGGCTGCGGGTATAATTGGCAAACAGAGCATGGGAAAGGGGGCGGATATCCGTGCCATCCACAAATCTCTCCGTCCAGCCAAAGGGATTGAAGGAATCCAGCGTTTCTTCCTTTTCAAAGCGCAGGAAATAATCCTCGGGCTGATCCCCGGGGAAAAGGGGCCATTTATAGGCGGTATGGCTGCCGATGCAGAAGGGCAGGGGCGCATCCCCCGTGTTTTCGATTTTGTGATGCACGGTCAGCGTATTTTCCTTGATGGTATAGGTTACATGCAGGGCAAAATGGAAGGGATAGGCCTTCAGCGTGCGCTCATTGGGCAGCAGGGTAAAGGTAACGCTGTCCTCATGCAGGGCGGTGATTTCAAAATTGGAATCCAGGGCAAAGCCGTTGAGCTGCATCTGATAATCCTGGCTGCCCACATAATAGGTATCGCTGAGAAAACGGCCCATAACGGGAAAGAGGGTGGGGCTGGTGCGGGGATAGGTATCGATATCGCCCTGCCAGAGATATTCGATGCCGTTCATTTCCACCCCCTTGATTTCCGCGCCGAAGGCATTCAGATATACCGTCAGCGTTCCATTGCGGATGATGGTATCCTTCATAAATAAATCAATCCTCCTGCGGAAAAATCCGCCAATTATCTATCCTGTATTATAGCATTGATCGGGAGGATCGTAAAGCGGAAAATGCCCGGGGGGCCTGGGGAGATACGGATTTTTTTCTGTGCCAAAGGGCCCTGGCGGCTTTTCATGGCCGCCGTTTTTTGCTATAATAAATGCAAGCGGCCCTGGGGGGGAGAGACGCGAAAAACGAATGCGCACGGGCATGCCCTGCCTTTTCATCTGCCATGCGGCAGGCCGGTGCTTTTCAGACGCGGACAAGAGGAGAAAAATATGGCGAAGAATACAATGGGCGTGGATATGACAAAGGGGAGCATCTGGCGGCAGCTGGTGGCCTTTGCGATTCCCATGGTCATCGGCCAGATGTTCCAGATGCTTTACAACACGGTGGACAGCGTGGTGGTGGGCCAGTTTGTGGGCAAGGAGGCCCTGGCGGCGGTGGGCTCCACCGGCAGCGTGATTAATGCCGTCATCAATTTTTTTGTCGGTCTGTCCGGGGGCGCTGGCGTGGTGATATCCCAGTATTACGGCGCGCATGATGATGAGGGCGTCAGCCGGGCGGTGCATACCACCGTGCTGGTCACGCTGATCATGGCCGTTTTCTGCACCGTTCTTGGCATGGCGATGACCGATACGATCCTGGGCTGGATGGATACCCCGGCGGATGTTATCAGCGATGCCGCCGATTATCTCCGGATTTATTTTGCGGGCGTGGCGGGGGTGCTTCTGTATAATTCAGGCTCGGGCATTCTGCGGGCCGTGGGCGATTCCAAGCGGCCCTTGTATTTCCTGATTTTTTCGGCGGTGCTGAATCTGGTACTCGATCTGTTGTTCGTCTGCGTCTTCCGTATGGGCGTGGCGGGGGCGGCCTATGCCACCATCATTTCCCAGGCCCTGGCGGCGCTGCTGACCATTGTGATTCTGCTGCGGAGCGAGGAAAGCTATCGGGTGGAAATGCGCAGGCTGAAAATGGATGTGCCGGTGATGCGGCGGATTATGGCCATCGGCCTGCCCGCCGGCTTCCAAAGCGGCATTACCGCGCTTTCCAATGCCTTTGTGCAATCCTATATCAACGCCTTCCAATCCGCCTGCATGGCGGGCTGGACGGCCTATAACCGGCTGGATGCCTTCGCCTGGCTGCCCATGACCTGCATCAGCACCGCCAGCACCACCTTTATCAGCCAGAATCTTGGGGCGGGCAATATCCGGCGGGCCAAGAAGGGCGCCAGTATCGCTTTGTGGCTTTCCATGGCCTGCACCGCCGTGGTGGTGCTGCTGCTGATGGTCTTTGCCGAGGATGCCCTCCGCCTCTTCAACAGCGATCCTGAAATGCTGTCCTACGGAAAAACCTTTGTGCTGTGGCTCTCGCCCTTCTATATCATTTTCTGCGCCACCCAGATCTATTCCGGCGCGCTGCGGGGGGCGGGGGATTCGGTGAGCCCCATGGTGATCTGCATTTTCTCCTTCGTCGTCTGCCGTCAGATTTATCTGTATTTCATCACCCAGTGGATCAATCTTCCTGTGGTGGTGGGCCTTTCCTTCCCGGTGGGCTGGGTACTCAGCGCCACGCTGATGACGCTGAAATATCGCTTCGGCGGCTGGGAAAAGCGGGTGAATTCTCTGGCTCAGGTCAGCCAGGACGCATAAAAAACGCCCGGACGGGCGGCGCGGCCTCCGGGCAAGGGGGATGCCTCCGCCGTCAGGGCTGGCAGGCATCGGGCACGGCGTAAAGGGAATAGGGGGCGTTCAGCCCCTCGTAGGGCGTTAGCACCAGCGCCCCGGGCAGGAGCGCCCGGCGAATCAGCACCCGGGTCAGATCCGGAATATCCTCCCGGCGCTGGGCCTCTTCTGTATCCAGCCAGATGACCTCGCTGTTTTCATCCCCGTCCGGCCGGGCCTGACCGGATAGATAATCGGCGGCAAAGACCACATACCAATCCTTGGCATTGAAGCGCACGCCGATTACGCCCCTTGGGCGGATGGAAACCCCCGTTTCCTCCAGAAATTCCCGCACCACTGCCTCCTCCGGCGTTTCGCCCTTTTCCACATAGCCGCCGGGGATGATCAGCTTGCCCTTCCTGCCGCCATAGGTATGCCGGGCCAGCAGCACCTTGCCCTCCCGGATGCAGACGGCTGCCACGCTCTGATACCAATTGGTGTTTTCTCTTTCCATTTTCGCTCGCTCTCCTTGCGGGGCAGGGATCATGGCCCTGCCCGCGCCCGCATTATAGCATACAAAAAAATAAACCGCAACCGGAAAGCCCATGGCCTCCGGCTGCGGTTTTTGCTGTGCGCCCTTTAGTGATGGCGGATCAGCGAAATCAGATCAACCACCGCTTCCACAATCAGGCCGACGGCGGCAAAGCTCCAAAGAATGGCGGCGGTGGAAAAGGGATTGAGCAGAATGACGACGGCGAACAGGAGGGCCAGCCCCGCGCTCAGCGCCGCCCATTGCCAGCCCGCCCGCTTCTGGCGCAGCATATCCGCCGTGATCTGGATTTTATAGAGCCCCGCAATCAGCAGCCCTGCCCCATACAGCACGGTAATCACCGGGAAAATGGCGATGATCCAGGCGCTTTGCAGGATGCAGAAAAGCCCCGGCAGCAGGATGATCAGCCCCCGGGCCAGCCGCCGCTCCTTTTCCGCCGCCTGGGGCGCGGTGCGGAAATAGCGGATCACATTGGAAAGCCCATAGAGGATCAGCGCGGCCCCGATGCAGATGATCACCAGCGCCGTAAACCCTGCCGGGCGAACCAGCAGAAGAATGCCCACCAGCAATTCGGAAAGGCAGACGATGATCCCCGGCAGATTTTTTTTGATGGCAGGATGCAGATGCATGGCGATTCCCCCTCGTGTTTTTATGCTGCGGTGGGCTCAGGCCGGGGCGCGCTCATCGCCGAAAAAGAAGACGGCAACGGTGCCGGGGCCGCAATGGGAGGCGATGATCGTGCCGATATCGCAGATGCGGATTTTTTCGCTGATATTCGGGAAGCGCTCCCGAAGCAGGGCAGCCGTTTCCTCGGCTTCCGCCAGGCAATTGGAATGGCAGACCCAGCATTTCCCGCTGTAGGCGCTGCCGCCCCGGGCATGCTCTGCCATGGTATCCAGCGTCCGCTCGATGGCCCTGCGCTTGCCGCGCACCTTATCATAGGCGATGATATGGCCGCTGGCATCCAGACGCATAATGGGGCAGATATTGAGAATGGTGCCGAGCATGGCCGCGCTGCCCGATACGCGCCCGCTGCGGCGGAAGAATTTCAGATCGGTGGAGAAAAACTGATGATGGATGCACATGCGGTTTTCCAGCACCCACCTGGCCGTTTCCTCCAGGGATGCGCCCTTATCCCTCAGATCCGCGGCCCCATCCGTCAGCAGCCCATAGCCGGAGGAGCTGCAAAGGGAATCAATGATTTCAATCCTGCGCCGGGGATATTTTTCCCGGAGCGTCCGGGCGGCCTCCTGGGCATTGGAAACGGAGGGCGTCATGCCCGAGCCAAAGGCAATGTGCAGAACATCGCCCTTCTGCAGCAGCGCTTCAAAAAAATCCAGATATTTGTAGACATTCAGCTGAGAGGTGGCGGGCAGCGCGCCCTCCTTCAGAAACTGATAGAACCGGGGCAGCGCCTCGGCATCCCGGCCCATATCATCGGGATATTCCTGGCCGTTTACCGTATAGGAGTAAAAGAGGACGGGAATATCCCGGCCGCTTACATAGGAATAGGGCAGATCAACGGTCGATTCGCAAGAGAGGATGAAATTGGCGTTCATGGGGGGCTCCTTCCTGATGATCGTTGCTGTTTTCCCGCAGCATGCCTGCGGGAGGCCTTGCGCCGCTTTCGCCGCCTGAAACAGGGGGGACGAAAAAAGCCTGCGCATTCTATCCGATTTATTTTACCCGGATGAGCGGAAAAAGGCAATAGACACCTTTTTTCTCTGTCTGGATTTTGGACATTTGCCGCGATCTGTAAGGCTTTTGATCCTGCTTTTCCCAGGCATTTCTACAGGACGGGTGCTTCGCCTGCAAATTTCAGCAGCAGCGTCTTCATGCTGCCGTCCATCAGCGTGCAGAATTTATCCAGATACGCCCGGCTTTTTTCCGGAAGACCCTCCTCGATCCATTTGATCCAGATTTCGCCCAGGGTCAGGGCATAGAAGGAGGCGATAAAATCCAGGTTTTCCTGGCTGACCTGGGCCGCCTCCTCATAGGAATGCAGCCGCTTTAGGATGATGGGCAGCGCCCGCTTGTTCAGCAGCGCCTCATATTGCCCGCGGCTCAGTGCGTCAAAGGCGTTTTTCGCCTGCTGCCGGTAGCGGGTAAAGCATTCAAAGAGCGCGTTGAGATAGCGGCGGGTATCGGTTTGATCGATCTGCTCGGCCTCGATATGGGCCTTGAGCCGCCGCTCGGTGATCCAGAAGCACAGATCGTAAATATCCTGGAAATGATAATAGAATGTCTGGCGGTTGATGCCGCAATCCAGGCAAAGCTCCTTGACTGTGATCTGCCCGATGGGCTGATGCTTCAGCCGCTTTGCAAGCGCATCGGCAATGGCCTGCTTGGTCAGCTCCTTCATGCATTTCTTCCTTTCAGAATGGCCCGTCCTGGGCCGAAAATATCATGACGGGGCAGGGAAAGGCCGCCTTCCGGCATCTGCCCGGCCGCTTCCCTTCTGGCTGTTATTATAGCAGAAAACGGGATTTTTTCAAGGGGACGGGCGTGCGCGCAGAAGGAGAGGAGCCATGCCGGGACAGAAAAAAAGCATCTGGGCCTATCTTCCACAAAGGGAAAAATGACCCGGATGCCATGGCTCTGGTGCGAGTGGCGGGGCTCGAACCCGCACGCCCAGAGGGCACAAGATTTTAAGTCTCGGTTGTCTGCCAGTTCCAACACACTCGCGCAAAATTTATTATAGCGCAGCAAAGGCGGGTAAGTCAAGGAAAAAATGCGGGGCGGGGCCGCGATTGCCATTCCGCAGGGGCTGTGATATAATAAGGGCGGAAAATGGAAGGATACAGGAAGCCGGAGGATGAGAGCATGAAAATTTCCAGGAAAGACGCCCTGATGTGGTTTGAATTTTTTGCACAGCTGCCGGAGGATGAGCCCCTGGGCGTTCGCCAGCAGGAAATTGTCTATGCCGCCCTGGCCCAGATTGAAAGGGCCGTGGAAAAAAGACGGGCGCAGATGATGCAGGAAATACCGCATCTGAAAACCCTGCAGGGCCGCACCTATTATGTGGGGAAGGATGAAAGCTTTCCCAGGGGCTGCCGCTCCTGCCTGCTGGGCACGGGGCTGAGCGCCGTGCGCAAGACCAATCGCTGCAATATTCAGTGCCCCTTCTGCTATAATTACGGGGAATTGGATGACATCCCGCCCATTGGCGAGGGCATGTGGGAAATCGGCGGCACGAAATTCTATGAAACCGATCTGGAGCTTTTGCTTTCGGTTTCCAATCGGCCCACGGGCATCGCCTATGTGTATCTGGAGCCCTTCATGGAAATCGAGAAATATTACGGCGTGATCCGGAAATTCCATGATGCGGGCATTCATCAGCATCTCTACACCAACGGCCTTCTGGCTACGGAGGAAACGCTGCGGGCGCTGGGGGAGAGCGGGCTGGATGAACTGCGCTTCAATCTGGGGGCCAGCAATTGCGCCGATCGGGTGATTGAAAATATGGCCATCGCCCGGAAATATATCCCCTATGTGGGCATTGAAACGCCCATGACCCCCCAGTTTTTTAAGACCTTCCTGGAGAAAAAGGAGCAGATTTTTGCCACCGGGCTTGATTATATCAATTGCGCCGAGATGCATCTGAACGCCAATAATCTGGGAAATTATCTGGGAGAAAAAATGTATATGGCCCGGCAGGGCTATCTTTCCCCGATCTGGAGCCGGGATTTGACCCTGCAGTTGATGAAGAAGGCGGATGAGGAAAACTGGCCGGTGCTTTTGCATGATTGCTCCAATCGCACAAAATTCGCCCGGGATCTGAATCTGAAGGCCAAGGAGGGCGGCTGGTTCGGGGCCAGCAGCTATGGCTGCGAATTTTCCCGTACGCCCTTTGAGGCGTTCCTCCCGGTGCTGCGGGATCCCGATTTTTCCTTTGTGGAGGAGGAGCCGCTGCCCATCGGCTATCGGCCGGGGGATATTGTGCTGTGATATAAAAAACGCGGGCGCGATGCGAAAAAGGAATGCATGCCGATGATCATGGAGAAGGAATATATAAAGGAAATCGAAAGCATGGCGGATGCCCGCCGGAAACAAATCCGGGGTGCTGCGGATGCGCTGAAGATTCGGGGAACGAAATATTATGTAAGCGCGGCGGGCAGCGATGAAAACGACGGCCTTTCCCCCGCTGCGCCCTGGAAAAGCCTGGCCCGGGTATCCGGGGCGGCGCTGCAGAGCGGGGACGGGGTGCTTTTCCGCCGGGGGGATATTTTCCGCGGCATGATCAAAACCCGGCCCGGGGTTTCCTACGGCGCATACGGGCAGGGCGAAAAGCCCCGGCTGTATGGCTGGGAGAAGGATCTGGCCGATCCGGATTTATGGCAGCTCATGGATGAAGAAAACCATATCTGGCGGATGAAGGAAAAAATTCTGGATCCCGGTACGCTGGTTATGAACGGCGGGGAAAGGCACTGCCGGAAGCTGATTCCCTCCTACATCGGGGGAAAATTCGTCTGCCGGGAGGAAGAAACAAAGGAATTCTGCATGGCCCGGGAAATGACCCGGGATCTGGATCTTTTCTGGCATTTTGATGCGATTCTCACCCGCGCGCCCTCCCGGGGCATGGATTTTCCCGTGCCCGAAATGGGGGAAAACAGCTATGGGGATTTGTATCTGCGCTGCGAGCAGGGCAACCCCGGGGCGGTGTTTTCCTCGGTGGAGGCGCTGCCCAGGCGGCCCATGTTTCAGGTGGGGAGCGATGAAAACGTATGCATCGATAATCTGTGCCTGAAATATATCGGGCTGCATGCCGTGGCCGCCGGGGGGCATGTGAAGGGCCTGCATGTAACCAACTGCGAAATCGGCTGGATCGGCGGCACCATTCAGCATTATCTGGGCACCGATCCCAATTATCCCCAGGGCGGCCGGGGCACGGTCACCCGCTTTGGCAACGGCGTGGAAATCTATGGCGGCTGTGAGGATTATCTGGTGTCCGGCTGCTATATTTACCAGTGCTATGATGCCGGCATCACCCATCAGATTACCACCGGCGGCAGGAAATATACCATGACCGGGGTGCGATATGAGGGAAATCTGGTGGAAAAATGCGTCTATGCCATCGAATATTTCCTGGATATGAATGAGGGCGACCGGGAAAGCTATATGGATGGCATTGAGATGCGGGGCAATATCCTGCGCCTTTCGGGCTATGGCTGGGGCCAGCAGCGGCATAATACGGATACCCCCGCCCTGATCAAGGGCTGGAGCTATGTAAACCGGGCGCGGAATTTTTCCGTTTGCGGGAATATCTTTGATCGCTGCGCCTATCGGCTGCTGCATCTGGTGGCCGAGGCGGGGGAAAGCTGCCCCCGGATGGCGGGAAATACCTATATTCAGCATTTGGGCGGCCTATTGGGCCAGTACGGCGGCAGGGAGCAGGGCGAGCCCGCGCTGCTTCCCTTTGATGAAGCGGCGGAGGAAACCATCCAAAGCGTGCTGGGCGATGAAGCGGCCCGGGTCTGCTTTGGCTGACGCGGCATTTTGAAGAAAAAAACGGGCCTTCACCATCCTCTTGGGATGATGGGGGCCCGCTTTTTAGCGGAAGAAAGGGCGCGCCTTTCAGGCTCAGAGCGGCAGCTTTTCAAAGAATTTGACCGCCGCGCTGATCTCATCCTGGGTGGGATGGCCCTTGGCCATGCCGCCGATGAGCTTGAAGGGGCCAAAGGTATTGAAGCCCAGGCAGCCGTATTCGCCCAGAATATCGGCCTTTTTCTCATCCAGGGCCTGACGGATGGCCTTGGTATAGCCCTGCTTTTCTGCGCCGTAGGTATAGAGGAAAAAGACCTTTTTGCCCGCGGGCATTTTTCCGGCCAGCTTCAGCACCGATTTATGGAATTTGGAATAGTAAATACCGGAGGCAAAGCCGATCACATCATAACAGGAAAGATCGGCATTGGGCTGGGCCAGGGCATCGATAAGGGTAATATCCTGCTTCCGGGCGATGGCGTCGATCAGCTTTCGGGTGTTTTCATGGTGCCGGGAGTAAAAAACAAGAGCGGTTTTCATACGCAGCCTCCTTGACGATTGATGGTATAAAAAGTATACTATATCTGCAATTCAAGAGCAAGTACGCAGAAAAAACGTACCAGGTACGAATAAAGATACCGGAGGCAGCTATGCGGAAATTTTCGACGGCGGAGGAATATCTTCAGCGGATTCTGACGGAGGAGGTGCGCGATGATTGCCCGATGCGCCGCACCCTGGAAATACTCAGCGGCAAATGGCGCACGCACATCATTTATGAATTATGCAAATATCCCTCCCGACGGTTTGGCGAGCTGAAGCGGGCGGTGCCCCGCATCACCAATACCATGCTGACCGCCACCCTGCGGGATCTGGAGCGGCTGGGCATTGTGCGCCGGGAGCAATTCAATGAAATTCCACCAAGGGTGGAATATTCGCTTACGGAAAAGGGCCGCGCGCTTCTGCCCGTTTTTACCGAAATTGCCCGGTGGGGGGAAAGCTATCTGAATGAAACGGAGGCCGGGGACGAGGCAAAGCCGTGACGGGGAAACAGCACAGAAAAAAAGGAAGCAGCCGCCGGGCCGAAAGAGGCCTGAAGCGTGCTTGCTTCCTCATTTTTCTTAGCGTGTGTTTTTCAATTCACCAGGCGGCATTTTTGGCATCGTTTCATGCATTTTTTGCGTCTTCAAATTTCGATTTGCCTTCTTTTAGAAACACACGATAGGAGGAACGCCCGGAATCAGCCCTTGACGGAGCCGATCATCACGCCCTTGACGAAATACTTCTGCACGAAGGGGTAGACCGTCAGCAGGGGCGCGGAGGCGATGAAGATCAGGGCGTATTTCATGGTCTGGGCCACATAGGCGCGGCGATTCATTTCCAGAATCATATCCAGATCGGCATTTTCAATATCCAGATTGGCCATGGCGCCCTCATTGAGCAGCAGAATGCTGCGCAGCACCAACTGCAGGGGCTGATAATCGGTTTTGCTTACATAGAGCAGGGCATTGAAATAGGAATTCCAATGGGCCACGCCATAATACAGCGCGATGACGGCGATGATGGGCTTGGCCAGCGGCAGGGCGATGGAGAAAAAACAGCGGAAATCATTGGCCCCGTCGATGCGGGCGGATTCATAGATTTCCTCCGGGATGGAGCTTTGGAAAAAGGAGCGGGTGATGATGGTATTATAGATGGAAATGCCGCCCACCAGAATCAGCACGATGGGGGTGTTCAGCAGATTCAGCGATTTGATCTGCAGATAGGTGGGGATCATGCCGCCGGAAAAATACATGGGGATCAGCAGATACCAGGTAAAGAACCGACGCAGGGGCAGATCCTTTCTGGCCCAGGCATAGCCGCAGGGAATGGTGAGCAGCAGATTGAAGCAGGTGCCAAAGAGCATATAGAGCAGGGAATTGCGATAGCCAATCCAGATGCGGCTTTCCTCCAGCACATTCTGGTATGCCTCCAGCGTAAAGCCGGCGGGCAGCAGCACCACCTCGCCCCGGGTTACCGCGTAGGGATCGGAAATGGAGGCGATCACGGTAAAATACAGGGGATAGAGCATGACCAGGGTAATGATCACCAGCAGGGAATAATTGATCAGATCAAATATCCGGTCGCTGCGGGTTTTTTTGATGAGATTGCGCTTATTCGTGATGGCGACAGACATTTTTTCTTCCTCCTTACCACAGGCTGGTTTCGGTGACCTTCCGGGAAATGGCGTTGACGATCACCAGGGCAATGACATTGACGGCGTTATTGAAAAGGCCGATGGCGGAGGAAAGGCTGAATTGCCCGCCGCGCAGGCCGATTTCATAGGTGTAGGTGGAAATAATCTGGGAGGCATCCAGATTCAGCGGATTCTGCAATAGATATACCTTTTCAAAGCCCAGGCTCAGCAATCGGCCGCAGCGCATGATCAGCATGATGATGATGGTGGGAAGAATGGTGGGGATATTGACGTGGGTTACGATCTGCAGCCGGTTGGCCCCATCGATGCGGGCGGCCTCCACCAATTCGGGGGATACGCCGGAAAGAGCGGCAAAATAGATGATCGCGCCCCAGCCCAATTCCTGCCAGATGCCGCTGATCACCATGATATGGGGAAAGGCCGAGGCCTGCTCCATAAAGGGCTGCCGCGTGCCGCCCAGGGCTGCAATGATGGCGTTGAGTACGCCCCGATCCTCATGCAGAAAAAGGCCCAGCATGGAGCAAAGCACCACCGTAGAGATGAAATGCGGCGCGTAGGAGAGCATCTGCACCGTTTTTTTGAATCGGAGATGATCCACCTCGTTGAGCATCAGCGCAAAAATGACCGGCAGGGGAAACAGGGCCAGGGAATAAAGGGTGATCACCAGCGTATTTTTCAGCATGACCCAGAAGGTGGGCAGACTGAAAAACTTCAGAAAATGCTTCAGCCCCACCCATTCGCTGTCCCAGATGCCCCGGCTGGTTTTAAAATTCCGAAAGGCAATCTGCACGCCGTAAATCGGCAGATAATTGAAAATGAAAATATAGATGACCGCCGGGGCCAGCAGCACCAGCAGCTGCCAGCGGGATAATCCGCGCAGAAAACGCTTCCTGATCGGATTTTTGTAGTGCATCGCCTGATTCGTCATGGAATCCGTGACCTCCCTTTGCATCTTGATGCAGGTAGTATAGCATGGGGAAAAGATGGATTGGAAGGTGGGAAAACAGGACATCCCGGGGGGAAAACAGGACATGATCCCGCCCGCCCCTTTCTTCCCCGGCGGGCAGGAAAGGGAAAAACGCCCTGAAGCGGGCAGGAAGGAGCGCGGCGGGATACAGCGATTTTGCCAATAAATAAAGGAAGAAACTGCATTTTTCTGCGCCCCATGTCCTGTTTTCGCCCTGGAATGTCCTGTTTTCCCACCTTCCCAAAGGGATATGAATGCGATAGAATACAGCTAACAAATTCAGAAAGGAGCCTTTGCCCCATGAAAAAACTGTTTTCCCTTCTCCTGGCTGTGTGCCTGCTTCTCTGTGCAAGCGCAGGCGCTCTGGCGGAAACGGCCGAAAAGAAGGTCGTCGATCACACCGCCTATTCCCAGTTTCCTCTGGTAAAGGAGGGCGAAAGCCTTACCATTACCGTGGCCCATATCCGCGATGCCGCCTATGGCGTGGATGTGGAGGATATGTGGTTCTGGAATTGGGCCGAATATGCCACCGGCATTGATTTTGAGGTTCGCCAGATCATGAGCAATTCCCGGTCTGATCTGATCCCGCTGATGTTTGCCGGGGATGATGTGCCCGATCTGCTCTTTGCCCTGGGCCTGACCCCGGCGGAAATCAGCCGCTACGGCGTTGGCGAAGGCCAGCTCAAGGATCTGACCGAATGGATTACCCCCGAGCGCATGCCCTATCTTTTCAGATGGTTTGAGGCCTATCCCGAGGCCAAGGCGCTCTGCACCACCTCGGATGGCGCCATCTATTCCCTGCCCGGCTTTACCAACATCAAATATACCCATGGCGTGGCGGGCGAATATCCCCAATTGAATTATGCCTGGCTTCAGGAAAACAACCTGGAGACCCCCAAGACCCTGGATGATCTGATCAATATCCTCTATGCCTACAAGGCGGCCAATCCCGATGGAACGCCCATCGCCGCCCGGGCCTCCGGAACCCCCACCAATGGCGGCGGCGGCTCGCTCATGAGCGTCTTCCTCAATGCCTATGGCTTCCTGGGCAATCACAATGAATACGGCGATAACGTTTCCATCAAGGATGGCAAGGCCGTGCTGGCGGCCGGGCATGAGGATTTCAGGCTCTATCTGGAGCTGATGAAGAAATTCTATGCCGATGGCATCCTGCTCAAGGATTATTTCACCGCCGACAGCCTGCCCGTGCAGATGCTGCTGACCGAAAACAAATCCGTGATGGCGGGCAGAATCTATTATGTGCTTTCCGAAACCGCCGATTTCCAGCGCTGGAAGGCCTTTACCCCCGTGACCAATGGGGATTTATGTGCTGAGCCCGTCTGGCTGGCCTCCAGCCCCTATAACGTGGGCAATTGCCTGGTGGGCGCCAAGATCACCGATGAGCGGCTGGATGCCCTGCTCCGCTTCCTGGATTTCTTCTATACCGATCTGGGCGCGGTCTATGTCTGGGATGGCCCTCTGGCGGGCAGCGCCGATACCCTGGGCTATTGCAGCGGCTGGGTGTATGATTATTCTGCCGGCGCTACCGGCAGCCGCGTCTTCCTGGATGTGCTGGATAAGAAGTATGCCTCCGGCGTGGAATACGTTAAGAGCGTGGTTGGCACCAATAATACCGGCTTTGGCAATCGCTCCCATTCTCTGGATCATGAGGAGCTGACCTATCTCTATGAGATCACCCAGTACCTGCAGGAGCAGGATCTGGAAAAGGTGATCCCCTACGAATGGTCCGAGGAGCATGGCGACGGCTGGGATCGCATCTGGGCCAAGGAATATGTCACTCCCTACTGCAAGGCCGGCTTCCCCGCCATTGCCTACTTTGACGAGGATACGCAGGCTGAAATCGATGAAATCCGCATGGTGCTGGAGCCCCATATTGAGGCCAATGTGGCCAAATTCATTACCGGGGCCCGGAGCCTGGATGAATTTGAGCAGTTTGTCAAGGAATGCGAAAATCTGGGCCTGCGGGATTTGGAGGCCATCTATCAGGAGGCTTATGAGGCCTATCTGGCCGCCCAGTAACGGCGCGGAAAACAGAAAATAACCGGACAGCGAATTCGGAGCGCGAAGGGAAGCCTTCGCCTCCTTTTCGCGTCTTTTCCGTGCGGCGCTGGCCTCCGCCCGGAAAGAATGAAAAGAAGCGGGGAATGGCGCATGCGAAACAAAAAATTATTGCAGCAGTATCTGATCAGAACGATCAGCCTTTCGCTCATCAGCTGCATTGTGGTGGGCGCGGTGCTGTTTTGGCTTTCCTCCCATTATTTGCGGAAGGAGGCGGAAATGGATACCAGGGCGCGGCTGGAGAGCGTGATGCATGATTTTCACCGCATGGCGGAAACCATGGAGGAAATTTCCCGGCAGATCAAGGTGGATGTATATTACCAGCCCTTTTATCTGAATAAAAATGATTACAACAAGGTGCTTTTGCTGGAGCGCTTTTCCATGTTCGGCAGCTGGCATCCCCTGCTTTCGAATTATTTTTTGTATTATCCCGGGGAGGAATTGGTATTTTCTCCCAAGCATGCCTATTCCTTTTCCGATTTTGCCCAGGGCTTTCTTTCTGCCCGTCCCGAAAGCGTGGCCCGGAAGCTGGCGGGCGGGGAGCGCATCCTGGAATTTGAGGAGCGGATGGAGAATATTTATTTCGTCTATCCCATCCGCTTTTTTTCCTCCGTTCAGGTGGTGGATGCCTATCTGATGCTCGAAATCAGCAGGCAGAGCCTGAAGGAGCATTTTATGGCCTTTTACAATATCGGGGATACCCTGGAAATCACCTGGAATCAGCTTTCGCTCTGCCGGGGCGGGGCGGCCGGGGAAAGGGTGCGCTGCGAAGGCAGCCTGGGGGATGCCGCCGTGGTGGTTTCCGCCGCCGCGCTTTCCGAAAATGTGGAAACGGAATGGGATTTTTTTCTGCGATTCTATCTGATCCTGATCATCTGCCTGATGGGCATTTCCTGCGCCCTGGCCATCGCCACCGCCTACAGCATTTATCGCCCCATTCAGCGGCTGCTGAAAAAGAGCGGCGTGGAGGATGACGCGGAGGAAAAGAATGAAATTGTGCGGCTGGAGCGGCATCTGGACGCCCTGCATGCCGATCGGCAGGATGCCCTGGGCCAATTGCTGCAGGAGGCGCAGCAGATCAGCCGCCTGACCAGCGCTCTGCGCCGCTTTATTCTTCTGCGGATTATCAATGGCGAAACGGATGAAAAGCTGGAGGAGCATTCCACCCTGGCGGGCATCGATCTGAATTATTCCTGGTTCCAGGCCTTTTATATCCCCTATTCCCGGGAGGCGGAGGATGAGCCGCTGTGCCGCTGCATCGAGCGGGATGGCGGCGGGGCGGTTTCCCTCTATGTGGTGCGCCTGGCGGGGGAAAGCGGCTGGTGCGCCGTGGCCTGCACCCAGGAAAGGGGATGCCTTGAAAATATGGAGGAGGAAATGGAGGAGCGGCTGATCCAGCAGGGCATCGTGGCCCCCGTTTATGCGGGCTCCATCTGCGCGCAGCTCAAGGAATTGCCCCATTCCCTGCTCCGGGCCGAAAATGCCGTCAATGAGGAGAGCATGGCGAAAAATAACCGCTATACCTCCCAATTGCTTACCTTTCTGCAGAGCGGCAATCAGGCCGAGGCCGAAATCTGCCTGAAGAATATTTTCCAGAATCTCCAGTCCACGGTGCAATCCAATCTGATGCTGCGCTATTGCCTGGTGAATCTATTTCATCAATTGGTGCTGACGGCGGAAAGGGCCCATTGCACCCTGGCGGAAAATGAGATTCAGGGCGCGCTGCTGACCGGCAATCTGGAGGATTTCTTTTCCTCCATGCATGCCATGATCGGCGTGATCTGCCAGAAAACCGGGCGGAAGGAGGAAGGCCCGGAGGAAAGCCGGATCATCGCCTATATCCAGCAGCATGCCTTTGAAAACAGCATCTCGCTGGATTCCATTGCGGAGGCCTTCCGCATTTCGCCCCGGCATCTGAGCCGCCTGATCCGCAATCTTACCGGGATGACCTACAAGGAATATCTGACCCAGCTGCGCTTGGCCCGGGCCATTGAGCTGGTGGAGGGCGATCTATCCACGGCCGAAATTGCTACCCGGGTGGGCTATGCGGATGAGCATTATTTTATGAAGCTCTTTCGGGAGCAGATGGGCTGCACCATTTCCCAGTATCGCATGCGGCAGCGCGGCGCGGCGAAGGAATAAGGACAGAAAATGCAAGAAATTGCGCGGCTTTGAAAAAACGGCGGGCAAAGCATGCTTTTTTCTGCAAGCGCCTTGCTTGACTTCCCTGTACTGATCTGCTATAATGAGCGGGCCTTCGACATGCAAAACGGCAGCTGCCCCAGACATTGGGCGGCGAAAAGGGAAGGATCGGCTGGGCCGGGAAACATGGGGGAATGGAGCATGGGCAGATCAGGCGGGGCGCCGCTTGGCGTGAGCAGAAGGATCGTGCTTGCGTTTCTGCTGCATATTCTTTTCTCTCTGGGGATCGGGCTGGCCTATTATCTTCTCTATCGTCCCGAGGCCCGGGTGACCCGGCTTTTCTGCGGCGTTTTTCATTGCGCCGTCCGCGTGCCCCAGGCCCGGGAGGGCGCGCTTTGGCGCTGCATCCATGGGCATCTGGCGGATTTTCTGTGGGCTTACGCGCTGACCTTTACGCTGCGGCTGATCACGCTGCCCTTTCCCCGGCTGCGGCGCTTTTCGCTTTGCATGTGCCTGCTTGCAGATATCGGCATGGAGCTGATCCAGCTTTTCCCTGGGGTATCGGGGGTTTTCGATCCCGGGGATATTCTGGCGCAGCTTCTGGCCACGGGCCTTGCGGAGGGAATTATTCTCAGGATGACAAAAGGAGAGAGAACATGTCACAGAACCAGAATAACAAAAAAACCAGCGGGGCGGAAAAATTCGCTACCGTGATCGTCCTGGGGGCGATGATCCTCTTTGGGGTGCTGACCTATATGTCCTGCAATGGCGATTTATCCTCTTCCAGCAGCTCCTCTTCCTCCAGCAGCTCCCGAAAGGTTACCTGCGGCTACTGCGGAAAATCCTATTCCGTTTCCTCCTCTAACGGGAAAAATATCTCCCGTACCCGCCTCTGCAACAGCTGCTATTCCTTCTACAAGGGCGCCCAGGACGCCCTGGGCAACTAAGACCGCGGAAAACGGGGAGGAATGGGAGAAACGGGGATTTTTTGCGGGAGGAGACTTTTGAGTCAAAAGTCCCCTCCCGCACCCTCCCGAAAACCGGCTCTGGATGGAACATGGATTACTTACACACAGTTGAATGCCAGTGAAGCAAAAGGATGCAAGATGTAAAGAATAAAGCAGCGATGTCCTCACCAAATATGAAGGCATTGCTGCTGTTTTTCCAACAGCTATTCTTTTTTGCTGATCTGGCATTCGATTTGGCAGGATTCACCCATGTTCCATCCAGAGCCGGTTTTCGGAGGGGGTGCGGGGGAACCACTTTTGACGCAAAAGCATCCTCCCGCAATAATTTTCCCCGTCCCCGTCCTCCGGACTTGGCATGTTTTCGTTTTTGTGCTATACTCTGACACGGGAAAAGGCCATTTCCGGGCCTGCATTTTTTCGGAAGGGGAGACTGGCATGAAGGTTACCTTGATCGGCAGCAGTCATGGCGTGCCGGAGCCTGACCGCAAGTGCAGCTGCATTCTGGCAGAGGTCGGGGGCAGCATGTATTTTGTAGATATGGGCACCATGGCCGTGGACGCCCTGCGCAGGCGCGGCAGGAGCATGGATGATGTAAAGGGCGTATTTATCACGCACATGCATGGCGATCACACCAACGGGCTGATTCAGTTTATCGATCTGATCCGCTGGTATTACAAAACCCCCGATCCCGTCATTTGCCTGCCGATGCTGGAGGCCGCCCGGGTGATTGGCGACTGGCTGCGGGTGACGCTGAACACAGAGGAAAAGGAAATGCGCTATCGCCAGACCGAGGCGGGGCTGGTATTTGATGACGGCGTGCTGAAGGTAACGGCGATTCCCACCCAGCATTGCCAGCGCTCCTTTGCGTATCTATTGGAGGCGGAGGGCAAGGCCATTCTCTGCACGGGCGATTTAAAGAATCCAGGGGTGGATTTCCCCAGGGTATCGCTGGAAAAGCCGCTGGATCTATTGATCTGCGAATCGGCCCATTTCCCGGCCACGGATTATCTGCCGGTGCTGGAGGGCATGCCGATCAGGAAGGTCTGCATCACCCATTATTCCGATAGGCATCTATCCAGCGTGCTGGAATGCCTGGCCGCCCTGGGGGAAAGAGGAATTTCTGCCCTGCGGGCCAGCGATGATCTGGAAATCATGGTATAAGATGGAGGAAACCGGCTATATCCCGGAATTTTGAGGCGCAGCGGAAAGGTATTTTCCGCTGAACCTTGATGAAAGAAAAAGAAAAGGAGAAAAGGAACATGCAAATGCTCTGGGAATTATTCCGCGCCTTTTTCATTATCGGCGTCACGACCTTTGGCGGCGGCTATGCCATGCTGCCCATGCTGGAAAGAGAAATCGTCAATAAGCGGCAATGGTGTACGCAGGAGGAGCTGCTCAATTATTTCGCCATTGGTCAATGCACCCCCGGCGTTATCGCCGTCAATACCGCCACCTTTGTGGGCTATAAGAAAAAGGGCGTTCTGGGCGGCGTGGTGACCACGCTGGGCGTGGTGGCCCCTTCCCTGATCATCATTACGGTGATTGCCATGGTGCTGGAAAACTTTATGAGCATTGCGTGGGTGCAGCATGCCTTTGCGGGGATCCGCGTGGCGGTATGCGCGCTGATTACCGCCAGCGTGATCAAGCTGGTCAAGAGCGGCATCAAGGCCTGGTGGCATGTGGCGCTGGCTGCCGCCGGGTTTGTGCTGGTGGCGCTGTTCTCCCTTTCCCCGGTGTATGTGGTGGTTGGCTGCGCGGTACTCAGCTTTATCTTTGGAAAGAAGGTGAATAAGGCATGATGGATTTTCTGACGCTCTGCTATGAATTCTTTAAGACCGGCCTTTTCGCTGTGGGCGGCGGCCTGGCTACCCTGCCCTTCCTTTCCCAGATGCAGCAGACCTATGGCTGGTTTACCGCTGCTGACCTGGGCAATATGATCGCCGTTTCGGAATCCACCCCCGGCCCCATCGGTATTAATATGGCCACCTATGTGGGCTATACGACGAATGGCATCCCCGGCTCGCTGGCGGCTACCTTCAGCCTGGTGCTGCCCTCCGTGATCGTGATCATGGTGATCGCCAAGGCAATGGATAAATATCAGAATAGCCCGCTGGTGCAGAATATGTTCGCCTTCATGCGCCCCGCCGTTACCGGCCTGATCGCTGCCGCCGGCTTTTCCGTGCTGGAAATTGCCCTGTATCGTGAAGGCGCGGCGTCCTTCCTCGCCGGGATTAATTGGCTGGCCGTGGCAATTTTCGCCGTGCTGCTGGTGCTGACCCAGCTCAAGGCACTCAAAAAAATCCACCCCATCGTCTTTATCGCCGTGGGCGCCGTGCTGGGCGTTCTGCTGGGCATGTGATAGCGGGGGAGACGGGGATATTTTGCGGGAGGAGACTTTTGCGTCAAAAGTCCCCTCCCGCGCCCTCCCGAAAACCCAGGGATGGGGGATAATATTGCGGGGGAACCACTTTTGAGTCAAAAGTGGTTCCCCCGCACCCCTTCCGAAAACCGGCTCTGGATGTTTCATGGAGGGTTTCTGCCAAATTGAATGCCAGATCAGCAAAAAAGAATAGCAATTAGAAAAACAGCAGCAATGTTTTCACGTTTGGTGAGAGCATTGCTGTTTTGTTCTTTATTGCTCGTTCCTTTTTGCTTACTGGCATTCGACCTGGTTAAAATAACCAGTAGTGCCTTTACGTTTGGGAGGGTATTGCTGCTTTATTTCTTACTACTTGCTCCCTTTTGCTTCACTGGCATCCAATCTGGTTTTTCTTTTTTGTTTCATCCAGAGTTGGTTTTCGGGAGGGTGCGGGAGGGTGCTTTTGACGCAAAAGCACCCTCCCGCAAAAATCCCGTTTCCCGTTTCCCGTTCCTCGTTTTCCGTCAGTCGTTGAAGCCGTCAAGCACTGCTTTGCCCATTTTATCCTTATCGCAGATGCGGTGGTGCAGCACGGGCATTTCCCGAAGTCTGGCCACCTGTTCCGGGGCGGGGACGCCGGTTTCCCTTTCCAGGGCAGCGGCGGCGTCAAAGGCATCGCCTGCCGGGGGCAGATGCAGGGCGGCGGCCACATCGGCGGCAAATTTATAGGGGCTGGCGGTGGAAACGATCAGCAGGGGCCGATCATCCTGCGTATCCCGGCGGTAATCCTCCGCCACGCAGGCGGCCACCGCGGTATGGGGATCCAGCAGATATTTTTCCTCTCGCCAGGCCTTTTCGATAGCGGCGGCAGTGCGCACATCATCGGCAGAGCCGCCGCTGAAGACGGCCTGCATGGACTTCAGCCGTTCGCTTCCGATTTCGTAGACCCCATCCTGGGAAAGCTGCCGCATCCAGCGGGCCACCTGCCCGCAATCGCCCTGGCAGATTTCCAGCAGGAAGCGCTCCAGATTGGAGGAAATCAGGATATCCATGGAGGGGGAGATGGTCTTGTGGAATTCCCGGCGGCGATCATAGACGCCGGTGCGGATGAAATCGGCCAGCACATCATTTTTATTGCTGGCGCAGATGAGCCGGGCAATGGGCGCGCCCATGCGCCGGGCGTACCAGGCAGCCAGAATATTGCCGAAATTGCCCGTGGGCACGCAGATATTCAGCCCCTCCTCCCAGGTGATTTTCCCCTGGGCCAACAGATCGGCGCAGGCGGAAAGATAATAGGCCACCTGCGGGGCCAGACGGCCCAGATTGATGGAATTGGCGGAGGAGAGGGTCTTGCCCAGGGCATTCATGCGGGCGATGAAATCAGGATCGGCAAAAAGCGCCTTAACCCCGGTCTGGGCATCATCAAAATTGCCGCGCACGGCGGAAACATGCACATTTTTGCCCTGAGAGGTGACCATCTGCTTTTCCTGCACGGCGCTGACGCCGCCCAGGGGATAAAAGACGGTGACCGATGTGCCGGGCACATCCTGAAAGCCCTCCAGGGCGGCCTTGCCGGTATCGCCGCTGGTGGCGGTCAGAATGGCGATTTCCCGGTTTTCCCCCTGCTTGCGGGCAGAGGCGGTCATCAGCCAGGGCAGCATCTGCAGCGCCATATCCTTAAAGGCCAGGGTGGGGCCATGGAATAATTCCAGGATATAGCGGCGATCCTTCATGGCCCGCACGGGGGCCACCTGGGGATCATCAAAGCGGGCATAGGCGGCCCGGGTCATTTCCAGCAGCTCTGCTTCATCAAAGCCATCCAGCAGAAGGGAAAGAACGCGGGCGGCCCGGGCGGGATAATCCAGGGCGGCCAGGGCGGCAAAATCCTCCCGGGAAAGACGCGGCAAAGAAAGGGGGGCATAAAGCCCCCCATCCGGCGCAATGCCGCGCACAATTGCCTCAGGCGCGGAAACCATTTCCGCACCGCGGGTGCTTATGAATGGCATGGAATGCACCTCTTTTATATGTCAAATGAAATACTTCTTGATAAATTCGGGGGCGACGGCATCATCGCAGTTGACGGAAAGCACGAATTCCACATTGTGCTTGGCGCTCAGTTCCTCCAGACGGCGGAAGAAATCCTCGGTCTGATCCACTTCGGTTTTTACCAGCTTCAGGAACGCATCAACGAAAATGACGCTGATATCGAAATTCTGGGCCAGCATGCCGCAGAGGAAGCCAAAGAACATGGCGGGGCTATCGGAGCCGTATTCGCCGGCATTGACGAAGCGCACCTCATGCCTCAGATCGAACATATAGCGGTTATCATCATCAATGAAGATAATATCACCCTTGTGTTCCTTAATGGCGGTATTGGCCATATCCAGAATACGCTTGGTTTTGCCGGAGCCTTTTTTGCCGTGAATGACCTGTATCATGGGAAAAACCCCCTTCATCTTATTGATTGATTCTATTATACCTGATTTTGCTCAGAATTACCAGCATTATTTTTGTTTACCCGTTCAATGAGCGCATCGAACCGCATTTCCTGCATAATCCGGGCGTTATCCGGCGAAATCTGCACATTTTTTCGGCAGATGGCGGCGTAATCGCAGTATTCGCAGGGGCCCTTCTGATTTTTATCGCAGAGCGGGGCGGCGGCGATTTCCCCGGCGCGCATTCTTTCGGTCATTTCCCCGGCCATTTTTTCGGCATGGCCGATGAGCGCCTGCAGATCGGCAAGGGTGGCCAGCATGGCCCGCTTATCAAAGCTGCCGTCGGCGGTGAGGGTCTTGGTCATGCTCAGGGGCGGGTTTCCCTCATCCATGCGCCGGAGGATGGCGGCATCCCTCAGGGCCACGCCCTTGAGGCACAGCGCCCGGGCCAGGGCATCCTCCAATTGCTGCGCATCCTCGGGATCGGGCAGCAGGGGATCGGAAAGCCGCATATAGAAGGCCCCGGCGGGCTGGGCCTCCTCCTCCATGGAAAGGGCGGCCTGGAGATAGAGCAGCAGCTGCAATTGCGCGCCATAGAAGATCCGGGCGGGATCCAGCTTTTCGCTGCCGGATTTATAATCCACCACCCGAAGAAACACGCCCTCATCCCCGGCGTAGCGATCAATCCGGTCGATGATGCCCCGGACGAAGACCCGGGAGCCATCCCGAAGCGAAAGCTCAATGGGCGGAATGCCGCCGGGATAGCCAAAGCGCACCTCGGCGCATTCGGGGGAAAAGGCGCTCTGCCTGGCCCCGCGGGTAAACGTCCAGGCCACCCGGCGCAGCACCCGCCGGTATTTTTCGCCCAGGGCGCGCATCCGGGCGCTGTCGCCCATGGCCCCGGCGAGCAATTGCTCAAAGAGGGGCTGGGCCGCCTGATCAATGGCGGCATCGCAGGTTTTTTTATCGATTTTCGGCCAGCCGGGCAGCGTGGGCAGCAGCCGGGTAAAGCCCTCCAGGGCGCTGTGATAGAAATTGCCTGCGTCAATGGGGGTGAGCCGCCATTCCTTCCGGGGGCGCGGGGAAAGCCCCTGCTCCACAAAATGCCGGTAGGGGCAGACGGCGAAGCTTTCCAGGCGGCTGACGGACATGACCCTTTCCATAAACAGGGAATGGGTGATTTCCCGGGGCAGGGGCGGGGCGCTTTTTTCCTCCGCAAAGGCGGAAAGCAGCCGCTCCGTTTTCTCTTTGGTATCGGGATGCCGGCTCAGATATTTCCAGGCCTCCAGCCATTCCCCCTCCAGCGTCCCCTCCCGGATGCGCGCGCCCAGGGCATCCAGGGCAGGGCCGGGGGCCAGGGGCAGCCGGGCGGCGGCGCGCTGGGTTACGCCCCCCTCCTCCACCAGCGCCGGGAAGAGGCGGCGGATATGGGCCAGCTGGGCAAAGGGACGCAGGGCCCCGCCATCCTGGGTGGCCTGGGAGCGGGTGAGATAGAGATACTCCCGGGGGGCGGAAAGGGCCTTGTAAACATCCAGCCGGGCCAGGCAATCCCGCCCGTCATCGGTCAGGGAAAGATAGACGCGCAGCTTTTTCTGGATGTCCTGCTGCTCCTCCTGGGTGAGCAGGGCGCAGACATCTGCGGAAAGAATGCCGTCGGTCATATTCATCATAAAGAGCGCCCGGGGAGCGGAAAGGGGCAGCGCCCCGATCTGGCCGCACATAACGGCATCGGCGCTGGGGGGAAGCGAGGATAATTCGCAGGCCTCCAGCCCGGCCTGGAGCCAGGAGGAAAGCTGCCGGGCGGATACCCGGGCGCCGGAAAGAATGGCGTGGGCCTGGGAGAAAAGCTGCATCATGGCTTCCCATACCTGCCGGGCCTGTACGGCCTCTGCCGCCATGCCCCGGG
Organism: uncultured Oscillospiraceae bacterium; assembly: GCA_964549135.1. Lineage (GTDB taxonomy): Bacteria > Bacillota > Clostridia > Christensenellales > Aristaeellaceae > RUG563. Next base: position 6,866 of record CAZJUJ010000027.1, on the reverse strand, counting down.
CAAGCAGCCGCTCCTCATTATCCCGCAGCCTTTCATATACGCCCGTTTCCGCCAGATAATCATAAAGGAGGCGCAGGGCGCTTTGGGCGTTTTCCGCTTCTTTCAGCTGCTGCCGCAGCCTTTCCAGGGGCGGAAGCAGCCTTTCCCGGATTTCCTCCGCCTGGGCGCATTCCTCGCTTTCGCCCCGGCTGAAGGGCGAAAGGAAGAGCCTGCCCCGGATGCCGTAGGAGAGGATATAGTTTTCCAATTGCCAGCACTGCATGGGGGAAAGGGGCGCATAGCCCGATTTGATCAGGGCCAGCATATCCTGGGGCTGATACCCCTCGGCAATCACCCGCAGAGAAGAAAGCAGATACCGGGCCGCGCCATGGGAGGCGGCGGGCAGCTTCCGGGCGATATAGGCGGGAATGCGATAGGAGGAAAGCACGGTTTCCAGTACGCCCGCAAACTGGGCATCGCCCATGGCCACCGCCATTTCCCCAAAGGCTACGCCCTTTTCATGCAGCAGCAGCATTTCCTGGGCGGCAAAATGCGCCTCAAAGTAGGGATTGGGGGCGGCATAGAGCCGCAGGGCGGAAACCGGGCCGGGATAGCTTTCGCCGGGCAGGGAGAGATACTGGCGGGAGAGATGCAACAGCTCCGCCGCCTTTTTTTCCTCTGCCGGGGGCAGCATGGCAAAAGAAACGGGCAGATGCATCTCCTCCGCCGCCTGTTCAAGCCTTCTGGCGCTTTCCAGCACGGGGGCAAAGCATTCCTCCCGGCCCAGCACGATCAGGGCGTGGGTTTCCCGGCTCTGCTGGGCCAGGGCGGTCAGGATGCGGCACATCTGCCCCGTGAATACATCAAAGCCATATACGGCCACCAGGGCATCCCGGGCGATGCTGCTGTCGGGCAGCCTTTCCAGCATGGCGGAAAGCACATCCTCTCCATCCACAAACTGATCGGAAAGCTGCTGCGTATAGGCAGCGTAGAGCAGGGCCAGATCCTGCAGCTTGCATTTGGCCGCGCCCTCCGGCAGGGCATCCGCATGGGCTCGGAGCATTTCCGGCGTAACGCCCGCGCGCTTGAAATCGGCAATGGATGCCCCCACCCGCTCGATAAAGCCCTGCTTTTCGGCGGCGCTTTCATAATACTGCAGCTGCTTTCTGCAGGCCAGCATGGCCCGGGCCAGGGCCAATTGCTTGCCCCGGGCATCAATGCGCACCCCGTGCCCCGAGCCGGCCTGGGCAAATACCCTTTCGGTCAGCCGGGAGGGGGATAATACCTCCAGATCGAAAAAGCCGGGGGAGCGCAGCCCGGCCATTAATTCCCGCTCGGTCAGCAGGGTATACTGCTCCGGCACGATCACCAGCATGCGCCCGCCCTGGGCCGCCATGGCGATCAGATGCCGCCGCAGGGTTTCGCTGCTTCCGCCGAAAATTTTCAGCATGGGTTTTCCTCCCCCGGCATAAGTGAATATCAGCAGTCAGTAAAAAAATCAGAAATTCCGGCTCATATCGTAGCGCGCATAGAATTCCTTCCGGTAATCCAGGAAGCGATCCTCCAGGATGGCCTGGCGGATTTCCTCCATCATGCGGATCAGGAAGCGCAGGTTATGGATGGAGGTCAGCCGTGCGCCGGTGATTTCCTCCGCCTTGATCAGATGGCGGATATAGGCCCGGGAGAAATGCTGGCAGGCATAGCAATCGCAGCCCTCCTCCAGCGGCTCAAAATCATGGGCATAGGCGGCGTTGCGCACCACCAGCCGTCCCGAGCGGGTAAAGACCGTGCCGTTGCGGGCAATGCGGGTGGCCAGCACGCAGTCAAACATGTCTACGCCGCGCAGCACGCCCTCAAGGAAGCAATCCGGGGTGCCAACGCCCATGAGATACCGGGGCTTTTCCTTGGGCATATAGGGCTCGATTTTTTCCAGCATCTCATACATGATGGGCTTGGGCTCGCCCACCGAAAGCCCGCCGATGCCATAGCCGGGGAAATCCATATCGGCCAGGGTCTTGGCGCTTTCGATGCGCAGATCCTCATAAAACGCGCCCTGGACGATGCCAAAGAGGGCCTGATCCTGTCGTGTATGATGCTTTTTGCAGCGTTCCGCCCAGCGATGGGTGCGGTGCATGGCCTCCTCGGCTGTTTTATGATCGCAGGGGTAGGGACTGCATACGTCAAATGCCATGGCGATATCGGAGCCCAGGGCCTGCTGAATATCCATGGATTTTTCGGGGCTGATGAAGCGCTTGCTGCCGTCCAGATGGCTGCGGAAGGCCGCGCCCTCTTCGGTGATCTTGCGCAGCCCCGCCAGGGAAAATACCTGGAAGCCGCCGCTGTCGGTCAGGATGGGATGATCCCAGCTCATGAACCGATGCAGCCCGCCTGCCTCCTGCACAATATCCTCGCCGGGACGCAGATGCAGATGATAGGTGTTGGACAGCATGATTTTCGTGCCCAGGGATTCCATTTCATGGGGGGTCATGGCCTTGACCGTGGCCTGGGTGCCCACCGGCATATAGATGGGGGTGGGAATATCCCCGTGGGGGGTATGCAATACGCCCAGACGCGCGCCGGACTGCTTGCAGGTTTTGATCAGTTCAAAGCGGATGGGGCTGCTCATGTATCAGTTAATCCTTTCCAATTTACCATAATGACGGGCGCTTGCGCCTTATTCCTGGGAAACGACGGGCTTGATCTGGGGCCAGATGGATTCCAGGCCGCGCAGCTCCCTTTCAAAATACAGCCAGGGCTTTTCCTCCGGCGTGGGGGCGATGAAGAGCAGCTGCTCCTTGCTGACGGGATGGGTGAAGGAAAGGCGGAAGCCCCAGAGGGCAATCTGCTGCCCCCGGCGGCCATGGCCGTAGCGGTTATCGCCCCAGAGGGGGAAGCCCGCATGCTGCATCTGCACCCGGATCTGATGGGCGCGGCCCGTTTCCAGCTGGATGGCCACCAGGGAAAGCCCATCCCGGCGGGCGATGGTGCGCCCGTGGAGAATGGCCTCCTTGGCCCCGGTTTCCAGCTTCCGATAGGCGGGCACCACGGCCACCTTATTATTCTCCGTGTCCTTGCAGAGATAATCCACATAGGTGAATTGATCGGGGGCCTCGCCCTCCACAATGCAGACGTACTGCCGGTTCAATTCATGGGCGCGCACCTGCTCGGACAGGCGGGAGGCCGCCTTGCTGGTGCGGGCAAAGCACAGAAGCCCGCCCACCGGTCGATCCATCCGATGCACCAGACCGATATATGCTTCCCCAGGCTTCTGATACTTTTCCTTTACATATTCCTTAACCTGATCCAGCAGGTTGGCATCCCCGGTATCATCCCCCTGGGTGAGCAGATTCGGCGGCTTGACCGCCACGATCACATGATTATCCTCATAAAGAATGGTGGGCTGATCCATGCTTCTATCCCCTCTCATTTCTGCGGGGCGCTGTTGGCCCCGCGTTCCCGGCCGGGCGCATGCGCCCGTTTCCGGCGGCGGAAAGTATCGTCATTTATTCATCCAGCGGCCCGTTGCGCCGCAGGGCAGCACCCCGCCCGAATGCACGGGCAGACATAGCTCCTGGGAATCGATGACGCCGCCATGGCGGGAGGCCACCGTTTTTTCCAGGATATTCTGCAGCACCGCAGGCTGAAAGCCGGTGGTATAGCTGTTGATGAAAAAGAAAATGGGATCATCGCTGAGTACCTGGGCGCAGGTTTCCACCAGGCCGAAAAGCTCGTTCTCCAGCTTCCATACCTCGCCCGTGGGGCCCCGGCCATAGCTGGGCGGATCCATCACAATGCCGTCATAGCGGTTCCCGCGCCGTATCTCCCGCCGCACAAAGGCCACCGCATCCTCCACAATAAAGCGGAAGCTGGATTCCGGCAGCCCGGAAAGCTCCCGATTCTCCTTGGCCCAAAGCACCATGCCCTTGGCCGCATCCACATGGGTGACATGCGCGCCCGCAGCCGCGCACGCCAGGGAGGCGCCGCCTGTATACGCAAAAAGATTCAGCACCTTCGCCCCGGGCCGCCGCTGGAGCATCCCGGCCATGGCATCCCAATTGGCCGCCTGCTCCGGGAAAAGACCGGTGTGCTTGAAGCCCGTGGGCCGTACATAAAACCGCAGCCCGCCATAGGCTACCACCCATTTTTCGGGCAGCTTCTCCCGGAATTCCCATGCGCCGCCCCCCCGCTCGCTGCGGGTGTAATGGGCATGGGCCCTCCGCCAAAGCGTTTCCTCCGCCCGGGGCCAAATCACCTGCGGATCGGGCCGGGCCAGCAGGTATTCCCCCCAGCGCTCCAGCTTCTCGCCGCCGCCGGTATCAAGCACCTCAAAATCCTTCCATCCATTGGCAATGAACATATCATCTTTCCTTTCGGGGGCACAAAGCCACTATATATTATACCATGCCTCCACTTGCCTTACAAGGCGAAAAAATGAGAAAAATTTCTTGCCCGAACGGGGGAGACGGGGGAACGAGGGAAAATAATTGCGGGAGGATGCTTTTGCGTCAAAAGCACCCTCCCGCACCCTCCCGAAAACCGCCTCTGGATGGTTCATGGAGGGTTCCTGCCAGATTGAATGCCAGATCAGCAAAGGAAATGAGGGCTTTGGCTCCAAAGATTCTTCCCCCGAAAAGCGGTTATGGATGGTGCATGGCCGAACTCTGCCAGGATGAATGCCAGATCAGCAAAAAAGAGTAGCGGTAGATAAAACAACAGCAATGCTCTCGCGTTTGATGGAGCATTGCTGTTTCATTCCTTACTGCTTATTTTCTTTTGCTCCACTGGCATTTTACTTGGCAGAATCCACCCATGAATCACCCAGAAGCGGCTTTGTGGAAGGAAGATTTTGAGAGGCAAAAACCTTCGATTTTTTGCTGATCTGGCATTCAACCTGGCAGAATCCCTCCATGAACCATCCAGAGCCGGTTTTCGGGAGGGCGCGAAGGGGACTTTTGACGCAAAAGCATCCTCCCGCAATATTTTTCTCCGTCTCTCGTCCTCATCCCCGTCCTTTCGGAAAATTTCCGTTTATGCTTGCATTTTGGGGGCTGATCCTGTATAATACATTCAGTTTCAAAGGCTAAGCAGGGGAAAGAAGCCGCCGGAGGAAAGAGAGCGCGTCGAGGCTGAAAGCGCGCATGGCGGAGGGCCCGCCCCTGCGTCCGCGATTAATCATCGCCGGGCTGCTCCCGATACAGGGCGGAAAGACGGGCGCAGCATTGCGCCAAGCAAGGTGGTACCGCGAAGCATCCCTTCGTCCCTGCAGAGGGCGGAGGGTTAATTTTTTAGGAGGGAAACAGAGATGGCCAAGGAAAAGAAGCAGGTATTTGTGCAGCATATTACGCCCCTGGACGATAACTTCTCACAGTGGTATACCGATGTTGTCACCCAGACCGATCTGATGGATTATACGCCGGTGCGCGGCTGCATGGCGCTCAAGCCCTACGGCAACCGGATTTGGGAGCTGATTCATGAGCAATTGGATCAGATGTTCAAGGAAACGGGGCACGAGAATGTATCCATGCCCATGCTGATTCCCGAATCGCTGCTGCTGAAGGAAGCGGATCACGTAGAGGGCTTTGCCCCCGAGGTGGCCTGGGTTACCCAGGGCGGCACGGAGCAATTGCAGGAGCGGCTGGCCGTTCGCCCCACCAGCGAGACCATTTTCTGCACCATGTTTTCCAAATGGGTGCAATCCTATCGTGATCTGCCGCTGAAATACAATCAGTGGTGTTCGGTCATGCGGTGGGAGAAGACCACCCGTCCCTTCCTGCGCACGGCGGAATTCTGGTGGCAGGAGGGGCATACCGTGCATGCCACCGCGGAGGAGGCCGAGGAGGAAACCCAGACGATGCTGAAGGTATACCAGACCTTCTGCGAAAAGAACCTGGCCATTCCCGTCTATGCCGGGCAGAAATCCGACAAGGAAAAATTCGCCGGCGCCCGGGCGACCTATTCCGTAGAGGCCATGATGCAGGATGGCAAGGCCCTGCAGGCCGGCACCAGCCATAATTTTGGCACCAATTTTGCCGAGCCCTTTGAAATCCAGTATCTTTCCAAGGAAGGCAAGCTGGAATACTGCCATGAGACCAGCTGGGGCGTATCCACCCGGCTGATCGGCGCGATTATCATGACCCATGGCGATGAGCGCGGCCTGAAGCTGCCCCCCATGATTGCGCCCATCCAGGCGGTGATTCTGCCCATCGCGGCGCATAAGGGCGGCGTTATGGAAAAATGCGAGGAGGCCTTTGAAGCGCTGAAGGCCGCCGGGATCCGCGTGAAGCTGGATGACCGGGATCATGTGTCCCCCGGCTGGAAATTCAATGAATGGGAGCTGAAGGGCGTGCCCGTCCGCGTGGAAATGGGGCCCAGGGATATCGAAAACGGCGTGGCGACCGTGATGCGCCGGGATACCTTCGAAAAAACCACCATCTCCCTGGAAAACCTGGCGGAGGAAATCAAAAAGCTGCTGGACGATATTCAGCAGAATATGTATGTCATCGCGGATGAATTCCGCCTGGCCCATACCAAGGATGTGTTTACCTATGACGAACTCAAGAGCCAGGTGGACGGCGGCTATGCCCGGGCTATGTGGTGCGGCGAACGCGCCTGCGAGGATAAAATTAAGGAAGAAACGGGCGCTACCTCCCGGAATATGCCCTTCGATCAAACACCCATCGGCGATACCTGCGTCTGCTGCGGCAAAAAAGCCCATAAGGTTATGTACTTCGCAAAGGCTTACTAAATAGGAGACGGGAAATAATTGCGGGGGAACCACTTTTGAGTCAAAAGTGGTTCCCCCGCACCCCCTCCGAAAACCAGGGAAGGAACTGGGAAAATATTGCGGGAGGATGCTTTTGCGTCAAAAGCACCCTCCCGCGCCCTCC
>CAZJUJ010000026.1:0-33983 GCA_964549135.1 uncultured Oscillospiraceae bacterium | reverse complement strand
CCCTGGTGACCCAGCAGCCCCTGGGCGGCAAGGCCCAGTTCGGCGGCCAGCGCTTCGGCGAAATGGAAGTCTGGGCGCTGGAGGCCTATGGCGCGGCCAATACCCTGCAGGAAATTCTCACCGTCAAATCCGACGATGTGGTGGGCCGTGTGAAGACCTACGAGGCCATCGTCAAGGGCCAGAATATTCCCACCCCCGGCGTGCCCGAATCCTTTAAGGTACTCATCAAGGAACTTCAGGCCCTGGCGCTGGATATCCGCGTGCTGGGCGAGGATCATCAGGAAATCGAAATCCGCGAATTGGATGACGATGACGATGATATGAATGATGGGCTGCCTGCGGGCCGCGAACCCATGCCCGAGGATGATTTCATCGATGGGCCTGCCGCAGAGGATGACGGCGCCCTCAATCTGGATGAGGATATCAATCTGGATGACGATTTCGCCGATTTTGAGGTGGATGACGTGCTGGATGATATTCGCCTGGATGACGATGACATCGAATAAGACGGGCATTCCAATCCCGCCCATGCGGGATGATAGGCCGGCAGCGGCCTGAGCGGAGGGAGTTACGATCAATGTTTGAACTGACGAATTTAGATTCCATCCAAATCGGCATGGCCTCTTCCGAGCAGATTCTCGCCTGGAGCTACGGCGAGGTCAGCAAGCCGGAGACCATCAATTACCGCACCCTGAAGCCGGAGCGCGATGGCCTTTACTGCGAGCGCATCTTTGGCCCGCAGAAGGACTGGGAATGCTCCTGCGGCAAATACAAGCGCGTAAAATTCAAGGATAAGGAAAAGGTCTGCGATAAATGCGGCGTGCAGATCACCCGCTCCAAGGTTCGCCGGGAGCGGATGGGGCATATTCAGCTGGCCGCCCCTGTCAGCCATATCTGGTATTTCAAGGGCATTCCTTCCCGGATGGGCATGCTGCTGGATGTGAGCCCCCGGGCGCTGGAAAAGGTGCTGTATTTTGCTTCCTATATCGTGCTGAATCCCGGCAACGAGGCGGCTACCAAGGTGAGCCGCAACGAGCTGATTACCGATTCCAAGTATCGCGCCATTATGGCCATGCCCGCCGAGGAGCGGGGCGAATTCAAGGCCGGTATCGGCGCTGAGGCCGTCAAGGAAATGCTGCTGGCGCTGGATCTTGAGGCGCTGAGCGTATCCCTGAAGAAGGAAATCGCCGATCTCATCGAAAAGGAACGCGACCGCGAGGGCGAGGGCCAGAAGCGCACCCATGCCATCAAGCGCCTGGAGGTGGTGGAGGCCTTCCGCCTTTCCAAGAACAGGCCCGAATGGATGATCATGGACGTGGTGCCCGTCATTCCCCCCGATCTGCGCCCCATGGTGCAGCTGGATGGCGGCCGCTTTGCCACCTCTGACCTGAATGATCTCTATCGCCGGGTGATCAACCGCAATAACCGCCTCAAGCGCATGCTGGAATTGGGCACCCCCGATATCATCGTGCGCAATGAAAAGCGCATGCTGCAGGAGGCCGTGGACGCCCTGATTGATAACGGCCGCCGCGGCCGTCCCGTGACCGGCCCCGGCAATCGGCCCCTCAAATCCCTTTCCGATCTGCTGCGCGGCAAGCAGGGCCGCTTCCGCCAGAATCTGCTGGGCAAGCGCGTGGACTATTCCGGCCGTTCGGTTATCGTGGTCGGCCCCGAATTGAAGCTGCATCAGTGCGGCCTGCCCAAGGATATGGCGCTGGAGCTTTTCAAGCCCTTCGTCATGGAAAAGCTGGTTTCCCAGAAGCTGGCCCATAACGTAAAATCCGCCAAGCGCATGGTGGAAAAGGTGCGTCCCGAGGTGTGGGATATTCTGGAGGGCGTCATCAAGGAGCATCCCGTGCTGCTCAACCGCGCCCCCACGCTGCACCGTCTGGGCATCCAGGCCTTTGAGCCGGTGCTGGTGGAGGGCAAGGCCATCCGGCTGCACCCCCTGGCCTGCACCGCCTACAACGCCGACTTTGACGGCGACCAGATGGCCGTTCACGTTCCCCTTTCCATGGAAGCCCAGGCCGAGGCCCGCTTCCTGATGCTCTGCGCCAACAATATCATGAAGCCCCAGGACGGCATGCCCGTTATCAGCCCCACCCAGGACATGGTTATCGGCTGCCACTACCTGACCATTACCCGGGAGGATGCCCTGGGCGCGGGCCGCGTGTTCTGCTCTCCCGATGAAGCGATGATGGCCTATCAGTGCCATCAGATCAGCCTGCAGGCCCCCATCAAGGTTCGCATTGAGCGCACCTTTGAGGGCGTGACCGAGCGCCGGGTGGTGGATACCACGCTGGGCCTGCTGATCTTTAACGATGTGGTGCCCCAGGATCTGGGCTTCAAGCCCCGCAATTGCCTGGATGATATGTTCGTCCTGGAGATTGACCACAAGGTCATCAAGAAGGACCTGGGCGCCATCGTGGAGCGCTGCTTCCGCGTCCATGGCGAAAGCGATACCGCCGTCGTGCTGGACGCCATTAAGAACCTGGGCTATAAGTATTCCACCCGCGGCGCCATTACGGTGTCCGTCAGCGATATCATCGTTCCCGAGGAAAAGAAAATCTGGCTGAAGGAAACCGATGATCTGGTGGCCCGCATCAACCGCAAGTATCGCCGCGGCGAAATGAGCGAGGATGAGCGCTACCGCATGGTTATCGAGGCCTGGAATGAAACCACGGGCCGGCTGAAGAACCGCGTGATGGAGGTGCTTCCGCCCTACAATCCCATCAGCATGATGACCGGTTCCGGTGCCCGCGGCAGCGCGGGCCAGGTGGCCCAGCTGGCCGGTATGCGCGGCCTGATGGCCTCTCCCTCCGGTAAGGCCATCGAGGTGCCTATCCGCGCCAATTTCCGCGAGGGCCTGAACGTGCTTGAATTCTTCATGTCCTCTCACGGCTCCCGTAAATCCCTGGCCGATACCGCTCTGCGTACCGCCGACTCCGGTTACCTCACCCGCCGTCTGGTGGATGTGGCCCAGGAGGTAATCGTCCGGGAGATCGACTGCTTCGAAAGCCGGGGCGAAAAGGTTCGCGGCATCACGGTGGTGCCCATCGGCGAAATCGAGCAGATTGACGACCGGATCCGCGGCCGCTTTGCCGCCGAGGATGTGTATCATCCCATTACGGGCGAGCTGATGCTCCACGTCAATGAAATGATCGATCATGAGAAGGCGCAGCAGATCAAGAAGGCGGGCATCACCAAGATGAATGTCCGCAGCGTGCTGACCTGCCATAGCGAGCATGGCGTCTGCGCCCGCTGCTACGGCATGAACCTGGCCCATGGCGGCGTGGTGGATATCGGCGAGGCGGTGGGTATCATCGCCGCCCAGTCCATCGGCGAGCCCGGCACCCAGCTGACCATGCGTACCTTCCACTCCGGCGGCGTCGCCACCTCCGATGACATCACCCAGGGTCTTCCCCGCGTGGAAGAACTCTTTGAGGCCCGCAAGCCCAAGCGCGATGCCACCCTGGCCGAAATCGCCGGCAAGGTTTCTATCGTGGAAAGCAAGAAGAAGCGGGAAATCATCGTGACCAGCGAAGAGGATGCCAACGAAAAGAAGACCTATCAGATCCATTACGGCGCGCGCCTGAAGGTGCAGGATGGCCAGACGGTGGCGGCCGGTGACGAACTGATCGAAGGCTCCATCAATCCCCATGATCTGCTGCGCATTCTGGGCGTTCGCGCCGTGCAGGAGTATCTGCTCAAGGAGGTTCTCTCCGCCTACTACACCTCCGGCGTTAAGATTGCCGATAAGCATATCGAGGTCATCGTGCGCCAGATGCTGCGCAAGGTGCGCGTAGAGGATGCAGGGGATACCGATCTTCTGCCCGGCGGGCTGGTGGATATGTTCCAGTTTGAGCAGGCCAATGAAAAGATCATTACCGAGGGCGGCCGGCCCGCCATCGGCAAGTGGGTGCTGCTGGGCATTACCAAGGCCTCTCTGGCGACCGAATCCTTCCTCTCTGCCGCTTCCTTCCAGGAAACCACCCGCGTGCTCACCGAGGCCGCTATCAAGGGCAAGGTGGATCCGCTGCTGGGCCTGAAGGAGAACGTCATTCTGGGTAAGCTCATTCCCGCCGGTACGGGCCTGAAGCGCTATAAGAATATTGAGCTGCAGGAAACCTACTGACATGCGGTGAAAATGCCCTGAAAGAACAAAAACAAGGCGCTGATTGGTTTCGATCAGCGCCTTTTTTGACGGAATCCGCAAGATTCATCTGCTTTTTTGAGCAAAAGGGGAAAAAAGACAAAATTTCCGCTTTCAAAGAAAAAAGTAGTTGCTTATCGATGGTAATTTTGATAAAATAAGATACATAATAATCATTGAATACAATGATTCAAAATTCATCCCAAAGGAGAAGAGTATTATGGCAAAGGCAGCAGTTTCCGGAAAATCCAGGGTATTGAGCTATGTGTGCGCGGCAATTTTGTTGGTGGCGGTTGTGATGCTGTTCACCCCCTACTGGACCTATTCCGTGGAAGCCAAGGATGGCACCGTCAGCGAAGTTTCTACCTCCATCAACGCCTATGTGTGGCGGCCCGATGAATGCAAGGATTTCGAAAAGTGGGTTAAGGCCGAAACCGGCGAAAAGCCCGAAATCAATGATGAATTCGGTATGCCCGTTCTGATGCTGGCCGCCGCCGTCATCGGCATCGTGCTTTGCATCATTAAGCCCGGCGCTCCCCTGGTTGGTCTGCTTCCCATCATTTACGGCATCGCCGCCATCGTTGGCTTTACCGGCAGCGCGCTGCTCCAGATGGCCAGCTGGCAGATTTATCTGGTGATCGGCATTGTGGCTGTCGTGGCCGGCCTGGTGAAGATCGTTCTGGGCTTCCTCGAAAAGGTGAAGGCGTAAGCCCCGCCTGTGCCCCGGGATGCGGCGGCAGAAAACCGGCCCATGAATGAAGGGCGGCCTGCGCCCCTCCCATTGTTTATCCTGATGCTGACAGGCCTTTCGCTTGCTGAAAAGCGGCGGAGGGCCTGTTTTTTGTGTGCATTTTTCTGCGTTTCCGGGGAAGAGGCGGCGACGGCGGCAGGGGAGAGGGGCGTCTTTTGCTTCCCGGGCCGGGCAGCGCGATGGAGAAAATTTGCCGCATGCCCGATCTGACCGAATATAGGCGAAATATTTACATATCGGGAGCCGAAATGTGTCTATGTTCAATTTTCCTCTCTGACTGTATATTAATGTCAGGCACAGTCTGTACTGCTATACATGGCGCTTTGTGCGCCGGAAATTGCATGCATTTGCGTTTATTCATTAGAACGGGAGGTCAGAGGAATGCAGAGAACGGACAAAGTGATTCAGCCTGCTCTTTCTCACCGGAAGGGCTGGGCCGGATACATTCTCAAGCGCCTGAAGGAAAGCTGGCAGTGGTATGTGCTGCTGCTTCCCGCGCTGGTTTATGTATTCATTTTCGAATACATGCCCATCTACGGCCTGCGCATCGCTTTCGTGGATTTCAAGCCCCGCCGGGGCATCGGCGGCAGCGATTGGGTGGGGATCGAGCATTTCATCCGCTTCTTTGAGTATCCCAAATTCTGGCCGCTGCTGAAAAATACGCTCTCCATTACGCTTCTTTCCCTGTGTACCTTCCCCTGCGCGGTGATTTTCGCCCTGATGCTCAATGAAATGCATCAGCTGCGGCTGAAAAAAACCGTGCAGATGCTGACCTACGCGCCCCATTTCCTCTCCGAGGTGGTGGTCTGCTCGCTGGTGCTGATGATGCTGAATCAATCCTACGGCCCCGTCAATAACCTATTGGCCAGCATGGGCATTGACCGCGTTCCCTTCATGACCAAGCCGGAATATTTCCCCTCCATCTATGTATGGTCTGGGGTATGGCAGAATCTGGGCTGGAGCTCCATCCTCTATATTTCTGCCCTGGCCAGCATTTCTCCCGAGCAGATTGAGGCGGCCAAGATCGATGGCGCCAATCGTATGCAGATCATCCGCTATGTCAATATCCCCGGCATCATGCCCACCATCTCCATCAATTTCATCATGAGCGTGGGCCGGCTGCTTTCCGTTGGGTATTCAAAGATTTTCCTGCTGCAGAACGATCTGAATCTGGATGCCTCCCAGGTCATTTCCACCTATGTCTATCAGGTGGGTCTGGTGGATTTCCAGTACGATTATTCCGCGGCCATCGGTCTTTTCAACAATATCGCCAATATCCTGGTGCTGCTCATTGCCAACAGGATTGTGAAAAAGGCGACGGATACCGGCCTTTTCTGAGATGAAAGGAGGGGCAGACATGAATCAGGATATTTCCAGAAACACCGCTCCCGGCACGCATATGATCCCGCGGAAGAGAAGAAAGGACATCAGCCTCTTTGATGTGATCAATAATACGCTGCTCATTCTGCTGACGCTGCTGTGCCTCTACCCGCTCTACTACACGGTGATCGCCTCCGTTTCCGATTTCACCGCCGTAGCCACGGGCAAGGTCAGCTTCTGGCCCATCGATTTCCAATTGAAGGCCTATCAGGCGGTCTTTGAAAATCAGCAGATCTGGACGGGCTACCGCAATACCATCCTCTATACCCTGGGCGGCACGGCCTTCAATCTCTTTTTGACCATCCCGGCGGCCTATGTCATGAGCAAAAAGCGCATGTTCGGCCATACCATCATCACCTGGTATTTCTTGATTACCATGTATTTCGGCGGCGGCATGATCCCCACCTATCTGCTCTATAAGGATCTGGGGCTGCTGGATAATCCCCTGGTCATGGTCGTAACCGGCGGTCTGAGCATCTATAACATGGTGGTGGCCCGCACCTATTTTTCCTCCAGTATTCCCGGCGATCTCTATGAGGCGGGGCGCATTGACGGAAGCAGCGAATTCGGTCTTTTCTTCCGCATCGCTCTGCCCCTGGCCATGCCCATTATCGCGGTGCTGACGCTCTATTACGCCGTGGGCCATTGGAACAGCTATTTCAACGCCATGATGTATCTGACCAAGCAGGCCTATCAGCCCCTGTCGCTGGTGCTGCGGCGCATCCTGATTATGAATCAGTCTGCCGTGGATGAGGCGGGGCTGATGACGCTGGATCCGGCGCTGCTGCAGGATGCGGCGGAGCGGGCCAATCTGGCCGTCGTTATGAAATACGCCCTGGTGCTGATTGCCAGCGCGCCCATGCTGATCCTTTACCCCTTCATTCAGAAATACTTCGTCAAGGGCGTAATGATTGGCGCGCTGAAGGGATAAGCGTTTTCCCGGCCTTGGGAAAAGGAAGCGCAAAACCAATGCGGATCGACCGCATCCTTGCAGGATGCGTTCATCAATAATCGAAAGGAAGGTATTACCATGAAGAAACTGTTGTCTCTGCTGCTGGTCTGTGCCATGCTGCTTGGCTCCATGAGCCTTGCCCTGGCCGCCGAGGAGCCCGTCACCATCTCCCTGCTGACCACCCGCCAGACTGCCGGCAACAATGAAGCCGAGGATCTGTGGATTTTCAAGTATCTGGCGGATAAATTCAACGTGAAGTTTGAATTGTCCCAGACCATGGACGAAACCTCGACCAGCCAGCGCATCGGCCAGATGTATGGCTCCGGCGATCTGCCCGACATCGTAATGGGCATTAACCTGAGCAACGATCAGGTCATGTCCTTCGTTGCCGAGGATTATCTGCTCAACTGGAATGAGCTGATCACCCCCGAAAAGATGCCCAACACCTATCAGGCGATGCAGGATTATCCCGACGCCTTTGCCGCCTCCACCGCCCCCGACGGCAACATCTATTCTCTGCCTTACATCCGCGGCGCTGTGTATTACAATAACACCGGCGCTTACAGCCGCAGCGTTCGCGTGTATGTCAACACCGAATGGATGGAAAAATCCGGCGTGGAAAAGATGCCCGAAACCCTGGATGAGGTGCTGGAGATGCTGCGCGCCTTCAAGGCCAAGGATCCCAAGGGCAACGGCGAATTCAATATGCCCCTGGTCAATAACTCCACCAAGTTCTATGATTACGTCTGGCACTGCATGGGCTTCTATGGCGCCAGCAGCACCCAGGAATACGGCACCCGCTTCGGCATCCGCAACGGCGAGGTGGTTCTGCCCGCCTATACCGAGCAGGCCAAGGCCTTCCTGACCTTCTTCAACACCCTCTACACCGAGGGCCTCTTCTCCAAGTCTCAGTTCGAATCCGATAAGACCATGCGCCGCGGCTGGATCTCCGCCGGGTATGCCGGTGTCATCGGCGATGATACCCTCCAGTATACCCAGGATGATTGGCCCAACTGGGTCGGCCTGCCCCTGGTTACCACCGAATACTGCGATAAGCCCATTGCTTCTGTGAATATGGGCTACACCCTGCATGGCACCTGGGTCAATTCCGCTACCGAGCATGTGGATAAGATCTGCGAAATCGTGGATTACTTCTATTCCGATGAGGGTGCTGCGCTCTACATGTACGGCCCCATGAAGGGTCAGGAGATCTACGAAGGCTATGAGGGCTGGTATTTTGACGAGGATGGCAAGCGCACCTGTGATCCCTACGTCCGCGGCGAAGTCAATGGCCAGTCCACCTATGTTGACAAGATGATCTCTCCCTGCTATTATATTGGCGGCCGCTTTGATCGCGCTTCCGATTACCTCTATGTCATGGCGGATATCGAGCATGAGCCCCAGACCAAGCCCATCGAGGATGTGCTGACCGGGCTGACCCAGCAGGCCAGCATCGACCGCAATCCCACCACCGATAACTGGGATGGCTGGTGGAATCTGCATCAGGCCGAGGTCATGGAAGGCAAGCTGACCTTCGTCATCCTGCCCAATGTTTACATGACTGCCGAGCAGAGCGAGCGCGTGGCGGATCTCAAGGCCCTGATCGAAAACCATATCAAGGCCGAATCTGCCAAGTTCATCGCCGGTGTGCGGCCCCTGTCCGAATTCGATGCCTATATGGAAGAACTTCGCGCCATGGGCATTGAAGAATACATCAAGCTCCATCAGGACGCCTATGCGGCCTACATGAATTCCATTTTCGGGGAATAATTCCAGCGAAAATCCTTCGGGGACAGGGCCCTTGCGCCCTGCCCCCGATTTGCCTATGCGGAGGAAGGAATATGAATTGCTTATTTGATCAGAATCGTTCGGCGGCGGTATACTGCCTGGCGGAGGAAGCGCCCTGCGTTCATCTGGCTGTCCGGGATTTATGCAGCGATCTCAAAAAAATATCGGGCCGGGAGGCATCGCTTTATGATCGTCTGCCCGCGAAGGAAGAGGAAAACGGGCTGCTGATTGCCACCCTGGGCGGGAAAGCGCTGGAAGAATTGGGGCTGGATGCCTCCGCGCTGGCGGGCCGGGAGGAGCATTATCTGCTGCTGCCCTATGCCCGGGGCCTGGCCGTTATCGGCAGCGATAAGCGCGGTACCATGTGGGGCATCTATGAGGTATGCAGGCGGTATCTGCGGGTGGATCCCCTCTATCTGTGGACGGAGCATGAGCCCGCCCGGGCGGAAAGCCTGCCCATGCCCGGGGAGCAGGTGCTGGATGGCCCTGAGACCTATCGCTTCCGGGGCTGGTTTATCAACGACGAGGATCTGATCGAGGGCTTCTGCCGGCAGGCGATGCCGGAAAAGGGCTATCGCTTCCAGCGGGATTACGGCGAAATGCTGGATATGATCATCGAAACCGCCCTGCGGCTCAAGCAGAATCTGCTGATTCCCTGCTCGCATCTGGATATTCTGCGCCCGGAGGACGAGGCGATTGTGGCCCGGATTACGGAGCGCGGCCTGTATGTTTCCATGCATCATCAGGAGCCGGTGGGCGTGCATCAGTTCACCCTGGATCGCATCTGGGCGGAGCGGGGCGGCACGGGCAATGTCAATTTTATCGATCATACCGATTTTTACCGGGAAATCTGGGCGCAGTATATCGCCCGCTGGGCCCGCTATGACGGCGTGATCTGGCAGCTGGGGCTGCGCGGGCGCGGCGACCGGCCCGTGTGGTATCAGAATCCCCGGGTGCCTGACAGCACGGAGGCCCGGGGGAAGCTGATTTCCGATGCGATTCAGATGCAGCTGGATATGATTCAGGCAGCCTGCCCGGGGCAGAAGCTGCTTTCCTCCGCCACGCTGTGGATGGAGGGCATGCCTCTCTACCGGGCGGGGGCGCTGAAATTCCCTGAGGGGACGATGGTGATTCAATCCGATTTCGGCCCCGATCAGATGTGGGGCGAGGGCTATAACGAAACGCCCCGGGAGCCTGACCGGGCCTATGGCGTCTATTATCATCTGGCCTTCTGGGGCTGCGGCCCGCATCTGATTCAGGGAAACAGGCCGGAAAAAATCCGCTTCAATTTCCGCCAGGCGCTGAAAAAGGGCGATACCGGCTATGTGGTGCTGAATGTATCCAATTTCCGCGAATTTGTTTACGGCGTGCGCTATGAGGCGGAATTGACCTGGAGCATGGCGGCGGATGATCCGGATGCCAATCGCCGGGCCTGGTGCCGGGAGGAATATGAAACGGAGGATACCGCCGCCCTGGAAAGCGTCTATGCCGAATACTTCGGCTGCTTTGCTCCCATGGATGATACCGTTTTCCCGGCGCAGATGACCTTTAACGACGGCATGTCCCGCCGCGTGGCGCTGAAGCTGATGCAGATCATCCGCGGAAATGAATTAAAGCAGGAGGATATCCAGAATAAGCGCCTTTACGCCTTCCCTTCCACGGATGCTTTCATCCGCTATTACCGGGATGCCACGGAAGCGGGGCTGGCGCGCTTCCGGGCGGCCCATGCCCATGCGCTTTCTGCCCGGGAGGGCATCCCCCAGCACCGCAGACGCTTTTTTGACAGCAATCTGCTGGTGCAGATCGAGATCATGCAGGGGCTGTATGGCTGGGTGAACGCCCTGGCCCGGGCGGCGGAAAATCGCCGGGCGGGCGGCAGACGCGCTGATTTTGACCGCTGCATTCAGCAGGCGGCGGATGCGCTTGAGCAGGCCATTGCCGATCGGGAAAAGGCCCGGTGGGGGCGCTTCCGGCATTGGTATGACGGCGACCGGCTGATGAACCTGCCCGATTGCCGCCGCCTGACGGAGGAATTGCTCGGGAGCGGCGAAGCGGATGCCCTGGGAAAGCTGATTGAATAAGGAGGAGAAAGCAAATGAATACGGTTTATCAGGAGGGGCTGCTCTCTGTCAGCAGCAATATTCCTCTGACCGCAGCGGTCACCCGGCGGGAAATGGCGCCGGGGCTGGCCGAATATACCTTTGCCCTTGCCTGGGATGCCGAAAAGGCCCGGGCCGCCGACAGCAAGGTGACCATCCTCTGGGCGCTGCCCTGCGTGGATGTGCAGTATTCCTGGCATCCCGATTCCCGGGCCCGCCGGGTGCTGGACAGCGATTGGCGGCTGAAGCATCGCTCCATGCTCACCGGCTCTGCGCCGCTGGCGGTGGCCTTTAATGGCGCGGATGAAAGCGTCTGCACCGTGGCGGCGGATGAGGTGCGCCGGGTGACGGCGCTGCATCTGGGCGTGCATGAGGCAGATAATACCCTGCGGGCGGATTTTACCATGGGCCTTGCCCAGTTTCGGGGGCTTAAGCCGGCTGCGCAGGTGAAAATCCGGCTGGATCAGCGGCGCGTGCCCTTCCATCAGGCGGTGACGGATGCCTGCAGATGGTGGAAGGAAACGCTGGATATTCAGCCCCTGCCCGTGCCGGAAAGCTGCTTCAAGCCGCTGTATTCCTCCTGGTATAATTTCCATCAGGCGGTGACGGCGGAGGCCATTGAGAAGGAATGCGCCCTGGCCCGGGATTTGGGCATGGAAACGGTGATCCTGGATGACGGCTGGCATTCCATTCATGATGCCCCCGGCTATGGGCATACGGGGGATTGGGAGGTCTGCACCGAAAAATTCCCGGATATGGCGGCGCATGTCCGCCGGGTGCATGCCCTGGGCATGAAATACATGGTGTGGTACAGCGTGCCCTTTGTGGGCTATCATGCCAGAAATTTTGCGCGGTTTGAAGGGAAAATGCTGCGCCGGGTAGACCGCAATGAATGCGGCGTATTGGATCCAAGGTATCCCGATGTGCGGGAATATCTGATCGGGATTTATGAGCATGCGGTGCGCGCCTATGATCTGGATGGCCTGAAGCTGGATTTCATCGATCAGTTTGAGGATCGGGAGGGGCTGCCCCTGCGGCCGGAAATGGATTACGCCTGTGTTCAGGAGGCCACCCAGCGGCTGATGACGGATGTGGCGGAGCGGCTGAGGAAAATCAAGCCGGATATCATGATCGAATTCCGCCAGCATTATATCGGCCCGGCCATGCATCGCTTCGGCAATATGTTCCGGGTGGGCGACTGCGCCAGCGATATTGTGATGAACCGCGTCTGCATTGCCGATCTGCGGCTGATGGGCGGCCCCTGCGCCACCCATTCCGATATGCTGACCTGGAGCCATCTGGAAACGCCTGAGGATGCGGCGCTGCAGCTGCTCAACAGCATCTTCGGCGTGATCCAGTTTTCCCAGATCATTGCCGATATGCCCGAAGATCACCTGCGCATGACCCGCTTCTGGCTGGATTTTGCCCGGGAAAACGAGCAGGTGCTGCTCCACAGCGAATTTATTCCCGCCGAGCCGCAGTTTATGTATCCCGTCATTACGGCGCAGGATGCAGATACCGCCATTATCGGCGTGTATGCCCTTCGCAAGGTGATCAGAATCGATCAGAGCCGCCGCTGCGTCAAGCTCATAAACGCCACCAAGGCGGATGCGCTGTTCCTGGAAATGGATTCTCCCTGCGCGGCGCATGTGCGTGTCTTTAATACCCTTGGGGAAATCGTCCGGGAGGAGGAAGCGATGCTTCCCGCCGGCGTAACCCGTCTTTCCGTGCCCGCCAGCGGCCTGGCGGAAATAAGGATCGGCTGAAGAGAAACGGGGAAGGGGCCAAAGGGAGGAATTGCGATGAAGGGGCTCTTGTGCATTTGCTGCGCGCTGATACTGGCGCTGACGGGGCTGCCCGCCGCCTCCGGGGAGGAGGAAAGGGGCAGCATTACCGTCATGGTCTTTGACCGGGGCACGGTGCCCGTCGGCGAGGGCAATGCAGCCGATAACCGCTGGACCCAGTGGGTGCGGGAGCATGCGCCGGTGGAGGTGGAATTTGTTTCCGTGGCCCGGGCGGAGGCGGATCAGATTCTCATGCATCTTTTTGCCACCGGTCAGGCGCCGGATTACATTCCCTACGGCTCCAATCCCCAGGCCTTTGTCACCAAGGGCATGTGCCTGGAAATCACGGATGAAATGCTGCAGCAGGTGCCCAATTACCTCAAGCGCATTTCGGCCTATCCCGAGGCGGATAAGGCGGCGACCTTTGGGGGCGTGCGCTATGGCTTCGGCTATGCGGAAAACGTGTTTCACAATCATACCCTGATCATCCGCAAGGATTGGCTGGATCATCTGGGCCTATCCATTCCCACCACCACGGAGGATTTGCTTTCCGTCATGCAGGCCTTTACCAATGATGATCCCGACGGCAACGGCCTGGATGATACCTGGGGCACCAGCATGACCGGCGATACCCAGCGCATCTATGCCCATATGTGGGGCTTTCCCTGGCCGGAAAAATACATCGAGGATGAAAACGGCGGCATCGTCTATGCCTGGGATCGCATGGAAAAATGGCTGGATTACTGCAAGACGATCATCAACAGCGGCTATATGAACCCCGATTTCATGATCATGAAGGGCGATGACGACCGGGTGGATTTTCTAAACGGCCGCATCGGCATCTATGGCCAGGGGCGCTTTACCCAGCCGGGCACGGCGCTTTCCCTGTATCGGGATTTTATGGAGCGCAATCCCGGGGCAGAGCTGATCTCTTTTTCCCTGCCCGCCACGGAATACGGTCGCTATACCGCCTATATCAATGGCGGCGCCTCCTTTGATGGCTTCATCAATCCCAAGACGGAGAATCTTTCAGCGGTGCTGGCCTATGTCAACTGGCTGATGGAGCCCGAGGTGGAGGAGTATCTCTCCTATGGCCCTTTGGGTGAATACTACGCCAGGACGGAGGAGGGCACCTATTACGCCATTGCGCCGATGGAAAAAATCGAGGCCGAGCTGGCCTGGAGCCCCTTTTACGGCGTGGCGATGAAGCTGAACGGCGATGAAAAGAATCGCTTTGCCAATGATCAGTACAATCAGTATCTGATCTCCGATGATCCCATCGCCCAGGAATTCGGCGTATTATTCTACGAACTGGCCTGCATTGCCAATGAGCCCGGGGCCTCCGATCCCCGCAAATGGCAGCAGTTCCTGCCGGTGCTGCCCGATGCGCTCCAGGCCGTTAAAACGGCCGCCAATGCGGATGTGGACGCCATTCTCAAGGCCGCCATGATCAATCCCCGGGTGACCGCTGCATCGGCGGTGGCCCAGGCCCGGCAGGTATGGACGGAGGCGGGGGGCCAGCAGGTGGATGCCTTCTATGCCGCCTATTACGCCGCCCAGGGCCAATCCTCCCTCCGCATGTCGGATTTTGACAGCATGAAGGCCATGCCGTGCCTGACGGAGGAAGCGCAGAAGGTCTATGAACGCCTGGCCCGGTGATACCGCAGGTGATGCGCATGCGGCGCTGAACACCCGAAAATCGGACAATTTTTTCCCAAATCCGCTGCATGGAAATGCCCCTGGGGATATGCTATTGTATCCTCAGGGTATTTTTTTCCTGATCAGACCGAAAAAGCGAGCGCGAAAGTGAGGAATTGTTTCATGGCAAAGCGAATCGTATTTATTGGCGCGGGCAGCTATACCTTTACGCGCAATCTGTGCCGGGATCTGCTGACCTTCCCGGCCTTTCAGGATGCGGAATTGGTGCTGATGGATATTTCCGATGAGAATCTGGAATTGGCCCGGAAAATGGTCAGCCGCATTGTGGAGGCGGGGCAGTATCCGGCCAGGATCATCTGCACCAAGGATCGGGCCGAGGCCCTCAAGGGGGCGGACGGCGTGCTTTGCACGATTCTGGTGGGCAGCCGCGCCGAGCGCGCCAGCGATGTGGATATTCCCATGAAATACGGCGTGAGCATTTCCTGCGGCGATACCCGGGGCCCCTCCGGCATTTTCGATTATCTGCGTACGGTGCAGACCATGATGGATATCTGCGCCGATATTGACAGATACTGCCCGAATGCCATTTTCCTGAATTATACCAATCCCATGGCCATGCTCTGCCGCACCATGCAGACCGTCTATCCCCATCTGCATATCACCGGCCTGTGCCACAGCGTGCAGGGCACGGCGAAAAAGATCGCCCGCTGGGCGGGGGTGGATTTTGCCGATTGCACCTATACCTGCGCGGGCATCAATCATCAGGCCTTCTATGTGGATTATCGCTATAAGGGGCAGGATATTTATCCGCTGCTGCGGGAGGCGGCCAAGCGGCCCGAGGTTTACAATGAGGAGCAGGTGCGCTTTGAAATGTTCAGGCATCTGGGGTATTTCTCCCCCGAGGGCTCGGGCCATCACAGCGAGTATGTGGCCTGGTTCCGCAAGCGCCCCGATCTGATCGAAAAATACTGCACCCATGGCACCGGCAATGATCCGGGCCATGCCGTCACCCCGGAGCGCCGGGCCAAAATGGCCGCCGAAAGAAAGCGCAAGCTGGATGAATGGATGAACAGCCCCGTGGATCTGAAGCGCGGCCCGGAATATGCGGCCTATATCTTCAACGCCATTTTCGGCGATAACGAAATGTTTGAATTCAACGGCAACGTGCGCAATTTCGGGCTGATTGATAATCTGCCCCAGGGCTGCTGCGTGGAGGTGCCGGTCATTGCCAGCAAGAAGGGGCTGCAGGCCGTGCATGTGGGGGCGCTTCCGCCCCAGTGCGCGCTGCTCAATTCCATTTCCGCCCAGTGCGAGGAACTGGCCATTGAGGCGTATCTCCAGAACGACCGGGAAAAGGTCTATCATGCCTGTCTGTATGATCCTCTGACCAGCGCCGTGCTGAGCATGGAGGAAATCCACAGCATGGTGGATGAATTATTCGAGGCCGCCGCGCCCTACATGCCCTTTCACTAAGGAGGCAGGAAAATGCTTGGATTTGGCTGCATGCGTTTGCCCATGATCGGGGATGAGGTGGATATCCCGCAGTTCTGCCGGATGGTGGATCGTTATCTGGCGGCGGGCTTCTGCTATTTTGACACGGCCCACGGCTACATCGACGGCAAGAGCGAAACCGCCCTGCGCGCCGGGCTGACCAGCCGCTATCCCCGGGAAAGCTATATCCTGACGAACAAGCTTTCCGGCAATTTTTTCAAAACCCGGGAGGAGATTGCGCCCCTGCTGGAGGAGCAATTGGCCCGGTGCGGCGTGGAATATTTTGATTATTATCTGATGCATGCCATGAACGCGGGCAAATTCCGCCGGTATATGGAAATGGGCGCCTTTGACGAGGTGCTTCGCCTCCGGGATGCGGGAAAAATCCGCCATATGGGCATTTCCTTCCATGATGGCGCCGATGCGCTGGAAATGATACTGACGGAGCGGCCGGATATTGAAATCGTGCAGCTGCAGTTCAATTACCGGGATTATGAGGATCCGGTGGTGCAGGCCCGGCGCTGCTATGAGGTCTGCCGCCGCCACGGAAAGCCCATCCTGGTTATGGAGCCGGTTCGCGGCGGCAATCTGGTGGATCTGCCCGAGGAAGCCAAAGCGGTGCTGCTGGGCCTTAACGGCGGAAGCCTTGCCAGCTATGCCCTCAGGTACTGCGCCTCCTTTGAGGGCATCCGGATGATTCTTTCAGGTATGAGCAGCGAAAGCCAGATGGAGGATAATCTGGCCACGATGCAGCAGGTCAGGCCGCTGGATGCAGCCGAAATGGCCGCTATCGATCGGGTGGTGGAAATCCTGCGCAGCCAGAATCAGATCCCCTGCACCCGCTGCCGCTACTGCGTGGAGCGCTGCCCACGGGATATCAATATTCCGCGCCTCTTCTCCCTCGAAAATACCCGGCGCGAATTTAAAAATGCCCCGGTGGACTGGGATTTCCAAATGGCAACCCAGGGCCACGGCAAGCCCTCCGAATGCATCGGCTGCGGCCAGTGCGAAAAGGCTTGCCCCCAGTTTATCGGCATCCGCGGCCTGCTGAAGGAAATCGCCGCCGCTTACGAAAAATAACGCCCGGGGAGACGGGGATATTTTGCGGGGGAACCACTTTTGAGTCAAAAGTGGTTCCCCCGCGCCCCCTCCGAAAACCCAGGAACGGGGAAAATTATTGCGGGAGGATGCTTTTGCGTCAAAAGCACTCTCCCGCACCCTCCCGAAAACCGGCTCTGGATGGTTCATGGATGGGTAAAACCTGGTTGAATGCCAGTGAAGCAAAAAAGAAAAGCAATTAGAAAAGCAACAGCAATGCTCCTATGCTTGATAGGGCATTGCTGTTTTATTCCTCATTGCTTGTTCCCTTTTGTTTCACTGGCATCCAGTCTGGTTTTTTCTTTTTGTTTCATCCAGAGCCGGTTTTCAAGAGGGAGCTTCTTTGAAAATCAAGGCTTTACTTTCTTTTGCTTCACTGGCATTCAATTTGGCAGGAACCCTCCATGAAACATCCAGAGCCGGTTTTCGGAGGGGGTGCGGGAGGGGCTTTTGGCTCAAAAGTCTCCTCCCGCAAATCATCCCCCATCCCCGGTGGCGGGCTCCTGGGGCATCAGCGGCAGATGCAGGGTAACGCGGGTGCCCTGATGTTCTTCGCTTTCGATATCCAGGCCATACTGGGGGCCGAACTGCAGGTGCAGGCGTTTCGAGATATTGCGCAAGCCCAGGCCGATGGTGCTGCCGTTTTCGGTGCTTTCGTATTCAGAGATGCTGTCCCGGAGCCGGGCAAGCTCCTCCTGGGTCATGCCCTTGCCGTTATCCTCCACGGTGAATTGGATTTCGCTATCCGAGATGCGTTTTCCGCTGATGCGCAGCAGGCCATGGCCGATAATCTGCTCCAGGCCGTGATACATAGCGTTTTCCACGATGGGCTGGAGGGTCATTTTCGGCATGCGGCAATCAAGGATATCCTCCTCCACAGAAAATTCGGTAGAGAAGCGGCCGGGGTAGCGGGCATCCATGATCTGGAGATATTTATGGATGCAATCCATTTCCTGGCATACGCTGACCAATTGCCCGCCCTTAATGCTGTAGCGGAAAATATCCGACATGGCGCCGGAGATGGTAACGACCTCGGGCACATCATAGGCAAGGCCGATGCTGGAGAGGCAATTGAGGGTATTATAGAGGAAATGGGGGTTAATCTGGCTCTGCATGGCGCGGATATGGGCCTGCTTTTCCTCCAGCTTGGCATCATAGAGGGCGGATTGCTGGGCGAGATTTTCCCTGGTGATCTGCTCCACCCTTTCCAGCAGCAGGTTGATATGCTCGGCGATCAGGCCGCTTTCATTGCGGTAGGGGATAGACAGGCGCTCATGCAGGCTGCCCTCCTTTTCCGCTTCGGCCAGAAAATCGGCGATGGCCTCTACCGGCTCGGAGATATTCCGGGAGGTCAGGCGGCTCATGATCAGCATCACCGCCAGCAGCAGAATGGATACGCCCAGGCCCAGGGTTGTCACGGAGCGGAGATCCTGGGTCAATTCCGCAATGGGGATGATGGAAACGATCTTCCAGCCCGTGCTTTCGATGGTCTGGCATTGGGCGATGGCGCTTTGCCCGTGATAAAGGAGATGATCGTTTACGGTGTAGCTGTCGCCCTCCTGCCAGAAAATATCGGGAAAGCTTTCGCCCGCCGCCTGGCCCTTGCTGCTGACGATGATCCGGTTATCCTGATCCAGCAGAAGGAAAACGGAATTTTCCGTGGCCCCGTCCACCTGTACCAGCTGGGTCAGCTGATGAATATTCAGCACCAGCACGCCCACGCCGATTTTTTCGCCGTTCCCGGTCAGATAGGACTGGAAGATGGGGAAGACATAGGTGTAGAAATGATCCCGGTATCCCGCCACCCGATCGATGAACATGGGCTGCACAAAATCCGCATCCCGAACGCCGTATTCGGCGATCAGGGTATCGGTCATGCCCTCGTCATTGCGCAAGGGATCGGATATTTTGCGGGTGCCGTTATTCAGCAGGAATACGCTGTAGATATTGGGGTTGGAGGTGGTGATGGCGGTGATCATTTCCATGATGTAGGGATACAATTCATAATTGCGCACCGGATCGCTGGAAATCATCAGCTCCTGCACATATTCCGAATAGGTGAGGATGGAGGAGGAGGCCCTGAGATGGGCGGCGGCCTCGTTAATGGATTGGGCGGCCTGGGCCATCTGGCGGGTGGCGGTGGTCATGGCGCGGCGGGTGGTGAGATTGGCAAAGCTGCTGAAATAGATGACCTGCATCAGCAGCATCAGCGCCAGCATGCAGGCAATCAGCAGGCTGAACTGGGCCTTGAGCCGCAGATGCCCCAGCCGGGAGCGCCGCTTTTTTTCCTTCATGCAGGATCGCCCCCGCTTTCCCCGCGGCGGCGATATTCGCTGGGCGTGCAGCCCATGTTTTTCTTAAATACCTTGTCAAAATAGAAATAATCGTTGTAGCCGATGCGTTCGCAGATTTCCTTGAGGGGGAGCGCGGTGGTGCTGAGCAATTCCCGGGCGTGCTGCATGCGCAGCCGGGTGATATACTGGGTGAAGGTAGCGCCGGTTTCCCGGCGGAATAATTCGCAGCAGTAGCTGACGTTGATAAAAAACTGATCGCACAGCTCCTGCAGATTCAGGCTTTCCATGTAATGCGCATCCGCATAGCGGAGCAGCCGGCGGAAATGCTGATTGGCCGAGCCATCCCGGGGCGGCTCCTGCTGAATCAGCTGGGCGATCAGATACTGGCACATGTTTTTCAGCGTGCCGAATTTTTCCACCAGCGTGCGCAGCCGCAGGGAGGTAATATCGGAAAGCGCATCCGTGCTGGGCAGATAGCTGCAGACATATTCCGCCATCAGATTCCACAGGCTCAGCGCATCATTGACATTCAGATCATAGCGGCAGAAATATTCGGGCAGCCCGGTCAACAGCCGTTTCAGGGGCTCGCTCCGGTTGGCCCGAAGCTCCCGGCTGATCTGCTGCCAGATTTCCAGCACCCGGCCGGGCTGGGGCGCATGGAAGGAAAAAATCCGCTTTTCGGGATGGATAAAGGAATCATAGACGGCCACCTCGCATAGCCGCATGAGATGGGCCAGAGGCTCCTCGGCGGAGGAAACGGGGCTCAGCCCGCAGCTGATCAGCCCCTGGGCGGCGGCAAAGGCCTGGCGGACGGCGGGGGATTGATCGGAGCGGCTGTTGATGAGATAGATGCTTTTGCGGGGGCCCAGGCGAAGGGCAAGCAGCTGGGTATCCTCCGGCAGGGCAAAGGCCTCTGCCGCCTGGGGCGAGCAATCAAAGATGGCGGCGGCGGCCTGCCAGCAGGGCATCAGCGGCCCGGGAAAACGGGGGGCCAGCAGGGCATCGGCGTTATCCTGCTCGGCATTGAGCAGGGCGTAGAGGCTCTGATCATCCGGCTTTTTCCGCGCATCCAGCATCTTGGCGATCTTGCCCAGAATGGCGGCGGCATTGGGAATATCCAGGGGCTTGAGCAGATAATCCAGCGCCCCCGCCCGCAGCGCCTGCTGGGCATAGGAAAATTCGGAAAAGCCGCTGATGATGATAAATTCCGTCCCGACGCCCTGCTGCCGCGTTTTTTCGATCAGATCGATGCCGCTGATTTCGGGCATGCGGATATCGGTAAATACCAGATCGGGCCGGAGCCTGCAGATAGCCTCCAGCGCATCGACGGGATTGGTGGTTTCGTAAATGATATTGAATTGGCCGCCGCCCAGCTGAATGAATTTGCGAATGCCGATCAGGGCCCATTGCTCGTCATCCACGATGATTACGCGATACATTCTGCCACCTCCGGTCATCTGCCTGAACGTACAATTACTCACACTTATCATAGCATAAAATGGCAGCGGAGGGAAATGAAATATTTGGGGCTATGGCATGGAAAATTCTCGCCCGCCGGGCGGCAAAAGAGGCCCTTCAGCGCCGTCAGAAGCGCCAAAGGGCCTTTTTTCCGGGAAACGCAGGGGCGATGGGCGGCTTACTTGCCGCTCATCTGGCGCTCCTGCTGCTCGATCATGCGCTTCCCCATGTGACCGGAAGAACTGCTTTTTTTCCGTCCCCTGGGATGGGCCGCCGCCATTTCCTCCGTCAGGGCGGTGCCGTCTGCCAGGCGGAAATCCAACTGGATCACATCCCCTGCGACGGTGACATCAATGCGGCTGATTACGGCGTCCACCAGGGCGGGGGTGATATCCTCCGGGGTGGAAAGCTCCTCAAAGGAGGCAAGGGCCGCCTGGATGGCTGAAAGGCGCTTGCGGATATCCAGGCTCTTTTCCTTTTTTTCCTGCAGGGCGGCAAGCCGGGCCCGCTGCGCTTCGATCCGGCGGCCGTTTTCCTGCATCATTCCGGCAAAATCCTCATTGGAAAGATGCCCGGCGATATTCAGATCCAGCAGCCTTTCCCGGCGCGCCTCCAGCTTCTCCATGGCCGCCTGCGCCTTTTCCGTCTCCCGGGTGACGGCGCTTCCGGGCTGCAGGGTCTCCAGGGCCTTCAGGATGCGCTGGGCCATTTCCTCCCTTGCCTGGCGGAAGCCCTGAAAGAGGGTAAAAAGCACATCCTTGATTTCCGATTCCCAGATATAGCGGGAGGGACATTTTGCCGCGCCGTGCTTTTTCTTGCCGCTGCACACCCAGGAGCTGTTGGGCACGGAGGAATGATAGGCGGTGGAGGTCTGCCGGTGATAGAGCGCGCCGCAGTGGGTGCAGTACATTTTGCAGGAGAGCAGATTGGCGTGGGTATACTGGCCCCGGTGGCTTTTGACATCCGCGCTGCGCCGGGCCAGAATATCATTGGCCCGCTGCCAGGTTTCCTCGCTGACCAGGGCGGGGATATTTTCATCCGGGTGCATGATCCATTCCTCCGGGGGCAGGCGCACCTGCCGCCGGTCGAAGGGATCCAGGATGGTGGTTTTGCCGCCGCAGAACCAGCCCTTGTATTTGGGATTGCGGATCACCTGGGCCATGGCGGCGTGATTGATGCGCCCGCCCCGGGTATTGCGGTAGCCCTTCTCGTAAAACAGCTTTTCCAGCGCGTTCAAACTGAAATTGCCCGTTGCGAATGTTTCAAACAGATCCCGGACGAAAACGGCCTCCTTTTCATTGACGATCAGCCGCTTATCCACATAATCATAGCCGTAGATGCGGCTGTTGCCGAAGACGCGGCCCTTTTTGATGGCCTCGCGGCTGCCAAAGCGCACCCGGGAGGAGATTTTGCGGCTTTCATCCTGGGCGATGCCCGACATGATGGTCAGCCTCAGCTCGCTGTCGGGATCCAGGGTGTTGATGCCGTCGTTCATAAAGAAAACGCCCACGTTCCAGCGCAGCAGATCCCGGGTATAGGTGAGGGAATCGACGGTATTGCGGGCGAAGCGGCTGACCTCCTTGGTCAGGATCAGATCGAATCTGCCCTCCCGGGCATCCCGGAGCATATCCAGAAATCGTTCCCGCCGGGCCACGCTGGTGCCGGTTACGCCCTCGTCGATATATCCGGGGATAAAGGCCCAGCCCCTGACCGCCCGGATTTTTTCCGTAAAGAAGGCCTCCTGATTTTCCAGGGAATTGAGCTGCTCATCCTTATCGGTGGATACCCGGGCGTAGAAGGTTACGCGCAGGGGCAGATCATAGATGGTGCTGCTTTTCAGTCTTTCCCGTATTTGCCTGATATCCATGGCTTTTCTCCTTTCAGCGCCGGGCATGGGTTTTCTTCATTGTACCGGGCGGCGACAGGCGCGTCAACGGAATTGGCAGGCCGCTGCATTGGGATGTTTTTCCCTGCCCGCCGGGGCGGCGGCCAGCAGCGCCTGATATTCCCGGGGGGTGATATACCCCTCCCGCAGCAGCCGGGCCGCATAATAGCGGAAATAAAATTCCTCGATGCTGTTCATGCTTTCTTTCCTTCCCTTTCCGGGCGAGAGGCCCTTTCCGCCTATTATCCGCAGGCCGATGCCCGGGCATGCAGAAAATGCATGCGATTTTGTGCGTTTCTCCGGGTCTTTTTTTGGCCGAAATGGTTGACGCACAGAAAAAATCATGATATTATTACATCATCTTTATATTCATGCGGCTTTTCTGCATGACAATGCAAGTTCCGCCAAACGGACCTGCAGAAGGGCTGGATGAAGATAAAGAAAAATAAAGTGGAGGAATACATCATGAACAAAACCCTGAAGTCTGTTCTCTCGGTTGTTTTGTGCCTGATGCTCGGCATGAGCATGTTTGCCACTGCTTCTGCCGAACAGACTGCTCCCAAGCAGGCAGAGTACAATACCACCACCACCACCATGCCCAGCAACTGGAATGAATTCACCTATGCTGACAACAACGATACCCAGATCATGAACTACATCGCTTCCTCTTTCTATTCCTACGATTACAAGTTTGAGGACGATCAGAAGTTCAATGAGGACGGCACCATCAACAAGGACGGCATCGTTCCCGGCGCTTACACCACCAATTACGCCGCTGCCACCAAGCTGGAGGATGTGACCGCCACCGTTGACGCCAAGTGGGGCTACACCGAAGAAGAAAAGGCCAAGGGCGGCTACGCCTGGAAGATCACCCTGCGCGATGACCTCAAGTGGGATGACGGCACCCCCATCACTGCTGAGGATTTCGAATATTCCATGCAGCAGCTGCTGGATCCTGCCTTCATGAACTTCCGTGCCAACACCTACTATGACACCCTGAAGATCAAGGGCGCCAAGGGCTACTTCTTCCAGAACGAAGCTGGCACCTACGATCCCCTGGGCTCCAAGGGCTATGCCTCCATCCAGGAAGCCATGGATGCCGGCGAAACCGTGTATGTGAACGTCTGGAATTTCTATAATGCTCAGGGCTACACCGATGCCGAGGGCAATGAATGCCCCGAGTATCTGTCCCTGACCGACAAGACCATCTACGACAGTGCCAAGCAGGATGATCCCTTCTGCGGTGCCGATCTGTATCCGGCCTATGCCGCCTATCTTGAGCCCAATGCCGGCTACGGCTATGACGCCAGCATCTATCAGGAAAACACCGAGGGTGAGGTTTCCTGGGATCGCGTGGGCGTGTATGCCATTCCCGAAGAAAACGCCATCGTCGTCTGCATGGGCGTTTCCTACAGCTTCCTGAAGGAAGATGGCTCCCTGTCCGTTTGGGCGCCCTACTATCTCTCCAGCCTGCCCCTGGTTCACAAGGAAAAGTATGAGGCTTCCAAGATCGCTCCCGCCGGCGGCGCGACCCTGTGGACCTCCAACTACAATTCCTCTCTGGAAACCACTGCCAGCTGGGGCCCCTACAAGCTGGTTGAGTTCGAGGCCGGTTCCCACTATCGTCTGGAAAAGAACGAGAACTGGTTCGGCTGGAACATGGAAGAGTACAAGAACCAGTACAACATCACCGCCATCAACTGCCGCAAGGTGGAAGAGTTTGCCACCCGCTGGATGGGCTTCCTGAACGGCAGCTATGACGACGGCGAGCTGCAGACCGAGAACGTCGGCGAGTACCTGGATTCCAAGTACCTCTACTTCACCTCTACCTCCACCGGCACCTTCGGCATGCAGCTGTTCTCCGACCTGTCCGTTCTGAAGAACAGCGGCCGGAACAACGGCATCCTGGCCATCCAGGAGTTCCGTCATGCCTTCAACCTGTCCCTGAACCGCAGCGACATCGTGGAAAAGATCTGGCCCGGCACGGCTATTCCCTGCTTCGGCCTGCTGAACAGCGGCTACTACTATGATATCGAGAACTCCTCTGACCTGGATGACGGCGGCCAGTACCGCAACGCCACCATCGCCAAGGAAGGCGTTCTGCGCGCCTATGGCTACACCCAGGGCGAGGACGGCCTGTGGGCTACCGGCGACATGTCCGGCATGGATACCGATGAAGCCTATGAGACCCTGACCGGCTACAACCCCACCGTGGCTAAGGAAAAGATTAAGGAAGCCATCGCTATCCTGAATGCTGATCCCGAGAAGTACGGCTACGATGCCACCAAGAACATCACCCTGGTGTACGGCTCCTCTGTTGACAATGACAAGCAGCGCTTCCGCGCCGGCTATCTGCAGGATGTGCTGGACGACCTGACTGCCGGCACCGAGCTGGAAGACAAGATCGACGTGGTGTTTGACGCCTCCGCCGGCGCCCAGTGGGCGGAAGCCTTCCGCAGCGGTTCTACCCAGATCGGCTTCGGCTACGGCTTCTCCGGCAACGCCTTCAACCCCTATGACATCGTGGGCGCTTTCGTTGATCCCGAGGATTCCCTGAACTATCATCAGTACTGGGATACCACCGCCATCAATCTGACCCTGACCCTGCCCGCCGGTGATTACGAAGCTGCCGGTGAAACCATCACCATGAATGTGGCGAACTGGTATTATTGCCTCAACGGCACTGCTGCGGAAAACAAGCAGGTCAACACCTATGACTGGAACGCCGGCAAGGCTCCCGTTGAAACCCGCCTGATGATCCTCTCCGCTCTGGAAGAATTGACCATCAAGGAATCCCGTTCCGTTATGCTGATCGCTGACGCCGGCGGCTCCTTCCTGGGCGCCAAGTTCTCCTACATCTCCAGCGAAGAGAACGTCTTCATGGGCTTCGGCGGCATCCAGTACATGGAAGTCAACTACACCGATGAAGAGTGGGCCGAATTCGTTGCTGCCAACAACAACGATCTGTCTGCCGAATACAAGAAGTCCGAGTAATTTGAAGGCTGCTTCATCCCTCGGATGAAATGACCGCAAACGGCGGTGAGCCTCTGCGCTCACCGCTTGTTTGCGGCCTATGTGGTAAAAAAATCAAACAGGCGCCCCCAACCGCAGCAAACAGGTACCTCCCCTGCAGCAACCAGAAAAAACGACGGCCGCGCGGCTGAAAAGCCAGGCGGCCCATGAAGGAAATGGCTGCAGCAGCAGCTATTTCGATGTTTATTTGAGCATCGGGCCGACGGAATGCCCCAGGCATCGGACGGGCTGAATGTTTATTGAGCATCAGGCTGATGGCGGCGCACAGGAAGCATTCTTCACGCAGCGCCTTTTTGTCAGCTGCTATGTGGCTCAGACACTGAAAACGGAAAACAACACAACAGAGGAGAAAAACCTATGTATATGTTTAAATATGTGTCGAAGCGCTTGGGCTTGATGCTGCTCACATTCAGCATCATCTTCACGATGAGCTTCGTCCTGATTAAGCTTCTGCCCATCCCTACCACCGCTCTGCCCGGCCAGGATCCCGAGGTCGTCATGAAGACCCTGGAGGGCCGCGGCTGGATCACGAACATCAGAAAGGGCGCGAACGGTGTCTACAATTATGACCGGGTGCCCATCTTCCTCCAGTTCGGCAACTATCTTTCCCGCATCGTTACCAAGGGCGATTTCGGCATCGCCACCACCTACGGCGAATACCTGAACATGGATATCTGGCAGGTGTTTGTCAAGCATCTGCCGCCCACGATTCTGATTAATATCTATTCCACCCTGATCGGCGTGCCGATCGGCCTGGCGCTGGGCATTATTGCAGCGCTGAAAAAGAATAAATGGCAGGATCAGCTGATCAACGTTGTCATTATTCTTCTGATTTCCGTTCCTTCCATCGTACTGGCGCTTGTGATCCAGTACCTGTTCTGCTTTAAGCTGGGCTGGTTCCCGCTGACCATGTCCACCAGCAATGATTATTTCTCCTGGCCTGTTTTCCGCTCCATGCTGCCAGCCGTATTTGCGCTGTGCCTTGGCTCCGTTGCCGGATACGCCCGCTATACCCGCGCCGAGCTTTCCGAGGTGCTGACCGGCGAATTTATGCTGCTGGCCAGAACCAAGGGCCTTACCAAGCGGCAGGCCATCTATCGGCATGCCATGCGCAATTCCATGGTGGTCATTTTCCCCTCCATTCTGAGCGAGTTCGTTTCTGTGCTTTCCGGCTCGCTGATCATTGAAAAAATGTTCGGCATCAACGGCGTGGGCGGCCTGTATCTGAACTCCATCACCTTCCAGGATTATGACTTCTTCATGCTGCTGTCCGGCTTCTACACCTTGGTCAGCCTGACCGCCGGTATCGTCATCGATATCAGCTATGGCTTCATTGACCCGAGAATCAGAATGGGAGCGAAATAAAGATGGACAAGAAGAATATTCCCATGGACATTGATGTTTCAAAGCTTCGATTTGCTACCCGGAATGATCTGTATCATGACAGCAAATTCGAAACCAAGCCCGTAAGCTATTTCCAGGGGGCCTTCAAGCGCTTCAGCAAGAATAAGGGCGCCGTGGTCGGCGGCACGGTCATCGCCGTGCTGGTGCTTTTCGCGATTATCGCTCCCTATTTTACCCCCTTTAAGCCCGCTTACTATGATATGGTCTATGCCTATTCCTATCCCAAGCTGAATTGCTTCGCCGAAAGCGATATCAATTTCTGGGATGGCTGCAAGAGCAAGACCACCAGCTTGGTGGGCTATCTCAAGGATAAGGCCATCGCCGATGAAACCGGCAGAGAGGTCATTAAAAACGGCGAATATACCATTAGCGAGGACGGCAAGGAATACACCTATCGCTATGATACCTATTATGGCGTGGGCTTTGGCAAGTATAAGACCATCTCCACCGAGGAATTCAATTCCATCCAGGAATATCAGCTGAGAACGGGCCGGCAGGTGCTCTATCCCATCGTCAAGGTTTCGGACAGGCCGAGCCTGGAAAAGAACAAGTACGATGCCAATATCTACTATAAGCTGGAAAACGCCAAGGCCTCCGTTGTCCGGCCCAAGCTGGACAAGGAAGGGAACATCGTCAACAACTATTGGCGGTACGAAGATGGCAAGGCCAGCACCTCCATCCCGGAGTACAATTCCCTGCGCATTGAGGGCGAAAACGGCATCCAGGATAAGGGCAAGACCTACTACTACGCCTACGGCCGCAAGGTGGACGGCGGTATTGAGGTTCGTGCCGAGTATTACGAATACTATATCTATCAGCATACCGAGGTGCTCAAGGACGGCATTACGGAGCCTACGTTCATCTTCGGTACCACCCAGACCGGCAAGGATATCTTCGCCTGCCTGGCCTATGGCGCACGCTTCTCTTTCGTGTTTGCCACGGTTGTTGCAGTTGTCAATTTCATTGTGGGCGTAATCTGGGGCTCCATTTCCGGCTACAGCGGCGGCAGGGTTGACCTGTATATGGAGCGCATCGCAGATATTCTGGGTTCCGTGCCCACCATGATCGTCATCACCCTGCTCAAGTATCATATGGGCGCTTCCAGCCAGGCGCTGGTGCTGTTTATAGCCTTCTTTGTCACAGGCTGGATTGGCATGGCAGGCACCACACGCATGCAGTTCTACCGCTTCAAGAACCAGGAATACGTTCTGGCGGCAAGAACGCTGGGCGCCCGGGATTCCCGCATCATGTTCAAGCACATTTTCCCCAACGGCCTTGGCACCATCGTGACCAGCGCCGCGCTGGTGATCCCCGGCATGATTTACTCCGAAACCAGCCTTACCTATCTGGGCATCATCAATCTGGAGGCAGGCAATACCACCTCTGTGGGCACGCTGATTGCGGCAGGCCAGCAATCCATCACCGCCGATGCAGCCTATGTGGCTCTCTTCCCCTGCCTGTTCCTGATCCTGCTGATGCTGAGCTTTAACCTGTTCGGCAACGGATTGCGCGATGCGTTCAATCCTTCTCTGAGAGGAACGGAGGATTAAGCATGAATAAAGAGATTAAACTGTCCGTCAATGATCTGAAAATCTCCTTCCGTACAGATGCCGGCAAGGTGCAGGCTGTGCGCGATATTTCCTTCGATCTCTACAAGGGCGAAACCCTGGCCATCGTGGGCGAATCGGGCTCCGGCAAATCCGTAACCTCCAAGGCCATCATGGGCATTTCCGCCGGAAATTCCATCTATGAGGGCGGCGAAATCCTCTATGACGGCCAGGATCTGACCCGTATCCCCGAGGAGGAAATGCATAAGCTGCGGGGCGATAAGATCGCTATGATCTTCCAGGATCCCCTTTCCTCCCTGAACCCCATCATGCGCATCGGCAAGCAGATCACCGAGGCCATGCTGCTGAAAAACAAAGCCAATCGCAAGGAGGGCCGCGTCACCTTCAATAAGACCCTGGCCGTGCTTTCCGATACGATCAAAAAGGCCCTGCATGAGGATCCCACGAACGGCATTTCCGATGCCGCGGTGGATCATTACATCAAGACCTTTGACAGCTTCAATATCCAGGCCATCAAGCTGGAAAACAGCTATAATGATTCCCGCACCGCCGCAGAGGAAATGATCTCCGCCATCGAGGATCTGCTCTTCATGACCGAGAACAAGCAGAAGGTGGATGTGATGGCCTCCCTGAACCTGATTAAGAGCAGGCTTCGGGAAATCAAGGATCATTACTTTGTTTCCGGCTATGCCGGGCAGCTGCGGGAGCATGCGGCGGCCCTTGAGGTGGTCTTCAAGGCAGAGCGCGCCAAGGTATCCTCCCTGGAAGCTATCAGGAAGCTGGCGGGCAATGGCGCATCCAAGAATGAGGCGTCCCCCGAGACGGTTGAAATGCTCGGAAAGCTGAAGCAGACCGCCCAGGAAATGCTGGAATTGCCCCAGTATAATTTCTTCCGCATTGGCTACTATGTCTTAAAGCATCCCGCAAGCGATCTGAGCCAGATGCCCGCCGATGAAGCCAATGAAATGACCGTAAAGTTCCTCAACGAGGACTTTATGGATTCCTTCCTGGTGCTGGTGCGGAAAGCGATTCAGTATTCCTTTGACAGGACCATTCAGAATAAGGAAATGGCCGTCGAGGAAATCAAGCAGACCATCGCCTTCTTTAAGGCCGGGCATTTTACCGCCCAGGAGGCCGAAAAGCACTGCAAACAGGTTACTGCCAGCGTCACTGCCGCCATCGATCCTCTGGCCATCGTCAAGGATAGCGTGGCCTATACCTTTGGCAGCGCCCTGGAAAGAGGAGTGGAAAAATACTTCTTCTATCTCAAGAATAATCCCAAGGAGGAGGCCCGCTTTGCCCGCCAGACCAGGCAGCGGGAGGCGCTGCTGGCCAAGGGCAGGAAGGTGGATTGGAAGATCGTTCCCAAATCCGTGATCGAGCCCGAGGTGCAGATTGCGGCCATCGAATCCATCCTCTCCCGGGTGATGAATCGCTTTGAAGCCGATATTGCCGCCGCCGGCAGCTTTGATGCCGATAAGCGCTGCATGGAAATCGTTGATTTCCTGAAGGAAAAGGCCTCCCAGGTGGTCTATACGCTGACCAAGCGCATCGCCAAGGAGAAGGCCATCAAGCTCATGGAAGAGGTTGGCATTCCCGAGGCCAGAATGCGCTACCGGCAGTATCCCTTCGAATTCTCTGGCGGCATGCGCCAGCGCATCGTTATCGCCATCGCCCTTTCCGCCAATCCCGATATTCTTATCTGCGATGAGCCCACCACCGCCCTTGACGTGACCATCCAGGCGCAGATTCTGGAATTGATCAACCGGCTGAAGAAGGAGCGCAATCTTTCCATCATTTTCATCACCCATGACCTGGGCGTTGTTGCCAACATGGCGGATCGAATTGCCGTGATGTATGCCGGCAAGATTGTGGAGTATGGCACGGCGGAAGAGGTTTTCTACAACCCGCAGCACCCCTACACCTGGGCGCTGCTGTCCTCCATGCCCGACCTGGATACCAATGAGAAGCTGGACGCCATCCCCGGCACGCCGCCCAACATGATCTATCCCCCTGTGGGTGATGCCTTTGCCGAAAGGAACAAGTACGCCCTGGAAATCGATTTTGAGGTGCAGCCGCCCATGTATGAGGTTTCTCCAACGCATTATGCTGCCACCTGGCTGCTCCATCCCGATGCGCCCAAGGTGGAGGTGCCCAAGATCATTACCGAGCGTATCCGGCGGATGAAAGAGAGGTGGGCCGAAAATGGAGAATCGTGAAGTACTTCTGAAGGTGGATCACCTTTGCCAGTATTTTCGTCTGGGCCGCAAGGATCTGAAGGCCGTGGATGATGTGAGCTTTGAGATCAGGAAGGGTGAATCCTTCGGCCTGGTGGGTGAATCCGGCTGCGGCAAGACCACGACCGGACGCTCCATCATCAAGCTGTATGACATTACCTCCGGCAATGTTTACTTTAAGGGCGAGCGCATCAGCGCCGGCATCCGCTCCTATCAGGATGCCATCGCCACCGCCCGGGCCGATGCCTCCGCCAGGATCAAGGAGCTTCAGAGCGAAGCAAAGGCGGATGCCGCCAAAAAGCCCCAGGTGCAGGCTGAAATTAAAAAGATTCAGGAGGAGCGGGACAGGATCATTGCCGAAAACCGCGCCCTGATCCGGGAGGCCAAGGCCAGCAATAAGGATGTGGACAAGCGGCACGTGGCCACCCTGCTCAAGGAACTGGAGGATGAATATACCCCCAAGCTGAAGGCCGCTGCCAATGATCCTGAAAAGCTGAAGCAGCTGAAGAGCGAATATCAGAATCGCTGCCGCGTGGCCAAGAACACCAAGCTGATTACACAGATCCAGATGATCTTCCAGGATCCCATCGCCTCGCTGGATCCCCGCATGACCGTCCGCGACATTATTGCCGAAGGCCTGGTCATCAAGGGCATTACCGATAAGGACTACATCAACGAAAAGGTCTATGAGATTCTGGAGATGGCAGGCCTGGTGCGCGAGCATGCGGATCGCTATCCCCACGAGTTCTCCGGCGGTCAGCGCCAGCGCATCGGCATTGCCCGGGCGGTGATCATGCAGCCCGAAATGATCATTGCCGATGAGCCTGTTTCCGCGCTGGACGTGTCCATTCAGGCGCAGGTAATCAACCTGCTCAACGACCTGAGAGAGCGCCTGGGCCTGACCATCCTTTTCATTGCCCACGATCTTTCGGTGGTCAAGTATTTCTCCGACCGGATCGGCGTGATGTACTTTGGCAAGATGGTGGAGCTGGCTGATTCGGATGAGCTTTTCAGGAATCCGCTGCATCCCTATACGAAGTCCCTGCTTTCTGCCATCCCCCTGCCCGATCCGGTGTATGAGAAGCAGCGCACGAGAATTATCTATAATCCCATTGCGGAGCATGATTATTCCGTGGATAAGCCCTCCTTCCGCGAGATTGCCCCGGGCCATTTCGTGAACTGCAATGATGCCGAAGAGATAAAATATTGGCAGCAGCTGAAGTAATTGGGTAAACGGACAGGAGCGGTGAAGCAGACGATGAGAGCAGCATGGAAAAAATACGCGGCCGGCATCGGGATCGCATTGCTGATGGCCTTTCTTGTGGCCATGTCCAAGGGCTTTTTCAGCGAGAGCGCATCGGTCAATATGCAGATGCTGGCTGATTCCTTCTTCGTTCCGGGCGTGCTGATGACGCTCTTTGCGGGCATGATGTTTATCAGCGGCGAGGGCGCGCTGATTGGGATCAGCTATGTCCTGAGAAATGTCGTCCTGTACTTTATTCCCATGGGCCGGGCCAAGCATGAAACCTATGCTGATTACCGGGCGCGCAAGCTCACCAAGGCCAAAAAGAGCGGCATCCGCTATGTTCTGGTGCCCGGGCTTGCCTTTCTGATCATCGGCATCGCCCTGTCCCTTTACTGGAGCGCGGCATATTATAGCGGCTACCAGATGTAAAAGCCCCGCAGTGAATTGAAAAACGGCGCCTCGTTTGCAGCAGATGATATGCCTGCAGACGGGGCGCTTTTGTTCTGCCGCCCGGGCGTGCCTTTCCCGTTATCGGAACCGCTCTGTTATTTCCCAGGGCTGTGGAAAAGGGCTGGGGAGGACAGCATCCCGGGAAATTGGGCGTGCTGGTAGGGACACACAAGAAAACTGGGCGTGGCAGCGGAGAGATGCCGCGGGGGAAAGGTGATGCGGGGAAATAGGATACGCTAATAGGGAAGCGAAGGAAATTGGGCGTGGTAGTGGGGAGACGATGCGTTAGAAATGCGATGCGGGGAGATTGGGCGCGCTCATGTGGGAAGACCGAGGGGGTGGCAGCGGGGAGGTGCGGTGGGGGGAAAGTGATGCGAGAAAATAGGACACGCTAATAGGGAAGTGCAAGGAAATTGGGCGTGGTAGTGGGGAGACGATACGTTAGAAAGGCGATGCGGGGAGATGGGCGCGTTCATGTAGGAAGACCGAGGGGGCAGCGGGGAGATGCGGTGGGGGAAGGTGATGCGAGGAAATAGGATGCATTAACAGGGAAGAGAAGGAAATTGGGCGTGTTGGTAGGGGAAGGTAAG
This sequence comes from uncultured Oscillospiraceae bacterium, assembly GCA_964549135.1. Taxonomy (GTDB): domain Bacteria; phylum Bacillota; class Clostridia; order Christensenellales; family Aristaeellaceae; genus RUG563. Next base: position 663 of record CAZJUJ010000026.1, on the reverse strand, counting down.
TGGGTTGGGCGTGTCGGTGAGTGATACCCCGCTGCATTTTCGGGGTATGCAGATCGATAGTGCGTCAAGCTACTGACTCTTCCCGATCTGATATTGAATCGCATCAAAGCCCATCCGAGACCGGGCGCTGCGGTGCAATTCGGAGCGTCACATTTCTGATACTCTGCCGCGTTTTCCGTCCGTCCAGGAACGAGCGCTGCGGCACAATTCGGGTCGTCACATTTTCAGACTATCATTGAACGGATGCTGACCATAATTCGGGCCGTCCAGGATAGGATAATCTGTTGCCATTCAGGTCGTCCAGGATAGGATATTCAGTCACAATTCAGCCCATCCGAGAACGAGCGCTGCGTTACAATGCAGGCCGTCCGAGACAGGATATCCGGTTATCATTCGGCACGTTCCGGTTCTGATCCTGGGTCACATTTCCAGCCCGACCCGAACCTGATATTCCACCTTTGTATCGTATTGATTCCGCAGGCCGTTTCTGGAAAAGCGGATGGGCGGCAATTGGAAATAGGTGCATAGGCGTTCTGCTGGTTGCAGAAGGTTCACCATGTAGCCGCCGATATAGCCGGCCTGGCGGGAGGGCAGATCGCCGTTGTAGCCCTGCTTGAGGTTGATGCCCAGCTCGCTGGCGATTTCGAATTTCATGTTGTCCAG
>CAZJUJ010000025.1:0-34037 GCA_964549135.1 uncultured Oscillospiraceae bacterium | reverse complement strand
GGAATCTAAACTTTCTTGTTTAGACGATGTGGCTCGTGGTGGTTTGAATTATACAGATTATCTTTATTCTATGGTCTATCCGAGATTTTGCTATCAAAAATCTATCACCACCCGGCTATCAGCGGTCACGCTTGATGGCATGGTATGGATGGCTTGTATGTATGATAGCATAGAGTATGTAAATAATCCAGAAGGAATCGGTATTGTCGAGAACTTTTTTGATTACAGATCGATCCAAATTCCTTCGTCTCTGATTTCGGCATTGGGAAGGCTTCGATAAAACCGCTGGGCATCCTCGTTGGAGGCAATCAGACCGATAAGGGTATCGATACCATGCTCTTTCAATTCTATGCGCAGGGCAGTCATTAGTCCCTGTGCAACACCCTGATGCCGGTAGCTTTTGATGACGCAAATCCAGTCAAGATACGCCTTTACGCTGCCGTCAAAGTGGCTGTGGATCATGGAGCAGTCGATTCGCCCCACCACCTTGCCATCCATATAGGCAAGCAGCGAAAGGGAGTTTGCAAAGGCAGGATCTTCAAAGCTCTTTGTCACATCGGCTATGTACTTCTCGTCGATTTCCCACCCCCAGAAGTCTTCCTCAGAGCGCAGGTCACGCTCAAATTGAAGCACATCCGGGATACGTTCTTTTGTGTATTGTTTGATTTCCACGGTTTGGTTCCCTCTCTTTTGTTTCACTGGCATTCAACTTGGTACTGCCCCTCCATGAAACATCCAGAGCCGGTTTTCGGGAGGGCGTGGGAGGGTGCTTTTGACGCAAAAGCATCCTCCCACAAAATATTCCCCATCGCCTGGCGCTTTCTTGGAAGGGTGCGGGGAACCGTTCTTTGGCAACAAAGAATGGTTCCACGCAATTATTTTCCCCGTTCCCCGTTCCCCGTTCCCCGTTCCTCGTTCCTCGTTCCCCCGTCCCCCGGGTTTACAGCGCGGTTATGCTGGTGGCGGGGCTTTGGAGGGTGTTAAGGAAGGAGAGGCTTTCGTCATAAACGGTTTCGCCGTTATTTGTCCAGACGATCTGCGTTTCGCCCTCAAAGGGCTGGGCGATCCGCAGTTCAAAGCGCATGGTTTTCCCGGCGGCCACGGTTGCCGCATTCCAGGAATAGCGCTGACCGTTCAGGGTCATGGCGATCTGCACGGATTCGTCTTCCGCGCCGCTGTTTTTTACGCACAGGGCCAGGCCCAGCGTATGCTCCTCGGGCAGCACGGCAAAATTGGCCTCCTGGCAATACTGCAGGAACTTACCGTTTTCATCAAATTCGCATACCCGCATTTCGTAAGCAAGGCTGGCCGGGGCCTGGGCAGCGCCGTTGGAGAAGGAAAGCACCTCATCGGCCACCTGCTCCCCGTTCACATACCACTGAATGCGCACATCGGCCGCAAACGCCTCTTCGAAATACGCGCCGCCTTCCCAGCTGTTTCCGGGCGCAATCACTTTATTTTCCCAGCCCGATTTTTTCACGCCATCCTTTACCGGATAGGCGCTGATGGTGACATCCTCCGTGCCATGATTGGTAACCCGGAGACCGTAGCCCAGCTTATACCCCTCGGGCAGTTCGGAAAAATCGGCAGACTTTTTATATTCGCCCACCCGCCGCATATCCGCATTAAACTGCGCAATGCCGCTTTCGCAGGAAAGCTGCGCCGGGATGTTTTCCGTAGCCGCAGCCGCATGGAAGCTGAGATCGCCCTCCGCCGCCAGCGTACCATTGATATACCAGGCATAATGATCGACTGCCTCAAAGGCAGAGGCAAAAATGACGGCGTGCGCCCGGGAATAGCCGCCCTCCAGGGTCTGCGCTTCCCAGGTCTTCCATTCCTCGCCATTGCGATAGAGGCTAAGCGCGATATTCTGATACAGCGGGCTCTCATTCTTGATCAGCAGCCGAATGCCCAGCTTATGCCCCTCGGGCAGATCGGCAAAGCTGGCCTCATCGCCCAATTCCTGCACGAAGCGATTATCGGCGTCAAACTGCGCAATATGCATCCGGCAGGAGAAGACGTTGCCGGTCTTTTCGCCGCTGCCCGCCGCGCTGCCCTCCAGCGCCGATAATTTCACATACATCGCGGGCCGCACGCAGATCATCTGATAGGTGCTGTCGCAGAAGGGAAAGCTGCCATCCGCCCAAACGGTCATGGCGCCATGCTGGGCGCCCATGCTGTCCCGCAGCCACCATGGAGAGCGATTGTTTTCTTCATGCGCATGGGCCTTGAGGGCATAGGCGGTGGGCTCTGCCGCAAGCATTTCAGCCGTCAGGTATCGATCCACCTCCTCCTGGCTCAGCAGGAAAAGCCGATCCACGGTGGTAACCGCCGTGAGGGTCAGCCCCTCCCCGTTCTGAGCCGGGAGAGCGGCGATGGAGGAAATCTCGGCAGGGATAACCCCCGCCAGTTCCTCTTCGCTCAGCACGGTGCGCAGCATTTCTTCCCGGTTCAGATATTTCCGCAGGGTGCATGTTTCCCAGTCCGCGCCCTTTTCCCGATCCGAAAAGGGATAGGGCATCAGGGCATAGCGGGAAAGCAGCAGCGCCTTTTCATCATCGGCCTGCAGCACATACCAGGCAATGGGCTCCGCGCCGTTTTCGGTATTGGCATCCTGCTCCAGCGCGCCGTAATACACCGTATCGCCGGGCTGAAGCTCCGCCTGGGCCGCCAGGGGCAGAAGGCAGAGCATAACCAGCAGCAGACATAGCATCCCCATAAGTTTTTTCATGTTCATTTCCCCTCTCACAAAAATGATTCCAATTGCCTTTCCGGCATGATCGCATAGACCGTCCCGCCGGCATTTTCCAGCGCCGGGCGTCCCCTTACGCCTGGGCATACAGCCGCTCGATCAGTTTTCGGGCGGCGACGGCATTGCCGTTATCGGTGTTTTCCAGGGTCGCCTGGATCATGGGTTTCTGGGCCTTCAGGAAGCGCAAAAGGGCGCGGTAATCCATTTCCCCCGTCCCGGCGGCCACGCTCTTTGGCTCCTTTTCCCCGGGAACAAAATCCTTGATATGCACCATGGCGATATGCCCGCACAGGGCATCCAGCGCCCGGGCGATGACCTGCTCCCGCTGGGAGAGATTATCCGGGGAGAGCAGATTGACCGGATCCAGAATGATGCGCAGATTGGGGCTTTGGATGCTGCGAAGCACCTGAAGCGCCCGCTTTTCATCATAGACGATATGCTTCCATACCGGCTCGATGGCCACGGCAACGCCATAGCTTTCCGCACAGGCCACCACATCGGCCAGATTGCGGATGAAAAGCTGCAGCGCCTCCTCCGAATGGGTATTGCGATCCGGCTTGTATTCGGTATTGGGCGCGCCTGTTTCGGTGCCCACCATACCCGCGCCGCAAAGGGATGCCACCCGGATGGAGCCGTAATAGCGCTGCTTAAAGCGTTCCAGCTGCGCCGCATCCGGCGTGGCCAGATTCATATAGCAGCCCAGCACCGCAATATCCAATTGATTTTCCGCAAAAACCCGGCGGAAATAATGGCCCATGCCCTCGGTAAAGGCCGCGCCCTCAAAGGCGATTTCCTGCATGATTTTCTGGGGCGCCAGATGCACGCAGCAGAAGCCCTCCGCCCGGGCGGCCCGGGCCCTGGCCTCCAGCGTTTTTTCCTCCGGCGGCAAATGGGTATTGACATCGTGCAGGCGAATTCCGATCTGAAGCATGCCTCTTCCTCCCTACAGCGTTACGCCATCCTTGAAAATGGCAATGCCCCGGCAATTGCCCCGCTCGCCCGCCGTTTTTTTGCCGCTTGCGTATTCCATCACCGCCATAAGCAGCCGTCGTCCCGCCGCCTGCATATCCTCGCCCTCGGCAATGCTGCCGGCGTTAAAATCAATCCAGCCGGGCTTATGCTGATACAGACGGGTATTGGTGGAAATCTTCACCGTGGGGGCAGGCGCGCCAAAGGGCGTGCCCCGACCGGTGGTAAAAAGAATCAGATGCGCGCCCGCGGCGGTCAGGGCGGTGGCGCTGACCAGATCATTGCCCGGGCCGTAAAGCAGATTGAGCCCCGGCACGGATACCGTTTCCCCATAGCCGATCACATCGGCTACCGCCGCGCTGCCGCCCTTCTGCACGCAGCCCAGGGATTTATCCTCCAGAGTGGTAATGCCCCCCGCCTTATTGCCGGGAGAGGGATTTTCATACACCGTCTGGCCATGGCTGGTAAAATAGTGCTTGAAGCCGTTAATCATGGCCACGGTTTTATCAAATACCGCCCGGCTTGCACAGCGGTTCATCAGGATGGTCTCCGCCCCGAACATTTCGGGCACCTCCGTCAGGATGGTGCTGCCCCCCTGGGCGGTGAGCAGATCGCTGAAAACGCCCACGGCGGGATTGGCGGTGATGCCGGAAAGGCCATCGCTGCCGCCGCATTTCATGCCGATCACCAGCTTTTCTGCGGGCAGGGGCTGCCGGGAAAAGCCCCCGGCATAGGCGGCCAATTCCGCAAGCAGCCGCCGTCCCTCAGCCATTTCATCCTGCGCCTCCTGGCAGATCAGGAATTTGACCCGCCGCGCATCCCATGCGCCCAGCTCCTTCTGGAATTGCTCCATGGTCAGGTTTTCGCAGCCCAGGCCCAGCACCAATACACCCCCCGCATTGGGATGGCGGCAGAGCGCAGCCAGCAGCCGGCGGGTGTTTTCATGATCCTCCCCCAGCTGGCTGCAGCCATAGGGGTGGGTAAAGGCATGCAGCCCCTCCACGCTGCCCTGCACCAGATCCTGATTTTCCCGCACCATTTGCTCCGCAATGGAATTGACGCAGCCGACGGTGGGCAGAATCCAGATTTCATTGCGCACGGCGGCCCGGCCATCCTCCCGGAGATAGCCCTGGAAAAAGACCGGCTCCTGCCCGGGCGCGGGGGGAATTTTTACAGGCTGATAGGTATATTCCATTTCCCCGGACAGGCCGGTCTTTACATTATGGGTATGCACCCATTCCCCCGCCGCAATATCGCAGGAGGCATGGCCGATGGGAAAGCCGTATTTGATCACCGGTTCCCCCTTGTTTATAGCCTGCAGCGCCATTTTATGGCCCTGGGGAATATCCTGGCCCGGGGTATGCGTTTGCCCCCCGATTTCCAGCATTTCGCCCCCTTTGACGGGGGCAAGGGCCACCGCCACATTATCCCCGGGATGAATCCGAATCATCTTCATTGGCTTTGCTCCTTACAGCGTGGTTTTCATGGCGGCATACGCGCCCTTTTCCAGAATGCAGGTAAGATCCCGGCGCACGGCCTCCTCAAGCCCGGGAAGGGCGGTCAGATCCTCGCCCCAGAAGGCCTGATTTTCCATTACCGCATGCGTCAGGGCATCGGGCGCATCCCCCTTATGCGCCAGGAAGAAGGCAAGCACGGCGGGATCATCCTGAATGGCATAGGCATTGCCCGCCGGGCGCACAGCCATCAGCGCGCCGTTTTCCATATGATCCCCCCGGTAGAAAGCGATCAGGGAGGCAAGGCCCAGGGCCAGGCAGCCCGGCACGCAGCCAAAGCGGGCCATATATTCCTTCAGGCTTGGCAGACAGCGGGCCTTCCATTTGCTGACCGAATTCAGGGAAATGGAAAGCAGCTGATGATCGATAAAGGGATTGGCAAAGCGCTCCTCCACAGCGGCGGCAAAGGCCTTCAGCTCTTCCTCCGGCAAATCCAGGGTGGGGATAATTTCCTCATAAATAGCCTTGTTCATATACCCCCGGATCACCGCATCCTGCATGCAGTCCCGCACAATATCCTGCCCCGCCAGATAGGCCCCCAGCACCATGGTGGTATGCGCGCCATTGAGAATGCGCACCTTCCGCTGCTTGTAGGGCTTATGATCGGGGGTTACGATCACGGGCAGCCTGCCATCCACAAAGGGCAATTCCTCTGCCAGCCATTTGGGCCCCTCAATCACCCAGGCCCCGAATACCTCCCCGGTATCAATCAATTGATCCTCATAGCCGTTTTCTTCATTCAGGGCCTCCGCCTCATTCCGGGGATAGCCGGTCACGATGCGATCCACCAGCGAGGAGCAGAAAAGATTCTCCTCCTCAAGCCACTTTCCAAATGCCTCTCCCAGCCCCCACTGGGCCGCATACTGCTCCACGCAGCGCTTCAGCTCCCGGCCGTTATTATCAATCAGCTCGCAGGAAAGAATCACCATGCCCTTGCCCTTTTCCCTGCCAAAGTGCTGAAAGCGCTCATAGAGAAAGCGGGTCAGCTTGGCAGGAAAGGTCACCGGCGGGGCCTGATCAAATTCGCTGCCGGCATCATAGACGATGCCCGCCTCGGTGGTATTGGATACGATATAGCGCAATTCGGGATTCCGGGCGCAGGCCAGGAAGGCGGCATAATCCTGATAGGGATTGATGCAGCGGGAGACGCAGGAAATGATCCGCTTATCATTTACGGTCTTTCCATCCTGAAAGCCCCGGAGATACAGGGTATAGAGCCCCTGCTGGTCGTTGATTTTCTCGGTCATGCCCTGGGCAATGGGCTGCACCACAGCCACCTTGCCCTGAAAGCCATGCTGCTCATTGGCCAGATCAAAAAAGTAATCCACGAAGGCGCGCAGAAAGCCGCCCTCTCCGAACTGCAGCACCCTTTCCGGCGCTTCCTCCAATAAAAACCCCGGGTATTTCTGTTCCTTGAGAAGTGAATAGCTGATTCTTTCCATCGTTTGCTTCCCTCGCTTTATGTATCGTTTGCCATACAGCCTATATCCCCGCCTATACTTTAAGCAAAAGTGCAGGGAATGTCAAGCAATTTCTGACAATATGGAAGAAAAGGCCGCTGCGGGCCGCGCCTCGTCATTTTTTTCGTTTCCGTTATTTCAATTTTTCTGCGGCTGTGCTATACTTTTTTCGGCGATTTAGATCCGGGCGGGGCGCTGCTGCTGCCCGGGTGCCATTTCACCTGCCGTTTGCACCGGCGGGGAAAGCATTCAGGAAAGGGGCGATAAAAAGATGCAGCAATATGATCTGATTGTGGTCGGCGGCGGCTTTGCAGGGGTTGGCGCGGCGCTGAGCGCGGCGCGGGAGGGGCTGAAGGTGCTTCTCATCGATAAGGCCAATTGCCTGGGCGGCGCGGCGGCAGGGGCGCTGGTCTTTCCCTTTATGCGGTATTGGACGAGCGATCCGGAAACCGGGGAAAGAATATGGCTTTCCGGCGGCATTTTCCGGGAAATCGTGGATGAAATGCAGAAAATGGGCTTTATGCAGAATGCCACCGAGTTTATGGAGGAGGGGCTTAAGCTGCTGCTGAACCGGCTGCTGCTGGGCGCAGGGGTGGAATTATTGTTCCATTCCTATCTCATCGGGGCGCAGACGGAAAACGGCGCGGCAAGGGCCGTCACCGTGGCCAATCCCTCCGGGCAGGAAACCTATGCGGCCCGCTATTTTATTGATGCCACCGGCAATGGCGATCTTTCCGTGCTGTGCGGCGCGCCCTGGCATCTGGGCCGGGAAAAGGATCAGCTTTGCCAGCCCATGACCCTCTGCTTCCGCATTGCGCCAGTGGATAATAAGCGCTTTGCCCAGGAGGAGCCCGCCCTGCAGGCCCGCTACAAGCAATGGCAGCAGGAAGGCAGAATCAAGAATATTCGGGAGGATGTGCTGGCCTTCCATCATGTGCAGCCCGGGGTATTGCATCTCAATTCCACCCGGATCATCAGGCACAATCCCGTAAACGCCCAGGATAAAACGCAGGCGGAAATCGAGGCCCGGGAGCAGGCCTTTGAATTATTCCGCTTCCTCAAGGAAAACGCAGAATCCTGCCGGGACAGCCATTTAATCTCCACCGCCTCCGAAATCGGCATCCGGGAAAGCCGCATGATCGAAGGGGATTATGTGCTGACCCAGGAGGATCTGATCCAATGCACCAAATTCCCCGATTCCATCTGTGCTGGCAATTATGATATTGATATTCATAATCCCGAGGGCAGCGGCACCAGCCATTATTACTTTCCCCGGGGGGCCTATTATACCATCCCCTATCGCTGCCTGACGCCCAGGGGCACGGAAAATCTGCTGGTGGCCGGGCGCTGCATTTCCTCCACCCATGAGGCCCAGGCTTCCTATCGCATCATGCCCATCTGCTGCTGCCTCGGCCAGGCGGCAGGGGCCGCTGCAGCCCTGGCGGCAAAGAGCGGCTGCACGACCCGGGAAATCAGCATCAGCCAATTGCAGCAGCTCCTCCGCCAGCGCGGAGCCGTGCTGTAACCCGGCAGCCGCCGCATCAGAAAAAAGCGCGCCTTGCCATGCCTTAAAACCACACCTTGACGGAAAAATTGAAATACAAAAAAGCCGGGAAGCCCTCCAGCTTCCCGGTTTTTTGCGCCAAAACGGCTATGGTTATGATTGCATCAGAGGGAGAGACACAGGGAGCGATGGCCGGTCAGTGCTTCCGTGCGCGCATCGGGCTGGCCGGTGCCGCAGAAGAGAAGAATCCGGCCCTCCTCAGCAAATTCGCCTTCGGAATTGACCACCCGGAATTGCTCCTTCGGGATGGAAACGGCGGCCTGGGCCGTCTGCCCGGCGGGAACGAAGACGCGCTGGAAGCCGCAGAGCCGGGGATGCAGCGGCGCATGCTCGCTGCCCTCGTTCTGGCAGTATACCTGGGCCACCTCCTCGGTATCCATGCTGCCGGTATTATGGAGCGTCATGGTAACCCGTACGCTGTCACCCTGATCCTCCGCCGCGGCGCTGGCGACAGCCACATCGCCATAGGTCAGGCCATAGCCAAAGGGATAGAGCGGTTCATTCCGGAGATAGCGATAGGTGCGGCCCTGCATGGTGTAATCGGTAAAGGCGGGCATATCCTTTAGCTGCGCATTATGATAGAAGGTGACGGGCAGCTTGCCGGAGGGCGAAGCCTTGCCCAGGATCAGATCGGCAATAGCCGCCCCGCCATGGGCCCCGGGATACCAGGAAAGCAGCACGGCATCGGCCTTTTCGCCCGCCTCGCCCAGATCAATGGCGCTGCCCGCCATCAGCACGATGACCGTGGGCTTTCCAGCCTTCAGCACCGCATCCATCAGCCTGCGCTGGCTTTCGGGCAGCAAAAGATCGCGCTTGTCATCGGAGCCGTAGGGATTGCCGGCATCATGCTCCTCGCCCTCCAGGCTTTCATCCAGGCCCACCACCAGCACCACGGCATCGCTGTTTTCCGCCACGGTGACGGCCTCGGCCAGGCGATCATCCTGCTGGCCGGAGAGATCCTCCACCTTATCCAGGAAAAGATGGCAGCCCTCGGAGCAGAGCAAACGCATTTTCCCGGCCAGCGCATCCTGCAGCCCCTCCTGCACGGTGATATAGCGGGAGGCGGTGCCATGATAATTGCCGATAAGGGCCCGGCGGCTATCGGCATTGGGGCCGATCACGCCCAGGGTTTTCATGCCCTCCGTTTTCAGGGGGAGCATGCCGTTATTCTTGAGCAGCACGCAGGCCTTGCGCGCCGCCTCATCGGCAGCGGCCTGATGCGCATCGCATTCCACGGCGGTGTAGGGAATCTGATCATAGGGGCTGCCCTCACCCATGATGCCCAATAGATAGCGGGTGGTAAAGAGCCGCACCGCGCAGGCACGGATTTCCTCCTCGGTAACCAGGCCCTCCAGATAGGCCACCACCAGCGCCTGATAGGTCTGACCGCAGTTCACATCGCAGCCGGCCTTGAGCGCCATGGCGGCCGATTCCACGGGAGAGGAGGTGACCCCATGCCCCTCATGAAAATCCTTCAGCGCCCAGCAATCCGATACGAAATGCCCCTCAAAGCCCCAATCCCGGCGGAGACGCTCCATCAGCGCATTGGAGGCGCAGCAGGGCTCCCCATTGGTGCGGTTATACGCACCCATGACGGATTCCACCTTTGCCTTCTGCACCAGCGCCCGAAAGGCGGGCAGATAGGTTTCGGTCATATCCTTTTTGCTGGCGACGGCGTCAAAATGATGGCGCAGGGCCTCCGGGCCGGAATGCACGGCGAAATGCTTGGCGCAGGCGGAGGCCTTCAGCATATCGCCCTCGCCCTGCAGCCCCTGCACATAGGCGCAGCCGATTTCGCCGGTGAGGAAGGGATCCTCGCCAAAGGTTTCATGGCCGCGCCCCCAGCGGGGATCGCGGAAGATATTCACGTTGGGCGACCAGTAGGTCAGCCCCTTGTAAATATCCCGGTCGCCATGGGCACTGGCGGCGTTGTATTTGGCGCGGCCCTCGGTGGCGGCGATATCGCCCAGACGCCGGGTCAGGGCCGGATCAAACATGGCCGCAATGCCAATGGCCTGGGGAAACATGGTGGCCATGCCGGAGCGGGCCACCCCATGCAGCGCTTCATTCCACCAGTTATAGGCGGGCACGCCCAGCCGGGGAATGGCCGGGGCGTCATAGCGCAGCTGGGATGCGGCCTCGGCAACGGTCATTTTAGCAACAAGCGCCTCTGCTTTTTCTCGGGCTGCTTTTCGGTTCATAGGGCGTCTCTCCTTTACTTGGCGGTGTGCCGGGCTTACAGGGGGGAAAGGGTCAGTTCGGCCCAGGTATCCGGGCCGGTGGAATGCATGTCATAGGTGATCAGGGCACGGCCATCCCAGCCCTCCGGGGCATGGTTTTTCAGCATCAGCAGGGATTTCCCGGTCAGCAGCGTATCCACCAGCACCGTTTCATCCGCCTCTCTCATGGTGCCCCAGGGCAGGGCGGAAGCACGGCGGGGATTAATGGGCATGAAGGTAAAGAGCGTGGCCTTTGTGTATTCCCCGTTCACGGCGTAATCCACCCGGAGGCTGAAGGAGGTATTCAGATCGATATCGGTGTATTTGCCGCCGAATTTGCTGCTTACATAGGCCATGGCAGGCAGATCATCCCATTCCACGGCAACGGTGGCGCGGCTGCTGTATTCGCCGTTCATGCCCAGATAGGCGGTCTGATCGGTTTCATCAAAGAAGGCATAGCTGCTCTTGCCGCGCTCGGGGAAATAATAGCGCTTGCGGATGAGTTTCCCTACGGGAGTATTCTCCGCCTCTATGCCGTCATCCTTCACAAAGCGATAAAGAATGAAACCGCCGGAGGGAATATCCACCTGAAAGGCGGGATCAAATTCCGCTGAGGGCAGCACCTGATCCGGGATGATTTCAACGGGCGCATTGGTATTCCAGTAGGGATCCACCAGATCATTCATGACATAGACCTCCACCGTGCCGCCATTAAAGGGCAGCTTGGGCAGCGTGACGGAGGCGGAAGCGACCTTCTTGGCGCTGTCATTCCAGAGCAGGATGCAGGCAGTTTCGCCGTCCTTGGAGGCCATGGCGTGGAGGCCCTCCTCCAGGGCATCGGGCAGGCCGGTGATTTCAACGCGCTGCTCGGGCATTTTGCTGTACATCCAATACGCCCAGTAGGGGGCCTTGATGCGGCCAAAGGGATCGATGGAGCCCAGGGGCTCATACCCCGTATCCATGAACTGCGCCCAGTGGGCCAGAGTAACATCCGTTTCCTCCAAAAGCAGCTGGAAGGAGGTGAGCATGGTTGCGCCGCCCATGGAATGCTCGGCAGGGCCGCCGGCGGTAAAGGGCTGCAAAAGCGAATTGTATTCATTCAGGTGCAGCTCGGTGGTATCGAAATTCACATATTCCGAAAGATAGGCCCGGGAAAGGCCGGTGCGGTTGAGATACTGCTTGGTATCGCAGCCATAGCTGTGATAGCTGAAGAAATCCAGCGGCACGCCCGCCTCGGTCACGCTGCTGAGGAAATGGCGGATATTGATGCCGCCGGTGATATCCACAAAGGCACTGGAGGGCCCGCCGATGACCGCATCGGGATCGCCCGCCATGAGTCCCCGGGCGGCGGCGATATACATCTGCGTGTAATCCTGCATGCTGCCCAGGAAAAAGACATCGCCGCAATCCGGCTCGTTATAGATTTCATGATAGGCGATGCGCAGGCCCTTTTCCCGGTAATGCGCGGCAAATTCCCGGAACATTTCCTGCCAGGCCGCCAGATCGCTGGGCCCCTTGCGCCAATCGCCGTCCTGCTGCAGGGGATAGGGAATATAGCTCCACGCCCAGTAGGGGCGCACATCATGGGCCTCAAGCAGCCTGACCAATTCATCCAGCTTGTCAAAATCATAGGTCATGCTTTCGGCGGTGCCATCCACCACCCGGGCGAAGGGACGGCCCTCCTCGCCCATGAATAGATCGATGCGCAGAGAATCCACCCGCAGATCATCAAACAGCGCCGCATCGCGGATATAATTGGGCAGATCCACGATGCCGCTGTTGAACAGCGCAAATTTCTTGAGCAGCGGCACGCCCTGACGCTGCGAAAACCGGACGGTCAATTCGGTAGAATTTTCAGCCATAGCCTCTCCTCCCCATAAAATCAGCAGAATCATAAAAAGGCACAGAAGGGTTTTTTTCATGGCGCGTCCCTCCCCTATGCGTTGTTTTTCGGGCTGAGTCTGCGCATCAGCGCCAGCTCCTCCCGGTCGTAGGGGGTATGGAAGGTATCAAACAGATCATGCTGCCAGCGATTGAGGGGCAATTCCCGATTCTTCCATAATTCATCCCAGGGCAGAAAATGCTGGGATTTGCCCGCCACCAGCCCCCAGCTGTAGCTGCCGATGCGCTCCCGATGGTAAAGGGGCAGATTATCGGCCATGAGATTATCCTGGATGCGGTTGAGCCATTCGGTATTCATCATGGGCCGATCCTCGCGCTTAAGGCCCGCGATAACCCGGCGCACCCGGTCAATCCCCTCATACTGGTGGAAGGTGACGATATCCGATTCATCCAGGGCCACGCGCTGAATGGGCTCCACATCCGCTTCCGGGTTCACGCCAAAATCCTCCGGATAGCTCCAGGGCGCGGCGGTCAGGGGCTGGATGGGCTCCATTTCCCGGGCTGCCTCAAAGGCGCGCTTCAGATAGGGGATGCTCATATCATGACGATTGCTGTTGCCCGGCTCATTCCACAAATCCCAGGCATAAATGCGCAGATCCTTCCCGAAGCGGCCGATCACGGCGCGCAGATATTCCTCCATGACGGGCCGCCATTCGGGCTCATCCCAGTAGATCCAGCCCTTGCGCTCCTTTTCGCCGGTGAAGGGGTTTTCCCTGTGCCCGCCGTGATGGCCAATATCATAGGCATGCCAGCCGCGGGGCAGGGCGGGGGTGATATCCCGGGGCCGCCCAAAGCCCACGCAGTCATTGAAAAGCACGGGCATCATGCTAATGCCGCGCTGCGCCAATTCACCCAGGAAGCGATCCAGGCGATCAAGGAAGCGCTCCCGCTCATGATACCAGACATTGAAGGGAAGAAACATCCGCACGCTGTTGAGGCCAATATCCTCCATCAGCGCAAATTCCTTCCGCACGCTTTGGATCACCTCGTCATAGGTATCCTCCTGCCATAATTCAACACAGTGCAGCGTAATGGAGGGCACATAATTGACGCCCATGATCCAGGGCCGGGCGTTATACCAATCCCAGGCCTGCTGCCTTGTCCAGCGTGAACGCATTGCCAAAACCTCCTTGCTGTATAGCTGCTTTCCCTGCTGTTTTTTCACCGCCGGGTCTTATCCCTTTACGCCGCCCAGCACCAGGCCCTTGGTAAAATACCGCTGGAAGAAGGGATAGCTCAGCAGCACCGGCAGCATGCTGACGAAAATCTGCGCCGCCTCCATGGTTTCGCTGCCCAGCTTGCTCATGCGCTCCAATTCCGTTGGGGTCAGCTTATTGGGATCGTAGTTGACCACGATGGTCTGCAGATAGGTCATCAGCGGGAAATCGGAAAGCTGATTGAGATAAATGGAGCCGGAGAACCAATCATTCCAATGGCCCAGAATGGCATAAACGGCAATCGTTGCCAGAGAGGGGGTGCTGAGCGGCAGATAAATCTGCAGCAGCACGCGGAATTGCCCCGCCCCGTCAATCAGCGCCGCCTCCTCCAGTTCGCTGGGCAGATTGCGGAAGAAGTTGAGCAGCACCATCACATAGAAGACCGGCACCGCCCCGGGGATGATCAGCGCCCAGATGCTGTTCATGATGCCCGTTTCCTTCACCACCATATAGCTTGGGATCAGGCCGCCGCCCACCAGCATGGGAATGAAGAAAAACCAGGCGTATACCGTGCGGAATTTGAAGCGGGCATTGCTGCGGCTGAGGGGGAAGGCCACCAGGCAGGTGCAGGTTAGATTAATCAGCGTGCCCAGCAGCACCCGCACAACGGAATTAAGCATGCTGCGCCAGAACATCTGATTGACCAGAAGATATTCATAGCCAACGGTGGTGAATTTTACCGGCCAGAAGGTAACCAGCCCCGATTTTACCGCATCATTTGCGGAAAAGGAAACCGCAAAGACATAGACCAGCGGGGCCAGGCACAGCAGCGCCACCGCAATCAGAAAGACATAGTTCATGGCATAGAAGATTTTTTCGCCTCTTGTATCACGCATAGCAGCCCCTCCTCAGAAAATTCTGTAATCTGCTATCTTCCAGGCCAGGAAGTAGCTCAGGGAAACCAGCACGGCGGAAACCAGAGACTTGAATACGCCGACGGCCGTGGACAGAGAGAAATTGAAATCAACCAGACCGATGCGGTATACCAGCGTATCCAGAATATCGCCGGTTCGATAGACCGACGGGGAATACAGATTGTAAACCTGATCGAAATTGCCGCCCAGCACACTGCCGATATTGAGCAGCAGCATCAGAACGATGATATTCATCAGCCCCGGCAGCGTTACATGAATGATCTGCTGGAATTTATTGGCGCCGTCGATAATGGCGGCCTCGTAGAGATTGGGATCAATGCCCGTGATGGCCGCCAGATAGACGATGGTGCCAAAGCCGAATTCCTTCCAGATTTCGGTGGCGATCAGGGTAAACTGGAACCAATCATTGCTGCCCAGGAAATAGACCGGCTCAAGGCCCAGGGCCATGATGAGCTTATTGACGATACCCGAGGTGGGAGAAAGGATATCCACAAAGATATTGGAAAGAATGATCCAGGAAATAAAATGCGGAAGATAGACCACCGTCTGCACGGTGCGCTTGATGAGCGGCTGGCGCATTTCATTGATGAGAACGGCAAAGATGATGGAAACGAACATGCCCAGAAACAGCTTCCAGCAGGCAATCACGAAGGTATTGCGCAGGGCATACCAGAAATCGTTCATTTTGAAGAGGTATTCGAACCACTTGAAGTCCACCGATCTCTGCGCCCCGAAAAGGCCCTTGGAGGGAACGAATTGCTCAAAGGCGATTTTGAGGCCAAAGAGCGGAACATAGGAATAAATGAAAACCAGAATTACGCAGGGCAGCAGCATCAGATGGAGCGCGTAATTCTGCCGGAAATCCTTTTTGAGTGCGGCAAAACGGCCGGGCCTTCCTGCGTCTGCGCGCGCGGCAGGGGTCTTGGTCATAGGGCGAAACCTCCTTAACAGGAGGAAAGCGGCCGCTTATTGCTAAACGACCGCCTTCCTCATTCTAACCTATGGGATGCGGCAGGGAAAGAAATTACCTGCCAAAGTGGGCGTTGATCTCAGCGGTGATCGCTTCGCCGCCCAGCGCATTCCACTGCTCCACAAAGGTGTCGAATTCGCTGATGTCGGCATCGCCGGTGATGATGCGGGTGAAGGTTTCCAGTTCCAGCTTATCCAGCGTGGCCTGGGAATCGATCATGGTTTCGGTAAGGAGCGGGCCGCGCTTTTCGAAGGTCAGCATGCCCTGCTCATTCAGCTCGGTGGCCATGCCGAACATCTGGCCGGAGAAGCGGGTAGCCCACTGGCCGCGGATATCCGATTTCTGGTCATCGGTGCCGGTGCGGTATTCGGGATGATTGATATACTTGTTCATCTGGTCGTTGTAGAGGGCCAGCGCATTGTAGTTATAGGTAACCAGGCTGGGATCGTTATTGTCGATGGCGGCGAAAACGGCCTCCCACTTGGGCACGTTGCCATGGATGGATTCGGGGGTGAAGGGCAGCCAGGTCCAATCGTCCCAGACCAGACGGAAATCAGCCTCGGTGGGCAGAATATCGGTGGCAGAGCCGGCGCCGATCTTGTGCAGCAGGTTCAGCACCACAACGGCGGCCTCGGGATTCTTGCACTGGCTGGTGATGACGATGAACTGGTTGGTGTTATCATAGACGATGGGCTTGACGGCCGTATCATCCACAGAGGGCAGGCCCCAGAGCTTCCAGTCGGAGGAGGGGTTATTGGTCCACAGGGAGGGCAGCGCATCGGCCATGAACTGGGCCCACTGCACGCCGGTGAAGGCGCCCAGCTTTTCGGTCAGGGTCAGCTCGGCTTCCTGTTCGGGGGTCTTCACGGTGAATTCGGGATCGATGAGGCCATCCTTATACCACTGGGCCAGCTTTTCCAGCACGGCCTTCATTTCGGGCTGCACAGAGCCGTAAACAACCTTGCCCTCGGCATTTTCGATCCAGGCATCGGGATAGGCATGCATCATGTTGGCGATGGTGTAGATTTCATAGCCATTGCCGTAGAGATCCTTGTTCAGGCCGATGCCGTAGGTATCCTTGACGCCGTTGCCGTCGGGATCGTTATTGGCGAAGGCATAGAGGATCTTTTCCAGCTCGGCGAAGGTGGTGGGCTCGGGCAGATCCAGCTTCACGCGCCAGTCCTCGCGGAGGAACAGGCCATGCAGGGATTCCAGAACGGGGGTGGCATAGGGGATACCGTAGAGCTTGCCATCCTTCTGCGCCATCTCATAGGAGGCGGAGCCGGCAGGGGTGACCAGGGTCTTGGTCAGCTCATCGGCGTAATCGGCCCAAACCTGGGTGATATCCATAGCCTGGCCCGCTTCGATCATCTGGCCCAGCACGGTGGCATTGACCACCACGATATCCGCCAGATCATCCATAGCCAGATCCAGGGCGATGCGCTGGTTATACTGCTCGGGGGTGGTGACCCACTTGTATTCCAGCTTGATGCCGTAGTTTTCTTCAAAGAACTTGAGGAATTCGTTGGCCTGGGTCTTATCCTCGGTATCGGTGGCAACGGTGACGCCCTTGACCACGGTGAGGGTGACGGGCTCATCGTACTTCATGAAGGGATCGGCCGCAAAGGCGGTCAGCGGCATGCAGAACAGCACGGCCACGATGAGCAGACTCAGCCAGGATTTACGGGTTTTGGGTTTCATAGATCATACTCCTTTCTTAAACGAAGATTTTCGTCGCCTTTATTGTAACGCGAAAGCCTCCGGCGGAGCAATCACAATGTTTTAGCAGAAATTGCTTATTAACGCAATTTCGATTGCTTTATTTTGACGAAATGGCAAATTTTTGCCCTTATGGCAGCCGTTCATTCTTTTTGCGGTATTCCGCAGGGGTGGTGCCGTATTTGCTGCGGAAGGCGTGAATGAAATAGGAAACAGAGCTGTAGCCCACCTGGGAAACGATACTTTCCAGCACCAGGCGCGTGCTTTGCAGCAGCTCTGCCGCCCGGGAGAGGCGCTGGCCCACCACGAAGCTATTGTAATTGACGCCCTTGACCTCGGAAAAGATTTTGGAAATGTAGGTGGGGCTGTGATAGGTGACGGCGGCAATCCGGGAAAGGGAAAGATCGTCTGCCAGATGGCTGTCCACATACTGGCAGATCTGCCGGATCAATTCATCCTTGCGCTGGGAGGGGGAATCCGCCGTGCCGGAGAGGGATTTCAGCAGCAGTGCAAAATCGGCCTGGGTCTGCTTCCAGCCGGTATCGCTGAGCTGAAGGGCGGGAATGCGGCTGACGGCATAGAGGCTCTGCGCATCATTCCGGGCATCCACGGTAATGGAAAACAGCTTGAGCAGCTGGCGATAGAGCATCAGCCGGCCGGCGGGGGTATGGGGTGAGGGCATGCTGCGGCAAAGCGCCGATGCCTTTTCGTATTCGCCGCGCTCCAGGGCGGAGCGAAGGGCGTGCATTTCCCGGGCGTGCATGGTTTCGGGCAGGCGCTCCCGGGCGCTCTGCAGCATCAGCGTATCATCCGATACATCCATATTCTGCTCCAGCGTCAGCAGCATGGCCCGATAATGGCGGCTGGCCTCGGCAAAGCTGCAGGCGGTATGATTCAGCACAAGGGTCAGCGTGCCCATGGATTTGCTGAAATTCTGCTGCACCAATTCCAGCAGGGAAAAGGCGTGCTGCACATCCAGCGTTCCCTGCCGCCCGGAAAGCTGAAGAAAGGCGGCGATGCGCCGCTCGGAAACCGATACCATATAGTAGCGGTAAATGGGCCAGAGGAATTTTTCCAGCATATTATCCAGCGCGCAGAAGGAAAGATCATTGATTTGCTCATCATGGCTGCTGTCGCCCATTTGCCCCACCAGCAGCAGAATGGGCCGATCGGCGAAAAGCGGCAGCTTCATTTGCTCAAAGCGCTCGCTCTGCAGCATGGCGGGTGGGGCATTGCCCTTGAGAATGGAAACGAGAAAATCCTTCTGCATCAGCGGCCTGATCCGGCTGAGATTCTGCTCCGCCTGCTGCAGGCTTTCCTGGATGCGCATATCATCCTCCAGGGCGCTGATGGCCTTGCGCACCGCCGCCAGCACCACCGTTTCATCCTCCATTTTCAGCACATAATCGATAACGCTGCCCGAGCGGATGGCCTGCCGGGCATAATCCAATTGGCCGTTGCCGGTGAGGAAAACGGTTTTGAGCATAGGCCAGCGCTGCCGCAGCTGCTCCTGCAAAGCAAAGCCATCCATGCCGGGCATCATAATATCTGTCAAAAGAATATCAATGCGCTGCTGGCCGAATTTCATGGCGCCGGGGCCGTTATAGGCCGTAAAGATATTCCAGCTGTTATCGCCATGCTCCTCCAGATAAATGGTAATCCCATCTGCGCTGATGGGCTCGTCATCCACAACGAGAATATTGATCATTCCTTTTCCCCGCTTTCTTTTTCGGCAAGGCTCAGGCAGATGCGCGCCTCAAAATATTCGCCCGGGCGGCTATCCGCCTCCAGCCGGCTTTTGCCGCCGGAATAGAATTCCAGCCGCCTGCTGATATTGATCAGGCCGCTGTGCCCGGCCATGCTTTCGCCCCGGGCGATGGCATCCTTTAGCAGCGTTAGCTCCTCTTCCGTCACGCCGACGCCGTTATCCCGCACGCGCACATACAGCATGCTTTCCCGCTTTTCAATTTCCAGCGTGATTTTGCCGCCGCTGGGGCGATCATGAATGCCGTGCTTAAATACATTTTCCACCAGCAGCTGCAGAATAAAGGGCGGCACCAGCAAATCCCGGTATGCCGCGGGCAGCGGCGCAATTTCCACCGCGATGCTGCCGCCGAAACGGATTTTCTGGATTTCCAGATAATCCAGCATATGCTGGTATTCCTCCTCCAGGCGGATGGTGGTCTGCTCGCCCTTGTAGGTCAGGTATTTGAAATAGCTGGCCAATAGCTTGGTCATCTGGGCGGAGGTATCCGCATCACCCATGAGAATGGAATGCCGCAGGACATTGAAGCTGTTGTAGAGGAAATGCGGGGCGATATGCGCCTGCAATTCTCTGTACTTCGCCTGCTCCAGGGCCTTTTCCTGCTCCACGCGCTGGGTCATCAGATCCTGAATCTGCGCGATCATATCGTTGAAGCGATCATACACCATGGCAAATTCCCGGGGCGTGCCGGGCTGGGCATCCAGAGAAACGCTCATATTCCCCTGCTCCACCTGGCGGAAAACATGGGTCAGCCGGGCAAAGGGATGATTGATGGTGCGGGAAAGATAGAAGCAGACGGCCAGGGAAACCAGCACCGCCAGAATCAGCATAACGATGGAAAATACATTGAAATTCCTTACCGGGGCAAACAGCGTATCCAGGGGCACATAGCCGACGAAATGATTTTCATTGAGAAACACGCGGTACATGACCAGATAATCATCCACAATGAATTGCCCGGAGGGCGCATCGGCCTGGTCGATTCTTTCCCGGGCGGCCTCCAACAGCGCCGCATCCTCCTGAAAGCAGAGGGTGTAGCCATCGTCCAGAAGCAAGGCATAGCGCTCCTGATTCTGGCCATTCAGATGCTCCAGCAGCAATTCATCGGAAAGCGTGATTTCGGCCACATACAGCGGCTGCGTCCGGGTGGGCGCAGAGGTGCAGAAGATGCGGATGGCATCCTGCAGCCGGACAAAGGAATTCTGCATCTGCCGGTATTGCTCAATTCTTTCCGCCACGTCCTCGGACAGGGTGTTATCATAGTAATCCAGCAGGGAAACCATTTTCCCCGTCCGTGGCATATAGACGGCGATATCGGCAATATCCTCGCTCATCTGGGCCAATTCCTGAAGGCTGGAAAACACATTGGCCACATAAAGCCCCAGCTTGTAGGCGGATAATTCGATGCGGTCGTTTCCCAGCAGCACCTCATAATCCTTGACCAGATTGACCTTCATCCAGGAATAGACGCGGAAATGCAGATCCTCATAATCGGCCACCATGTTATCCAATTGGGAGGCCAGGCGCTCCTCGCTCTGCTGCCGCAGCCGCTCCTCGGCAATATGATTGCTCAGCAGGCTGAGGGCAAAGAAGGGAATGAGCGCCAGAAAAAACAGCAGCAGAAGCCGGATATAGATATTGGTTGCCTTTTTGCTTTTTGCTGGCTTCATGAGATCTCCCTCCCTAACGGATACAGCGTTCTGCCCTGCCAAATGCCTGTTTCCCCGGCTGCGCGCCCTTACTCCCAGGGGTTTTCGGTGGGATAGGGCAGGCTCTTGGGTCGGTTATAGGCGATATCGGCAATGCCCAGATATTTGAATACCTCAAAGAGCGTTTTGCCGTGATGACCAAAGGCCACCGCTCCATGATGGGGATAGCGCTTTTCCAGCAGCACATGGCGATAGAAGCGGGACATTTCCGGAATGGCGAAAATGCCGATGCCGCCAAAGCTGCGCGTGGCCACCGGCAGCACCTCGCCCTGGGCAATATAGGCCCGCAGCGCGCCCCGGCTATCGCATTGCAGCCGGAAGAAGGTGATATCGCCGGGGGCAATATCGCCCTCCAGGGTGCCGCGGGTGAAATCGGGCTGGCTGCCTGCCGGCTCCAGCAGGCGATGCTGAATCAGCTGATAGCGCACGGCGCGGCCCTCGCACATTTTGCAGCTGGGGGTATTGCCGCAATGGAAGCCCATAAAGGTATCGCTCAGGGCATAGCCCAAGCGGGCGATATGCTCCTCTTCATAGAGATACTGGGGCACGGTATTGTTGATATCCAGCAGCGTTACGGCATCCCCCGAGGCGCAGAGGCCGATGTATTCGGAAAGCGCGCCGTAAATATCCACCTCGCAGCTGACCGGAATGCCCCTTGCGGCCATGCGGCTGTTTACATAGCAGGGCTCAAAGCCGAATTCGGCAGGGAAGGCGGGCCAGCATTTATCGGCAAAGGCCACATACTGCCGCGCGCCCCGGTGCGCCTGCGCCCAGTCCAGAAGCGTCAGTTCAAACTGCGCCATCCGCGCGCTCAGATCGGGATAATAATGCCCCTCGCCCATTTCCGCCGCCATATCGGCGCAGACAGACGGAATGCGCGGGTCATTTTCATGGGCCCTGTAGCTGACCAACAGATCCAATTCGGAATTCTCCTCGATCTCCACGCCCAATTCATACAGCCCGCTGATGGGCGCATTGCAGGCGAAGAAATCCTGGGGACGCGGGCCGAAGGTGATGATCTTGAGCCCCCTGAGCCCCAGAATCACCCGGGCGATGGGAATGAATTCGGCAATGCGATCAGCCAGATGCTCCGCCGTGCCCACCGGCTGGGCGGGAATATAGCCCTTTAACCCCCTGAGCCCCAGATTATAGGAGCAGTTGAGCAGGCCGCAGTAGGCATCGCCCCGGCCGTTGATCAGATCGCCATCCCCCTCGGCGGCAGCGACAAACATGCAGGGGCCGTCAAAATACCGCGCCAGCAGCGTTTCCGGCGTTTCCGGGCCGAAATTGCCCAGGAAGACAACGGCGGCATTGCAGCCCGCATTTTTCATTTCCTCCGCCGCCTTCAGCATATCCTGCTCATTTTCGACGGTGGTTTGGGCCTCATAGATTTCGATTTTTCGCTGGGCGCAGGCCGCGGCAATGGCGGCGCGGCGCTTTTCGGAAAGGCTGACAGGGAAGCAATCGCGGGAAACAGCCGCCAGGCCCAGATGAACCACGGGAATATTATCAAAAGAATGCATGGGATAACCTCCTGATTATTTGTTGTTGCTTTTTGCGGGAAGCGCCCGTTATTTTTCCATGCGGCATACGGCGGGATACAGCCGGTGCCATGCCCGATACCTTTGCTCATAGGCCGCAGAAAGCGCGGGGTCGGGCCGGATGGTTTCCCTGACCGCAGTGATTTCCCCGGCGCAGGCCGCCACGCTGGGCCATTGCCCGCAGGCCACCGCCGCCAGCATCGCGCCGCCATAGCCCGGGCCCTGCTCGGTCAGGGGCATTTCCAGCTGAATGCCCAATACATTTGCCAGAATCGTGCGCCAGAGCGGGCTTTTGGCGCCGCCGCCGCAGATACGGCTGGAATGGATGGGAATCCCCTGGGCCCGGGCGATTTCCACGCAGTCCCGGATGGCAAAGGCCACGCCCTCCAGCACGGCCTGGGTCATATCGGCACGGCTGGTATCCATCCGCAGATTCAGGAAGGCCCCCCGGGCGGCGGGATCATTATGCGGGCTGCGCTCGCCCATGAGGTAGGGGAGGAAAAATACATCGTTTTTCCCCAGCCTCTCCGCCGGGATCAGGGCCTGCTCCGCCGCGTGATCCTTTGTCCCCAGAATATCCCGGAGCCACCACTGATTGCAGGAGGCGGCGGAAAGAATGCAGCCCATCAGATGATAGCCGCCGTCGGCATGGGCGAAGCTGTGCAGCGCGTTATTCCGGTCGGCCTGAAAGGTATCGCTGGTGATAAAGACCGTGCCCGATGTGCCCAGGCTGATATTGCAGCCGCCGTTTCCTGTCACGCCGCAGCCAATGGCCGCAGCGGCGTTATCCCCCGCCCCGGCGCAGACCGAAACCTGCTTACCCAGCCCCAGCCTGGCGGCCACATCCGGCTTCACATAGCCCACGCGCTGCCAGCTTTCATAAAGCGCGGGCAATTGGCCCTCGCTGATGCCGCAGAGGGCCGTCATTGCCTTTGACCAGCGCTTGTGCTTTACATCCAGCAGCAGCGTGCCCGAGGCATCGGAATAATCGGTGCTGTGGACGCCGGTCAGCCTGTAATTGATGTAATCCTTGGGCAGCATGATTTTGGAAATACGCGCAAAGGCCTCCGGCTCGTTTTCCCGCATCCATAACAGCTTGGGCGCGGTAAAGCCCGCAAAGGCGATGTTGGCGGTATAGGCGCTGATTTTCTCCCGGCCGATGGCTTCATTCAGGTATTCCACCTGCTTCTGGGTGCGCCCGTCATTCCAGAGAATGCAGGGCCGAATGACCCGATCCCTTTCATCCAGGGCCACCAGGCCGTGCATCTGCCCGGCTACGCCAATGCCCGCAATCTGTGCAGCATCAGCGCCCCGGATTAATTCGGGCATCCCCTCTGCAATGGCGTTCCACCAGTCGTCCGGCTCCTGCTCGCTCCAGCCGGGCTGCGGAAAGCGGATCGGATATTCCCGGGCCACCATGCGCTGAAGCTGTCCCTTTTCATCCATCAGCATCATTTTTACGCTGGAGGTTCCCAGATCGATCCCGATATAGAGCATGCGGCTTTCCTCCTTTGTATTGAATATCCATGATCATGAAGCGTATCTGTCTGATATTGGCACTGATTATAGTATAGAAAAAAGTCAAGGCGTTTGCCTTGACCTTTCTGCATTTTTTATTAGACAAATTAGCTGTGCCGGCGCTTTGCCGCATCAGGGAATCTGCCGCAGCCGCTTATACAGGGCGGCGGCCTCCTCCCGGGGATAGATGCGTTCCAGAGAAGCCGTCGGCCCTGTGGGAAGCGCCGCTTTCTCCGGGGAGCCCAGAGGAGCATCGCCCCCGTGCCTTGCCCGGTATTCCTTGGGAGACATGCCCGCCCGCTGCTGGAAGGTCTTTGCAAAATAGCGATAATCGGAAAAGCCCGCCTCCGTGCATACATCCAATAGGCGCTGCCGCCCAGCAGCAATCAGCGAACAGGCCGTCTGGAAGCGGACGGCATTCACATATTCCTGAAAGCTCTGCCCCAGGTTTTCCCTGACGAAATGGGGAAGATAGCTCATGCTCCTTTTTTCCTCCCGGGCAAAATCGGAAAGGGAGATATGCCCCTGATGATTGCGCTCCACAAAATCCATCAGCCGATTCAGCCGCTCGCCCTTTCTTTCCTGCTCCAGGGCCTCGCTTTCATTGAGGATATGATGCGGCACGCGCTGCATCAGCCGGTATAAAAGCAGATGCATTTTTCCGGCGCAGAGCAATTCAAAGCCCGGCTCCTGCAGGAAATAGGCCAGCGCCAGCCCATCCATAAGGGGCGCAATCCCATCCGCCGAATGGGTCAGCAGCGCGTCAAAGCGCAGCCCCTGAATGGCGGGAAAGCTGTAGGAAAAGAATTTCGGCGATACCTGCAGGCAGAGGAAGGAGCAGGGCGCGTCCAGGCGGCGCAGGGCATGCATCTGCTTGGGGTTCAGGATGGCGATTTCGCCCGCCCGGGCGATATGCGTTCCCTGGGCGCTGCGAATCTCCATGCCGCCCTCCAGCAGCCAGATCAGCTCCAGTTCCTTGTGCAGATGCGGCGTGCGGTATTCCACCGTGTTGAGAAAAATCCGCAGCCCACGCGCCTGAAGATGCTGCACAATCTCGATTTCCTTCATTCGCCGCTTCCTCCTCCCCCATGCCCGCTGAATAGCGCTATGCACATTCCCAGGGCAAAAGCCGCTTCCCGGGCTCCCTGTCATCCGCAGATGCCAACCGCTGCCGGCCGTCTTTGGGTTAGTATACTACCATCCTCCTTTTTTCACAAGCAGCCATCGCCGATTATTGGTTTTTCTTTGGTCTGCATGTCATCAAGTGCCTCTGGCTTCCTGCGCAATACGATGCCAATAAGCCGCCTTCTCAGGCGTCCTGGGAATATCCGCAGACCCGGCATCACACCAGCAAGCTATCTGTTCCATACATTCAGCGAACGCATCCTCGCTTAATGTGTTGCGATAGGCATTGAAAATTCCATCGCGATCAGGCTTAGCCGCTTCAAAGCCGTTGTCCGCTGCCCGATCAAACCAGTACAGCGCGATCAAATCATTCTTTTCGGCACCTGCGCCGGCATTGTAAAGCACGCCGAGATAATTCTGGGCTTTGCCGTCATTGCAGAATTCTGCCGCTGCGCGAAACAGTTTCACTGCTTCAGGATATTCCTCTTTATCGGTAAGATGCAGGCCAATCGTGCTGAGTTCACGCCCGATGCGCGCTTCGTCAGCGTCCTCCGGGGCAACACGGCTGACAAATTCCTTCATCCGCTCGTAAAGCCCGGCAGAACTCTCTTTGCCAATATTCTGGCAAAGATAATCCAATTCGCATTTAAGCACCAGCTTGGATGCCGTTTCATCTCCAGCCATCTCTGCCTGACGGAAATAGTACGCGGCTTCGCAAAAATCCTGCTTTATTCCTTTTCCCTGTGCATAGAGACTTCCGAGATTGTGCTGCGCAGCAGAATTGGGGCCTAATCGGAGAATGCTTTTATACTGTTCAACGGCCTTCTCTGCATTTCCGTCATTCAGCATACGCTCCGCCAGCGCCAGCATCACGTCAATAACGTTCTCGGATTCCTTCTTTTCAGTTTTCCCCTTTTCCTTTCGGGAAAACAGCTTATCAAACATGCCCATCCTGCATCCTCCCTGTATCTTTTCATTCAGCTTTTTCTATCGTCCGGTTGCCAGCTGCTGCTATATTGATGAACTGATCATTCAGCCCGCCCGGCTGCAGCTATCCTCTCCCGAAATAATCGCTATTTCGGTTTTTTGCACCATCCGTCTGATGCGGTTGAATACGCTCTGATGGATACCCTGCTGAAGACTGACGGGGGCATTCAAGATCCCTGCGGGTATGGCAGATGTCTGAACAAGCTGCCTATCTCATGTTCAAAGCAAGATAGCACATGCACTTTCAGCGATTCCCAAAAGCGATGGTAAACCGCAAGGAGTTCATCCTCGTTGCCTGTATCATTCAGTTCTGCAAGCACCTCTTTTTTGTGAAGCTCCCAGTATTGTTCAGCAGTCATGAATTCAGCTCCTTAAATGACCCGCGTATGCAATTGCTGCGATTTGACCCATACAAACCACAGCAATTGCGCCAGATGTCTGTATTGCTTTCTCTTTCGTCCAATTCATATCACCATTTTTTCCAGAAGCTCTCTCACCTCATGAATATCCTTCTGTATACGCTGCTTTTCTTCTATGCCGCAGTTAGCGGTTGTTCGCATCTGATCGGTGTTGTCCTTGACTTCCTGAATCTGTTTGGCAAAGAAATCCTGAATTTGCCCATTTAATTCTTTCTCGAGCTGGCTGTAAGTCTGTTCAATTACCTTGGGCAAGGTTTCCTTAAGCTGCATGAACTGGCGCTGAACATCCAGCAGAACCGTATCCTTCTTGCCGGACAGCTCTTTTTGCCGCATATGCCCGCTTATGCCCATCGTCGCAAGGGAATAAAGCAAACCGCCGACGCCTGTAGCATTGGTCAGCACCGTTGAACCCAAATACAGATTATCGCCCCGCGTCCAGGATTTATTGTGCAGGGCAAAACGAAAATTCTGCTTTGCCAGCTTGGCGGAATCCAGCGAAAGGCTCTTGCCCATTTCCTCGGAAATGCGATCAACCGCATCGTAGATCATATCCAAATGGTACTCAACGCAGCGATTCAGCGCATCCTGCATGGTATCTACGCAATAGATGGAATAGTATTTGCGCACATCAAGGGTATCGACATCCTGCATCTGCTGTACCTCAGCGCGCATCCCATCCACTATTTCGGAGAGCCAGCCCGTGGTTTCGCGGCACATTTCATTCATCCTGTTTGCAAGTTCGTTCAGCGTTGCTTGCTGCTTTTTGCTCATGGCATCGCACAGCTCATTTGCTTCGTCGATTTCCTTATTGAGCGTTTCCTTATCGATCACCACGCCATACTCCTGCGTATTCAGCAGCGTGCCAAGCTCTTCCTGCATTCCGCTGAACATGCGTTCCATGCGGTCAGGCAGCACCATTGCGCCTTTCTCTTGAAGCAGCGTGTTCAGGCTGTCCTTCAGGCTTTGGAAGCCGCTTTCCAGAATAGACGCAAGCTCTTCAGCCGGACGTTCCGCTCCCATTTGGCGGCAGCGCTCATCCAGGGCGCTGAGTACATAGTACGGTATGCCCGGAAGAATGGTATTGAGTCTTTCACCGATTTCTTTGCGCATGCGCTCATAGTTTCCCTGTGTGCGGAGTGTATCGGCATAGTTGCCGACCACCATGACCTGCGTATGCTTTTGCGGCAGAATAGAGGTACGGATAAACAGCTGTTCGCTGAGGGAAACAGGATAATTCACAGACACGACATGCAATACTGCATCCGCCTGATTCAGCGCCTCGATGACCATGGGGCTATAATCCCGCATCGAATCTTCCATACCGGGGGTATCCACGATGGTCATGCTTTTGAGAAGCTCAATAGGACGCTTAAGCTCCAGCTGATAGACGCCTTTGCCATGCTCGTCCAGGATAGATTCAAGTTTGCTGCGCCGAAGCTCTTCATCTTTGAGCAGCAGCCGCTTTCCGCCGGGCAGCACCAATGCATTGGAATGCTCCCCGTAGCTGATCCGGTTCAGCGTAATGGTTTCCGGGGTAACATCCGCAACGGCAACATCCTCGCCGAGCAGGGCATTGATCAAGCTTGATTTTCCACGTTTGAATTCGCCGCAGACGACAATTGTAAAGGGCAAATCCCTCTGGCGGCGAATATTCTTTTCCCATTTCTCGAGCCTTTCCATAAAGGAAGCACCCAAATGCTTGAAATAGCGTTCATTGCAGCGTATCTGCTCCAACGCAGCCAGATTTTCATTCAATATCGATTTCAATTCATCAATATCATAAACGATATTCCCCATCTTCAGCGAACGCCTCCTTCCTTTGTTTTTCCGTTCAGGGCAATGAATTTCTTGCAGCGCTCATCGCATTCTTCCCGGGAGCAGAGTATAGCGCCCGGTTTTTTCAAATCTTCCCGCCAGTCATAGTAAACACGGCACTTGGCAAATTCCTCCATCGCCAACATACGGCGCACGCTGGTGGGATGATTATAATTCAGTTCCAGATATTTCGTGGCGTTGCTCATCTGCATTTGAAGCTGCTCTTTCAGCGATTCATAATCCACCTGATGCTCGCCAAAGGCACCGCCGTACATGAATTTGGCTTGCAGGGAAAGGCAATCCTCCGGAGAATCGGCGCAAATCATGCCGGCCCGATCAGCGGTCACTTCTGCAGCTCGGCTCCACGTGTTCAGCGCAACGGTGGCGCCCTTTGTCAGCATTCCCGCCACTGCTTTTCCTGCCAGCATTCCGGTGCCGGCAGCGCCTGACTGCAAAAGTACGTTCACCAGAAGCTGGTAGGTGCTATGATGATTATGGAAATGTCCGCACTCATGGCCGATCGCCGCCTTCAGCTCGCCTTTGGTAACACGTTCATACAGCGCGCTGTAAATCACAATGAGGGGCTCTATTTCCTCCGTTGCAACGGCATAGGCATTGATTTCAGTGGAAGGATAAATATATATGTTAGGAATAGTCGTTCCCAGGCGGCGGGCACATTCACAGCCGATTTCATATACATCGGGAAATGTTGAGGCTGTGGCGCATGTGGCGTGCTGGTTGATTTCCTGCAGCATAACGCTGGCCTGGGAGGCAACCAGCGTTTTTGAAAACCTGAAGAACCCCGGAATACTATCCAGCTTTTTACGAAGCTCATAATCCATGCCGTATGCATAATCGGGAATTGCATTGCCATCCATGTGCCGGATGTTTTCCGCTTTCCGATTCGCCAGATAGGTTTTAAAGCTGTAATCCATACCCCGAAGAGGATTATTCATCGATTCCATCTGCGTTCCTCCTTTATCTGTTTCCTGCCCGGCTTACGCGTCAATATGATCGCTGACTGCTGCTTTGCAGGAATCCCCGTCGAAGGGAATACTATTGGCGATCATATTTCTGTATGGCTCCATGTAGGTCCGGATCCCAATAATGGTTGCCTGCAGGGCATCATAATGGTTCATACGCTGCTGTTTTTCCGCCGCATTGCGCGCCAATTCCAGCTTGATGTTGCTGATGGTTTCATTCGCCTGATTTCTAATCCGTGTGCATTCATCATTCATGGAATCAATCAGCTGCGCATATTGTCCGTCAACCGTTTCGTCGATCCATTTCTCAATTTCTCGATCGCTGCGCATCTGAATGCTGCTGTTCTGGAAACCGGCATGGATTTCTTTTTTCAATTGTGCAAGGGCTTTTTGATTGAGGCTCTTTGCAAATACTGCGTCCGTCACTGCCCTGCCTGCAAATGTTCCGCTTGCGCAGGCAATCGCTGCCAGGGGCAGCCCCACAATGCCCAAGGGGGCCAGCAGCGAAACCAGGACCACGGAGCTGGCCAAGGCAGTGCCGCCGCCCAACAAGGCGCCTTTCACGCCCGCCGAACGATAGCCCATAATAACGCCGCCGAGGCCCGGCAGCTCTGCCGCCAGATATGTAGTCATGGTGTCCAATGCAATGCTTCCCAGTATCACTTTCAAATTTGCATTCGGCTTGCTCGCATCTGCAATGTGCATCTCATGCTTGGATACCATAGTGGAAATCTCCAGAGATTCCTTGCCGACGATTTCACTCAGCCGGCAAATGGTTCGTTCGGAAAAAACAGCCATTTCCTGCCTGGTTAATTCGTCGATCTGCTTGGCAGCCTTTTCGATAATCGCCCGCTTATCATCATCGGTCAGGCTTTTTTTCGGGTTATCAAGGGTAATGCTATCGATCAACTCGCCAGCCTTTTCTTCAATACGGTCATAGCACTCCTTTGCGCTCACATACATCTGGGCCTTCACATCCTTGGCCTTGTCCCTCAGATTCTTTTGCTTTTCCTTTTGCTCTTCTGATAATTCCTGGCATTTGGCCAGCGTTTCACGCTGCGTCTGCTGAAATTCCTCCTGACTGATGTTCAGCGCCGTTCTGCAGGTTTCGATCATTTCCGAGGCCTGAGCGCAGCCGCGGTAGATTTGCGCAATGGGCATGCTCAGCTCCAAGCTGCCGCGCTCTTCCGTCAGCATCTTTTCCAGGGCAGCTTCGAATTCCAGAATTCCACTGTCATTAAGCAGCGCATCATCGTTTTCTTCTCTTCCCTCCAGTGCATTGCGTGCAGAAATGGGGAAGATGCGTATGTCAGCGAGCTTATTCTGAACATCCTTATAAATATCGGAATCCTCTCCATGAATTTCTTTCATCTTGCCAAGAATGGATTCCTCGATTCGAACGCGAATACTATCAAGCACACGCTGGCGATCCCGTTTACGCACGCAATCCATCTTGTTAACAAGAAAAATCAGGCGGCCGATATCGCTGGTCATCAGCTTGGTGCGGATAAATGCCGATTCGCTCATGCTCAAGGGACTGTCGGGCACGATCACCATCACCACTGCATCCAGCTTCGGAATAACCTCCTCTACCACCTTATCCATGCGCCCGTCATCGTTCAGGCCGGGAGTATCCACAATATCCACACCGTCTTTGCAGAATTTGCAGGGATAGAATACAATGGCTTCTTCCACCAGTTCCGCCATTGCCGCCTTCTCTGCATCCAGCTTGGTTACATAATCGATCAGCTGATCCACGGCAATATTTTCAACTTCGCCGCTGCGCATATGTATCTGCGCCCCGGGATTGAGCCCATACGTCACGCGATTCATCGTTGCAGATGTCGGCAGAATATCAGAGGGCATGATCTCGCGCCCCAGCAGCGCATTGATCACAGTGCTTTTGCCGCGCTTGAATTCGCCCAGAATACCGATTGCGAATTTATGCCCTTTCATCTTCGCATCACTGCGCTCCAGGGCCGCGGCAGTTTCCTGCATATTCAGATCCATACATACGTCATGTAATTTCTGCAGATTATTGGAAATTTCTGTGACCATTTGATTATAGCTCTGATATCCAATCGCTTGATCATTCATTTGTGCGTGTCCTCCTGATATTTTCATGAAGCTGATGAAGATTCGGGATCGATCTGCTCTTTCTGTTCACAGTGTATGCGCATGCCTTGCACCAATTCCTATCCAAAATGCTCGCACTTCATGCTTTATCCCCTTCGCTTTCGACAATTTCGGGATTTTTTGCTTTCTCAATTATTTCTTTTGCCTTTTCTATGCAAGCTGCTGCATTTTTGAAATTATCTTCTCTTTCCTTGGTACGCTGCGTCAGCGTGACCTCTATCTCTCCCTTGCGCTTCGTAAGCGCCAGTTGGAGCGTCGAATCTGTCAGGAGCCTCTCTTCATCCAAATAAGCCGCGTACAGGATGGCCGACAAACGTTCCGGAAGTTCATTCCAGCCGCGGATCAGGTGCGTTGTGCCCTCCGAGATTTTGGGTATGATTTCCTGATACAGATTTTTGCCTGTCAGTAATCCTTCCTTGATTTCCAACTGCGGAAGCTCGATTTTTTCCACTTTCTCGGCAATGCCTGTTTTTTGCATGAGATCCTCAAATTTACCCTTCGCTTTCTCCGCAATGCCTGTTTTTTGCACGATATCCTCGAATTTCCCCTTCATTTTCCGGAAGCCCGGTGATTTCTTTTCGATAAAATCCGCGGCTCTGCTTACAGATTTTCCAATATCCTCTGCCATTCGCTGTCCGCCCGTTATAACCCCCTTAAGAAAGCCGCCCGTGATATCCAGGCTCCACTCCAAAGGCAGTTCAGGAATTATACATGTGCTGATACGGCTCCAAAGCGTTTTCTTCAGTTCCAATGTTTCCTGCAGCTGCGGAACCGGATCAAGCAAAATCCGGCATTTTTCCAGCAGAGCGTCATGTTCCGCTTCTATCAATTCCACGCCGCGTTTGAAAACTGGCAGATAATTTGCGTTCCATTGGGTGAGATAATGCGTTTTAACCGCTTCTCTCGCCGCAAGCGTCGCCGCATTCAAGATAGTATGCACATCATCATTCGTTTGAATGTTCCCCTGCTGCGCATAAATTACCCCGTCTGCTGCTGCCTGCATATCTGCAAAGGCACTGGGCGTGTTCTTTACAGCAGAGGCTATTTCTTCGTTCAGCCGCTGGATGGTCTGCTTCACATTCTCTGTATATTGCTGCAAACGCTGCAGCGCTTCCTCGCAGTTATCATTCATGCTCCGCACTTCATTCAGTTCAGCCCGCTGCTGACCCGGCTCACTCAGCCATGCTTCAGCCTGGCGCATGAGCTTGTCCGTGCGCAGGACGGCATATTCATTCTGATGCGCATTCACAGCCATCATCAGCGACTGCTTGAATTCGGGCAGGTTGCTTTTTTGTAAAAGCTCGTCATCGCCCGAAACAATGGCGTCCAGCGCATCGCTGGAAGATATGGGGATCAGGAACATGGTTTTAGGATCAGTCAATCGCTCTGCCTTTTTCTTCAGGTCTGGCTGATCCGGATAAAGCGCCTGTACTCGCTCCTGCACCATGGCCGAAATTCGTTCTCGAATAGAATCCAACACCTTTTGCTGATCCTTTTTCATCACGCGATCAAAAAAAGTAACCGCAAACATCAGGTACTGAAGCTTGTCATTCCTGATAGCGCCTGCAAGCCATGCAGCCTCGGTTTCGCTGAACGGCATAATTGCAGAAACAGCAAACACCACAGCATGAACATCCTGAAGGATATCGTTTGTGATCTTTTCCATTCCCTCACTATCGTTCAGACCGGGCGTATCTACAATCTCAACTCCGTTCTGGCAAAGAATCGTTGGATATTCAATCACCGCTTCCTGAATGCTTTTCGCATTTTGAGCTGCTTCGTCTGTCAGCTTCGTTACGTAATCTTTCAGTTCTTTGACATCGATTGTCTGCTTTGAGCCATCTTTCTTGAGAATCCGCATGCTGGGATGTGAACCGTAAACAATGCGGCTGGCCGTTGCCGTCGCGGGCAGAATATCCATCGGCAGGACGGGCATTCCCAGCAGAGCGTTGATCAGGCTCGATTTTCCGCGCTTGAATTCACCCGCAACAGCCACGATGAATCTCTGATTCTTCACCAGCGCGGTCAGCGCATTGATTTCCTCAAGCAAGCCCGGGTTTGGATATTTTTCCAATGCCTCACGCAGATGCTGCAATGCTTCGAGGGCCGCAAACCGATAATCCATCAACAATCACTCCCAGCGAACTTGTATCTCAATGCATCCAGCAGTTATCGCGCATGACCGCACAGCCGGAAATGCTTCATGCCATTGTCATTCTTGGTCATGCAAAGGGGACCTTCCCACTTTTCTGCCTCTTTATTTACAGGGAGCGGTTCATTTGCCTTAAAGCCATTTTCTATCGGCGCTGAATTGTCAGCGGTATTCTTTTTCAGAAGTTCCGGTTCCTGCAGGCGCGATTCCTCCTGAATACTGTCATTGTTTTCAGGATGCATAATGGCATCAAACAGCAAAACCTTGCTCTCCTCGTCCGCATTCATCAGATCCTTCATCTGCTCTTCTGTTATGTAAGTGCCCGTTTTGCACTTGGCACAAACGATGCCATACTTCTTATTCGGCGGAATTTTCGGAATGAATGCAATATATATTTTCGGCCTGATCCTGGCAAGATAAAAATCACATTCCTTACCGCAGGCAGAACAGCGCTCTGCTTTCAGCAATCTCAGCTTGCTAACCGAATCTGCAGCCCCACATCCATCCAGTTGAAAACCGCCCATAAGATCATCTCCTTGTCCTTTCGGGGACGAAAGTAGAGAACTAACACCACTAATTGACATATTCCGAAAGCCTGAATCAAACGACAGAAATCGCCTGAAATGCCTAAAAATTGTCAAAATATAGTATATCACCAATGGAGCGTATTGTCTACTTCAATGCCCAGAATTTCATGATTGCTTCATACTTTCGTTAACAATTATT
>CAZJUJ010000024.1:0-35733 GCA_964549135.1 uncultured Oscillospiraceae bacterium | reverse complement strand
GCATGGAATCCATCCCTTCGGAATCGGAATGCTATCCGGCCAAGCTGGCCCACGGGCATGTGCAATGGCTGATTGATCAGGGGATCCAGACCATTTTCCACCCCTGCGTGTTTTATGAGCATCAGGAAATCGAAAGCGCCCAGAATCATTTCAACTGTCCCATCGTGGTTTCCTACGCGGAAAACCTGAAAAACAATGTGGAGGCCATTACATCCGGGCAGGTGCATTACATCCGCCCCTTTATCGCCTTTACCAGCGAGCAGACCGCCGCTCAGCGGCTGATTGACGTATGCCAGCGGGAATGGAAGATCCCGGCGGAGGAAGTAACCGTCGCTGTGCATAAGGCGTGGGCAGAACAGCAAAGGGCCAAGGCGGATATCCGGAAAAAGGGCGCGGAGCTGCTCAAGCGCATGGAGGAGCGCGGCGAATCCGGCATTGTATTGGCGGGCCGCCCCTATCACATTGACCCGGAGATCAACCACGGCATCCCGGAGCTGATTGCCTCCTACGGCCTGCATGTGCTGACGGAGGACAGCCTGCCCCTGCTTAACAGCAGCGAGCGTCCGCTGCGCGTGCTGGACCAGTGGGTGTATCATTCCCGGCTGTACAATGCGGCAGAGTTTGTTTCTGCCCGCGATGATCTGGAACTGGTGCAGCTTAACTCCTTCGGGTGCGGCCTGGATGCCGTAACCACCGATCAGGTAAGCGACATTCTGGAAAAGAGCAACAAGCTGTACACCGTTTTGAAAATCGATGAGGTCAACAACCTGGGCGCGGTGCGCATCCGCATCCGCAGCCTGCTGGCCGCCATGAAGCTGCGTCGGGAGAAGCATATTGCTGCCAGGCCTGCCAGCGCCGCCTACCACCGGGTGGAATTTACCGAGGATATGTTCCGCCAGGGGTATACCATTCTGGCGCCTCAGATGAGTCCCATCCATTTTGACATTCTGGAGCCGGTATTCCATAAATTCGGCTTCAATTTGGAAATCCTGGATAACGACAATCGAACCGCCATTGATACGGGCCTCCAGTATGTCAACAACGATGCCTGCTTCCCCTCCATTACGGTGGTTGGGCAGATCATGGAGGCGGTGCTGTCCGGGCGCTATGATACGGATCATCTGGCCATCATCATGCCCCAGACCGGCGGCTGCTGCCGCGCCAGCAATTATATCGGCTTCATCCGCCGGGCGCTGGACAAGGTAAACCTGGGCCATATCCCGGTCATTTCCCTGAATGCGGCAGGGCTGGAAAAGAACAGCGGCTTCAAAATTCCTGCACGGATGCTTTTGAAGGCGGCGCATGGCCTTGTGTACGGCGATTTGTTTATGCGCTGCCTCTATAGGGTGCGTCCTTACGAAAAAGAAACCGGTTCTGCCAACGCGCTGCATGAAAAATGGAAGAAAATCGCCATCGACAGCCTTGTGAACGATCGCAGCCGGTGGAAGTATGCCGCCGTTTGCAAGGGCATCGTTCAGGCCTTTGATGAATTGCCCATTTACGAAGACATGCGCAAGCCGCGGGTGGGCATTGTGGGGGAAATCCTCGTCAAATATATGCCGCTTGCCAACAATCATCTGGTGGAGCTGCTGGAGCGCGAAGGGGCAGAGGCGACTGTGCCGGATCTGATGGACTTTATGAATTTCTTTGTTTACGGGGGCGAATACAAGCACAAGTATCTTGGGGCGAAAAAGATTGCCCGGGTGGTAGCCAAGGCCGGGGTAGCTGCCATTCGTCTGCTGCGCCGCCCGGCCCTGCGCGCGCTGGAAAAGAGCAGACGCTTTGACAGCCCCATGCCCATTGAAAAGGTGGCCAGGCTGGCCAAGCCCTTCCTTTCGCTGGGCAATCAGTATGGCGAGGGCTGGTTCCTGACCGGCGAAATGGTGGAATTGATTACCTCGGGCATTCCCAACATCGTCTGCATCCAGCCCTTTGCCTGTCTTCCCAATCATGTGGTGGGCAAGGGGGTCATCAAGCAACTGAAAAACCATTATCCCCAGGCCAACATCGTAGCCGTGGATTATGACCCCGGCGCAAGCGAAGTAAATCAGCTGAACCGCATCAAGCTGATGCTGTCCACGGCCAGCAAAGCGCTGGAGCAGGAAAGCATGGCAGCAAACTGAAAAACTTATTTACAGGTTGTTCATTGAAAATCATAGGTTCCTATGCTATAATCGCATAGGAGCCTATGCTTTTAGAATACCGGAAAGGAGTTATACCATTGCCTAACGATAAAGCTGCCATCCTGATTAAAAAAGCGGCATTGGTCATTGAGAAAATGTCCAATCATGTGCTGGCCCCCTACGAACTGACGAATACACAGTACAAAATCCTGATGCTGCTCTACCGCAATCCGGGCAGACCCATCCGGCAGATCGATATCGAAGCCCATTTCTTCATGACCAATCCCACGGTGACCGGCATCATCCAGAATCTTGAAAAGAAGGGGCTGGTGCAGCGCATTCAGAACCCGGACGACAGGCGCAGCAAGCTGCTGACGCTGACGGAGCAGGCCGTTTCCATGGAAACGGAACTGCGTGCGCTGGGGGAGTCCCTTGAAAAGCAGGTGACAGCAAAGCTGACAGAGGATGAAAGCCAGCAGCTTATCGTCCTGCTGAAAAAGATTCTGGCAGACTGAACGTTTTTTCAAAGGAGACCGTGCATGGCAAAAGTGAAAGTCTCCGCCGGGATGGTATTTGAACGTTATGAAAAGAAATACCGCCTGCCGGAAGAAATATACCTTCAGCTGATGGAACGCCTGGGCGAATATATGCAGGCCGATCAGTACGGCAGGCACACCGTCTGCTCGCTGTATTTTGACACCAGGGATTACCTGCTGATCCGTCGTTCCATCGGAAAACCAAATTACAAAGAAAAGCTGCGCCTGCGCAGCTACGGGATCCCTTCTCCGGATACAAATGTTTACCTTGAACTGAAAAAGAAACTAAAGGGTGTTACCTATAAGCGGCGCATATCCATGACCTACGCCGAAGCCCAGCGGTATATGCTTTACGGCGAACAGCCGCTTAAAAGCAATCAGATCATGGATGAAATCAGCTGGTTCTAC
The DNA here is from genome assembly GCA_964549135.1 of uncultured Oscillospiraceae bacterium. GTDB lineage: Bacteria > Bacillota > Clostridia > Christensenellales > Aristaeellaceae > RUG563. The sequence goes on along the minus strand of CAZJUJ010000024.1, from coordinate 32,666 downwards.
CGGCAATACCAGCCTGTGCCCAAGGTGCTTCTGTTCTATGAGCGGATTGCACTGCTTGGCAAAGAAGACCCGAATCTGCGCATTACCTTCGATACGGACATCCGCTATCGGACGGATGATTTCGATCTTTCTTTGGGGGATGAAGGCACACCGCTGCTTCCGTCCGGCGAACGCCTGATGGAGATCAAGGTATCGGGCGCGCTGCCCTTCTGGCTGAGCCGAATGCTTTCGGAACTGAAAATCTATCCTGCATCTTTCTCAAAATACGGCACTGTATACCGCAAACTACTGAAGGAGGGAATTTCCTTTGCTGACTAATGTGATTACCGGCGCTTCGCTGGACGTATCTACCTCGTCTCTCATCTGCCTTGCTGCCGCACTCGTGCTGGGCGTGGTCATTGCCTGCGTGTACATGTACCGCAACGTGTACAGCAAGAGCTTTGTGGTTACGCTTGCCCTGCTTCCTGCCATCGTGCAGACGGTCATTCTGCTGGTCAACGGAAACCTGGGCGTTGGCGTGGCGGTGATGGGCACATTCAGTCTGGTGCGTTTCCGCTCCATTCCCGGCACAGCCCGGGAAATCGCAGCGGTGTTCTTTGCCATGGCGGTAGGCCTTGCCACAGGCATGGGCTTTGTGGTCTACGCCGCCGTGTTTACAATGGTGATCGGCGCCGCAATGATTGTGTATAACACCTCCAAATTCGGCGAGAGCAACGGCAACCGCCGCACGCTCAGGGTGGTCATCCCGGAGGATCTTGATTATGCGGATATCTTCGACGATCTGTTTGCCGAATACACGAAGAACGCTGCGCTGGAGCGTGTGCAGTCCACCAATCTGGGCAGTCTCTTTGAACTGAAATATACCATTACGCTGAAGGATCCGTCCAGGGAAAAGGAACTGCTGGACAAGATCCGCCAGCGCAACGGAAATCTGAATATCACCTGCGCCCGCATCGCCGCAGGAAAGGAGGAACTGTAATGCACAGAACTGGCAAATGCAAGGTATTCTCCCTGCTGCTCATGCTCATGCTGCTGCTGACTGGCTGCACATCCGCTGCAAAGGATTCCTCTTCCTCAGAAAGCATGCCGACTGCAGCGGCGAAAGATGCTGCGCCCGGATTTACGCCAGAACCCATCAACGAATCTGCGCTTGCCTCTGCGCCTGATGCTTCGGAACGGCGGCCTATGCGCGCTGTAACCGCAACTATTACCCTTTCCGACGATGGCATTACGATCAAGGGCCCCGGCGCAAGAGCGCAGTGCAGCACGCTGACCATCACGGCGGATGGCGTTTACGAATTGACAGGCACGCTGAGCCATGGGCAGGTGATCGTCGAAGCGCCTGACGCAGCCAAGGTAGAGCTTGTACTTTCCGGTGTGAATATCACCGCCAGCGAAAACGCGGCCATCTACTGCAAAAGCGCAGGTGATCTCATCATCACGCTGACCGAGGGCACGCACAATACGCTGACGGATTGCAGCAAGTTTTCTTATGCAGATGTAGCCAGCGAAGAACCCAACGGCGCGCTGTTCAGCAAGTGCGACCTGAACATTGGCGGCAAGGGCTGGCTGACGGTGAACGCCTCCTTCCGCCACGGCATCAGCGGCAAGGATGATCTGGTCATAGAGGGCGGCGGCTTTGTGGTCAATGCTGCCATGGACGCCATCCGCGCTGCGGATTCCGTCACGGTGAAGGAGGGCAGCTTCAGCCTGACTGCCAGCGGCGATGGCTTTCAGGCCAGCAAGGCGGATGACCCCACCAAGGGCTGGGGGCTGTTTGAGGGCGGAAGCTATATCATTCGCGCCTGCAGCGACGGCGTACAGGCCCAGACGGCGCTGACCATCAAGGGCGGAAACTTTGACATTGTCACCGATGGAACGCCCGCGGGCGAATCCGACAGCCAGAAAGGCCTGAAGTCTGCGAACATCCTCACCGTGGAGGACGGTATGTTTCGCATCATCAGCCGGGATGATGCCGTTCATTCCGATGTGGATGCGTTTATTAACGGCGGCACATTCTATATTGAAACGAGAGACGACGGCATCCACGCCAACCGTAACCTGTATATCAATGGCGGCGTGATTGATATTCCTGTGTGCTATGAGGGCTTTGAAGGCACGATCATTGAAGTGAACGGCGGAAAATCCTTCATTGACGCCTCCAACGATGCCATCAGCGCCGCCGCCGGTACGCCCGAGGCTGATACCTTTTCCGGCAGAGGCGGGAACCCCAATGTGCAGGCATGGTTTAACGGCGGCGAGGTGGAGGCTGTATCTGGCGGCGACACGGTGGATTCCAATGGCAACATCTATGTGACCGGCGGCACACTGCGGCTCAGCGCGCCGCCCTGGCCGGACTATGAAGGCTCGCTGCTGTGCAACGGCGATGTGACCATCACCGGCGGCACAATCGCTTCCGTTGGCTGCATGGGCGTGAACGTCTATTGGGATCAGCAGCCGATTCTTTGGGTATCGCACAAAAACAAGCTGCCCAAGGGAACAACGCTCTCCCTTCGGGATGAAGCGGGCAGGAGCATCGTGGAGATGGTCACCCGTGATGATGCGGTGCAGTCCGTGTATACCTCGCCGGAGCTGCTGGCTGGAAGCACCTATGCGCTTTACATGAATGATGAAAAGAAAATTGAGGTCACCCTGAGCAATGGCATGAACGTCACCGGCGATGACGGCGGTGCGTTTACCGGCGGCTATAGCCGCGGCAATATGGCAAACTATCGTTAAGGAGGAAAAAGACATGATCGAAATGAATCGGCTGGGACTTGGCACCATGGGCATGAACCGCAATAACCGCGAGACTTCCATTAAGACCATTCACGCCGCGCTGGATGCAGGCATCACGCTTTTCAACACCGGCGAATTCTATCAGGGCAGCGAAAGTGAGATGGTTTTCGGCGAGGCGGTGAAGGGCGTTGACCGGGACAGCTACTTCCTGTCCCTGAAATTCGGCGTGCTGCCCTCGCCTGAGGGCGGCATCTATGGCCTGGATGTGAAGCCCTTCAATGTTAAGGGGCATCTGGCCTACTCCCTGCGCCGCTTGGGCCTTGATTATGTCGATCTGTATCAGCCCGCCCGGCAGGATACCACCGTGCCGGTAGAGGATCTGGTGGGCGCGATTGCCGATCTGGTAAAGGCAGGCTTCGTCAGGCACATCGGCCTTTCCATGGTGGATGCCGAAACCCTGCGCCGGGCGTGCAAGGTGCATCCCATCCACACGGTGGAGATGAGCTATTCGCTGATTGACCGCAGCATCGAAAAGGAACTGGTCGCCGCTGCCAAGGAACTGAATGTCAAGGTGCTGGCCTTCGGCACGGTGGGGCATGGGCTGCTGACCGACCGCGTGCTGAATATGCCCGCCAATCCCTATGGCCGCGGCTTGCTCTCGCCGGAAAACCGCGACGGCAATCTGGCGCTGATCCGGGAAGTAAAGAAGATCGCCGATGCAAAGGGCGTAACGCTCTCCCAGCTGGCGCTGGCATGGTCGCTGGCCAAGTATGATCATGTGCAGAGCCTGGTGGGCACCACCAGCCCGGAGCATCTGCAGGAATCCATCGACGCGCTGCAGATCACCCTGACGGAAGAGGATATCCGCGCCATCGAAGCGGCGATTCCTGAAGACAAGGTCAAGGGCCGCGGCATGCGCAATTTTGTATTCACCGACGGCAAAATGGCGCTGGCTTAATGAAAGGAGAAATGAATGATGGAAAAGGTCTGTGAATTCCTGCAAAAGGCGCATACGTTTTATGTGGCGACGGTGGACGGCGATCAGCCGCGGGTTCGGCCCTTCGGCATCGCACATATCATTGATGGAAAGCTCTGCATCATGACCGGCAAGCGCAAGCCGGTGTCACATCAGATTGCGGCAAATCCCAAGGTCGAGGTCTGCGCGTGTGTGGAGGGCGATTGGGTGCGCATCGCGGGGGAACTGGTGGAGGATGACCGCGCAGAGAGCCGTCAGGCCATGCTGGACGCCTATCCCTTCATGAAAAAGACCTACGCCGCCGATGACGGCAACATGCAGCTATTGTATTTCAGGAACGCCACCGCGACCTTTGATTCCTTCAGTGGGAAGCATGAGGTCGTGACCTTCGGCTGAGGTGAGCAGAATGACCCGTGAACAGATCTACGAATTCATCGTCCGGCAGAAGACGAGCCTGATTTCCTCGGTGGATGAGGAGGGCTATCCCGCCACCCGTGCGCTGATCCAGCCGGTGCTGATCGATGGCAATGACATTTACTTTGCTACCTACACTTCGTCTCGCAAGGTGCGCCATTATCGCAGCAATCCCAAGGCCTGTGTGTACTTCTATGAAAAGGGGCGCAGCTTCCAGGGCGCAGAGATCAAAGGCACCATGGAGGTCTGCACCGATCAGGAGACAAAGCAGCGCTTCTGGAAGCCCTTCTTCAATCGTTTCTATCGCAAGGGCGTGACCGACCCGGATTACTGCATCCTGAAATTTACCGGGTTTGAGGCCCAGTGGTTCAGCAGCCAGCGGACGGAAACCGTGAGGCTGTAAAGATATTTCGCTAAGGAGAGTGTGTTTCTATGCATCAGGAAGAATTGAAGTTTTATCCCGCCCATCCGTCGAATGAACGGACGCATCAGATCGAAACAGCACCCATGCCCATGAAGCCCCAGGACGCTCCCTATGAGGCCAAGGCGCTGGCGGATGAATTCCGCGCCGATCTGAACGCGGCGCTAGCGGAATACCAGGGCACGCGCTTTGAGGTGACGGGCATAGCCGCCAAGGTGGGCCCGGACATTCACCATAAGCCCTCCATCGAGCTTTCCGATAAAACGGAAGGGGTCTGCCATGTGCTGTGCGTTTTCCCAAACGAAGATCACTACAAGAAGGTCGCCGTGGGGGATACCGTCACCGTGCGGGGCAATTATCTGGTCATGAGCAATCAGTTTGGCGTGGTGCTGAAATTCAGCGAGCTGGTGAGCGTGGGCCGCGCGTAAAACGAGGAAGAATGGATGCGCAGAATCATCGCGGTCGTTCTCCTGCTTTGCATGCTGCTGACGGGTCAAGGGTTTGCAGCGGAGGCTGAAAGGGAAAATGAAATCATGGACAATCGAATTGAATTGCATTATCCCGTCTTCGATGGCGAAAAGGTGTGGGCAAATGCCTCGGTGGTCATCGAAAACGGTATCATCACGGAAGTGACGCCACTGGATGAAAGCGCGGCGGACAGCCGGTATTTCCTCATGCCGGGGCTGATCGATTCGCACACCCATATGGGGACGATGGCGCAGGTTGATACGATGCTGAAATACGGCATCACGGCGACCTGCGATGTCAGCGCGAGCGCAGAACTGATTGCCGCCTCGGATCGGCTGACCATCCATTCCTCCGCAGGGATGGCGATGGGCATGGTGCTTAATGGCAAAAGCTATGTGGACAAGGCGGCAAAGAGCGGCGCGAAGTATATCAAGGTACTGCTGTTTGGTCCCCATTCCATCGGCAGGAAGGCGCTGTGCAGCATTGTGGATGCGGCGCATGAAAAGGGCCTGAAGGTTGCTGTCCATGCGACGGAAATCGCCACCGTGCAGCAGGCGGTGGAGGCCGGTGCCGACATCCTGCTCCATGTGCCGATGAAGGAAGAGTTCCCGGAGGAGCTGGCACAGGCTATCGCGGAAAAGCACATCGCCGTCGCCCCGACGCTGGTGATGATGGAGACCTTCGCGCATTCCGGGCGGAATGGCTATCTGCCGGAGCATTATGCCAACGCGGAAGCGGCCGTCCGGCTGCTGCGGGAAAAGGGCGTGGAGATCCTTGTGGCCACGGATGCCAATCCCGGCAGCTTTGCGCCGGGCGTGGTCTATGGCAGCTCTCTGCATCGGGAGATGGAGCTGCTGGTGGGGGCCGGCCTGTCCCAGCTGGAGGTGCTGAAGGGCGTGACCTGCAGGAACGCGCAAGCATTTGATTTGGATGGCATTGGCATCATCGCGCCGGGGCAGAAGGCGAATCTGATTCTGATCGAAGGCCGTCCGGATCAGAACATCACCGACAGCATGAAGATCGTGCAGATCTGGATCGGCGGCAAGCCCATCATGAAATGAGGAGAAGTACATGCGGATCATTACGGTTGAAGAGCATGCGGTCAGCCCCTCGCTGAACAGGGCCCTTGCCAGATACAGCAGGGGCGGCGCGGCCTATCAGGCGCTGGCCCACGCCAAGGGTTACCCCTACGATGCCGATCCCGTACTCTTTGCCGATCTTGGCGCAAAGCGGATTGCCGATATGGATGCGGCGGGCATCGATATGCAGGTGCTTTCCTGCCCGGTGCAGCCCCAGCAGCTGCCGCCGGATATTGCCGTTTCTGCGGTGCGGGACGCCAATGATGAACTGATGACAGAGATCAGCAAGCATCCGGATCGTTTCGCAGGGCTTTGTTCTCTGCCGTGGCCGGATCCCAAAGCGGCTGCGAAGGAGCTGGAGCGTGCGAAAAAGATAGGGTATCGCGGTGTGCTCATCGGCGGGCGCGCAATTCTTGAGGGCGGATTTCTGGATGATCCGCGCTTCACGCCCGTGCTGGAAGCGGCAGAAGCGCTGCAAATGCCGATCTATGTGCATCCCGGCGCGCCCATGGATGCGGTGCAAAAGGCGTATTACGCCGGGCTTGACGATCTGGTCAGCGCGAGGCTTTCGCTGTTTGGCTGGGGCTGGCATCATGAGGCGGGCATTCAGGTGCTGCGCATGATCCTCGCGGGCGTGTTTGATCGCTTCCCCAAATTGCAGGTGATTTCCGGTCATTGGGGCGAAATGGTGCCGTTCTTCCTGTCCCGGCTGGATCAGGCGCTGCCGCAGAAGGTCACGCATCTTAAAGCAACCATCACCGAAACCTATCGGCAGCATGTTTATGTTACGCCCAGCGGCATCTTTGATGCGCCGCAGCTGAAATTCTGCATCGACGTGCTTGGCGCAGACAGAATCATCCACTCGGTGGATTTCCCGTTCATCCCCAATCAGGGCGCGAAGGAATTCATTGAGAACGCGCCCATCAGCAAGGCGGATCAGGAAAAAATCGCACACGGGAATGCCGAACGGCTGCTGAAATTGTAAACATGCGCCCGCCAAAAAGGAAAGGATAAAAGCCTCTGGAAGCCCAGTAACAGGAATGCTTCCAGAGGCAGCTGACAGCCTGCACCCGAGCTGTCATTTTTCCGCCACGAAGTAATCATTGAAAAAACGGGGGAAGCATGGTATACTATGTGTGTCTGAGTGATGCGCGGGCTGCGCAGATATGCTGAGAGAGTAAAGAGATGCCGGGGCGCATGCCCTGCGTTCTTTGTCCAAAGCAGGCAGCGGCGCGGGCTATCGGGCATCCGGAGGACGAAGGCAATCGATGATCGTGAATTTTCCCATGGCGGCGGAAAGGCGGCTGCCATACCCGGGATGAAGGAGTATTGTTTATGCTGATTAAAACCCCGCTGACCAAGGAACGCATGAAGAATCATTTTGCGTACAGTACCTGGAAGTATATGCTGCTGGTGATTCTGGGGCTCTTCGGGTGGAGCCTGATTTTTACCGTCACCGCCCCTCAGGTTCCGCAGGATAAGCGGATTGATTTCTATGCCATGACCTATTCCGCCACCCAGGAAAGCATGAATGCCTTCCTGAAGCCGATCTGGGAGACGGTGACCCCGGAGATGGAATCCGTTTCTTCTGTGGCGCTGGTGCAGGGGGATGAATATTCCAGCTATATGCAGCTGACGGCTTATCTGGCCGCCGGGGATGGGGATATTTATATCCTGGATGATCAGTTTTTCAAATCCTTCGCCGCCCAGGGCGCATTCCTGCCGCTGGAGGGCCTGATTGAGGAAGGCCGCATCAGCGTTGGGGATATCGACCTGACCAAGGGCTATGTGGCCATGGTGACGGAATATGACGAGAATAACGAGCCCCTGAATTCCGAAATGCATCTGTATGGCATCCCGCTGGATACCTATTACGGCTTCATGGACGGCATGCAGCTGGACAATCGGAATATGTATGCGGCGATCCTGTATAACAATCAGAATGATGAAAACGTGATTCCCTTCTTTGACGCCCTTCTGAAGGCCGGCGAGGGAGAAAAGGAAGCGTGGATTGCCGAATAAGCCCGGAAATGAATGCGCCGCGGGAGGATGCTCCTGCGGCGTTTTTTATGGCGCTTTTTCTGCGCTTTGCAGGAAAAAGGCAAGGATACGCGGCTAAAGCCTCCTGCTTTACCCAATATGCGTGATTTTTGCATTGTTTTTTCCGGATGGGCAGAATTACCACTTGACACTTTTTTGACAAAAAGGTATAATGAATACCTGCTTGATAATCTACGGCGGATGCCATTCGCCTTGAAGCGGCATGCCGATGGGGAATGCTTTTCGGAAAATGCGTTTCCTTCGGTTTGCCGGGGCGTGCCATTCGGCGTTCTTTTCAGGAGGGGACGGCGGGCATTCTTTTGGTGCAATGCCGGAGGGATGCTTTGAAAGGAGGGGGAGAACGATGGGCTTTTGGGGTGTCGTTGGTGCAATCATTGTAGCGGTGCTGATTCTGAGCGTCGGTTAACGAACCATGAAATACTGCGGGGAACGGGGAAGGACGATGATTTTGCCAGAGGCAGACTTCTGCGTCAGGAATCCCTTCCGCGCCCTCATGAAAACCAGCGCTGGATGAAACAAAAAAGGTCACCTGCCTAAATGCCAGTAAAGCAAAAGAAAGCGGAAAGAGAGAAAGCGTCGGCAATGTCTTCCGTTAGTCGGAGAGCATTTCGGCCACATTTCCTGCTCTTTGTTTTCCTTTGCTTTCCTGGCATTTCATTTGGCGGAATTTATTTTTGCACCGTTCAAAGCTGTTTTCTCGGAGGGAGAAAACCATCCTTCGGCGGCGGTTTCCGGAGCATTTCGCAATTTTTCAAAGGGCGGCGGCGTCCTTTGCTTTGAGGGGGAAATGATGAAAAAGCTGTATGCCAGCATCCGGAAGCGGCCCGTCAATCCGGTGCTGATGATCATCGTAATGGCCCTGTACTGCGCCAACAATCATTATCTGAAATTCCAGACCGGCGGCGGGCTTCGCCTGTTTTTCGTTTGCTATTTTAACGATCTGATCTGCCTGCTGTTTTTCTTTGCTTATGCCAATCTTTTGCTGCTGACGGTCGGACGGGAATTGCAGAAGCTGTGGTGCATCGCGCTGATTGGCCTTGGCATCAGCCTGGTATGGGAATTCTTTGCGCCCGTCCTTAAGCCCACGGCCACGGCTGATCCTATGGATATTGTCTGCTATCTGCTTGGCAGCACCGTCTATTGGGCCATTCTGCATTTCGTGCGAAAAGACCGGGGACGGGGGAAGAAGAGGATCGCTGCGGGAGGAGACTGCTGAGTCAAAGGTCATCATCCGTACCCTCCCCCAAAACCGGTGCTGGATGGTTCACAGATAGGCATAACCAAGTTGAATGCCAGAGCAGCAAAAAGAAATTACAACTCCCAAAAACAACAGCAATGCGCATGCGTTTGGCGTGTACATTGCTGTTTTCTTTCTTATTGCGATTCTTTTTTGCTGATCTGGCACTCAATTTGGCAGGAACCCGCCATGAAACATCCAGAGCCGGTTTTCGGAGGGGGTGCGGGGGAACCACTTTTGACGCAAAAGCATCCTCCCGCAATGATTATCCCCTCGTCGTCAGCGGTTCTTTTTCCAGTGCATGGCCAGCATGGGCATGAACATGCCGCCCTGCACGGTGCGGTTAATGAAGCTATGGTAGCAGCCGGTGGTGGTATAATACCAATCGGAGAAGGGCACGCGGCTGGGCGTTTCCCGGAGATACTTGACGATGGGGGCAAGGAGGGCGGAGCGGGCCGCCGGATCCTCCGCCATGGCGGCGACCCAGGCGATCCAATCGGATTTGGTATAGGTTTCCCGGGAATCAAGGGGCAGGCCATAGGTATTGATCCGGGGCAGATAGGATTGGATCTCCTGGCGATAGAAATCCTTTGGCAGAAGGTTCAGATCAAAGAGCAGATCCCACACCAGATTATATTTCATGCTCCAGCCCTTGCCGTCAAAGGTCAGGGCGGTATGATCGCCTGCCTTGGCCCTTTCCAGCCAGCGGGCGGCCATGGCCCGGGCCTTTTCCATATAGGCTTCATAGGCGCTTTCATCGCCCAGGCCCTTTTTCAGCAGGGCATAGCTGGCGATGCCGTTAACGGCCTTGGCGGAAAGATTGACATTCCGGGCCAGATGACCGGCGAAATCATCGGTGCAGAGCTGATCGCCGGGATCCTCGCCATAGCGCTCCAGATAATTGACCCAGGTATCCAGTAGATCCATATTCTCCCGTGCCAGGGAAAGATCACCGTCGGCCCGGTAAATGGCGGCCAGCATAATCAGCATATTGCCGCATTCCTCCACGGGCATCTGGCTGGAAAAATTATAAAGATCGCTGCCGTCGGGATAGAGATAGATGGGCGGATAGGTCTGCCCGTTTACGGTGGACTGCCGATTCTTATAGGCATAGACCTGACCGGTGGCGCAGGGATAGCGGCCCACATCATGGGGCGCAAAATCATATTCCCAGCAGGGCATATGGGCAAATTTCAGCACGGGGCGGCACATGCCGCGCACCAATTCGGGATTATACATCAGATACAGGGGGATGGAGGGATAGCTGACATCCACGGTGCCGATGCAGCCATTGGAATCATTTTCCTTGGAAAGGAAGATGACATTGCCCTCCCGATCGGCAATCAGCTTATGGGCGGCAATGGTCTGGCGATAGGAAGCGGCGGCGATAAAGGCCATATCCTCTCCGCCTGCCTCCCGGGCGGCGGAAAGCACCCTTTCATCCGTTTCCTGGCAGGCGCGGAGGATAGCCTCCCGCCGGGCGGCAAAATCGCAGAGCGCCTGAGTAAACTGCTTGCCATTGCGGGCATACCAGGCGGGGGCCAGATAGCCGAAGTAATTAATGGAGGCCACATCATCATAGCCCGCCAGCAGATGATAGGCTACGGGGACATCCGAAACGGTGCATTCCTTTTTCGCCGTCAGCACGGTATGATTGCCGGTGGAAATGCCGATGCCCTCCCCGGCCGCCAGATAGGCATAGCCCCAATCGATGGTGATATGATCGCCGCTGTGGCAGAGAATGGATTGCTTTTTCTGGCCCATATAGCCCACCTGCAGATTGCCCAGGGGATAGACATCGCCGTACATGGGCGGGGGCAATTCGCCCTCGTAGCAGATATCATCATGCAGGGAAAAATGCAGAACGGCGGCATGGGCCTTTCCATCCAGGGATCTGATTTCAAAATCGATGAAGGTGATGGGGGTGGAGAGGGTATCCAGATCGTTAAGGAGCAGGGGAGAGGTAAACCGCATGGACAGGGAAAGCCCGGCGGCACGGAAAAGATAGCGGGTGGAGGTGGGGGTTACGGTAAGATCCTCCATTTCCATGATGATGCCGTCATGGGCGCCCAGGAAGCGATAGGAAACGCCGTCGATAACCAGGCTGCCCTCCATCCGCTTGCGCTGCCCGGCCCAATGGCGGGTGCTGTCGCTGGCGGGATGATCGGCGCAGCTCCAGATGGAAAAATAGGGATCGTTGGTGATCAGGGGAAAGGCGGGAAGACGAGTGATATTGCCCATAAATAAGCCTCCTTATCAGCGAACAAAAATTGCGCTTTCTCTGTATTGATTGTAAGGGGTAAAGCGAAAAAAAGCAAGAAAAAATTATACTGAATACTTGACAGATTCTATCGCGAAACGAGGGAAGGAAACGGAGGATAATTGTTGCGGGAGGATGCTTTTGCGTCAAAAGCACCCTCCCGCACCCTCTCGAAAACCGGCACTGGATGATACAGGAAGGGTTCCTGCCGGGCTGAATGCCAGGGAAGCAAAAAGGCATAGCAATGGCTTAAACAAAAGCAATGCCTTCGCGCTTGGGGAGGCATTGCTTTTTGAGTCCTTACTACTCGGTTCCTTTTGCTTTTCTGTCATTCAGTTTAGCAAAATTCACCTATGAAACATTCAGAACTGCTTTCTTGAAAGAATGCGGGAAACCATTCTTGGGCAGTAATGGCGGTTCTCCGCGCTGATTCCTCCATTTCCTCAGCTGGCGATGGATTGATCCTTCGGCTGCTTCTGCTTGCGGTGGAAGCGGCGTTTTTTGACGGCGGGCAGGGAATATTCATTGCCCTCCTCAAAGCGCACGCTCTCAGGCGGCAATTCAAGCAGCTCCGGATTATTGAGCAGTTTCATCATCCGATCCACAAAGCGGGCATACATGGCCCCGGCGCAGATGCGTTCATCCGCGGTAATGCCGATGGGCAGATAGCGCTTGCGCACGGGCTGACCATTGGGGCCGGTGATGCTGGTGCGCTCCACGGCGCCGATGGAGAAAAAGACCGAGGTGGTGCCGAAATTATAGATATGATGCTTGACGGCGGGCATGCCGATTGAGGCCATATTGGTGACAAACAGGCTGGTATGGAAGGGCGAGGCATTGAGGATATACCTGGGCATTACGCCATAGCGATCCAGAAGCCGGGCAGCCGCCACGATGGTATTGGCCAGCACGGGATTGAGCAGCAGCTTTGCCAGCTTCATCGTGGAATTATCAGCCTCTTCTTTGCGGTTTTCCGCAATGGCCTTGCTGACCCGGGCGGAGACATCATAGATGGTATCCCGGGGATCAAAGAGGCATTTGACGGTATTTTCCTCAATGGCGTTGGGATCGGCGCTATCCTTAAGCAGCGCAAAGGAAACCGCCAGCTGGGTGCGGGCGTAGAGGCGCTTATTGGAGACGAAGCGATTGGCCTCCGGGAATTCGCTGACGGTGCGCACGAAGGCGGCGATCAGCAATTCCATAAAGGTAAATTTATACCCCTCGTTTCCTTTGCTGACGATATAGCGCGTCAGCTTTTCATAATCCAGCTTATAATCCAGAAATACCTGGGCATCGCAGCGCATGGGCATCAGATAGGGCGTAAGGGCGATGATGGGATCCACTTCCTTGAGCAGCCGCCCATCGGCTCTGCGTCCAAACATACGTCATTCCCCCTCGGTTCAGAATCTTTGGGCTCCCCTCTCCTGTGAATTATATCCTTTTTTGTCGCTTCCGTCAATCCTGAAACGAAAAATCACCGGGCGTGAAGGGCAGTATAGCATTTTTCCGTCATGGGCCAGCCGTTTAAGGCGTCATCTCCGGCGCTCTGCCAGATGAAGATTCCGCCCAGCTCCTGCTCTGCAATATAGCGCAGCTTGGCATCCAAGGAGCGGCTGCTCTCATAGGAAAGAAAATTGCGGTAATAGGGGGAAAGAGGATCGTCATTCCAGAGATAGGCGGCCTCTGCCCCTTCATCATAGCCGGTATGCCAGCCCGGGCCATCCGGCGCGGCCTCCCTTTCCAGCGCGGCGATTTCATGCCATAGATGCGTGCCGCCGTCATTTTTGCCCTGGGCAGAAGCGCCAAGGGGAGAGTCGCTTAGATCGATGCCCTTCCAGCCGTGGCTGTAAAGCGGCGTGCCGATTGCGATTTTGGCTGCCGGTACGCCCTGACCCTTCAGATACCGAACGGCAGTATCCGCCGATTCCGCGCCGTAGAGGGGGGATTGATGGCCTGTTTGGGAAGTGGAGGCATCGGTCATATCATAGGTCATGAGGTTAATGGTATCCACATAAGGATGCAGGGCGGCGTAATTCTGCTTTTCCAGGGTGGAAACGGATGCGCCGGCGCAGACGGTGAGGCGCTTAACGCCCTTTCCAAAGCGCTGATCAAGAGCGGATCTTAATTCCCTGAGCAGCAGGGTATAATTTTCGGTATCATTGCCAAGGACGGGATTGCCCTGGTCATCCGGGCCGCCCGCCCGGTATACGCCGGGATATTCCCAATCCAGATCCAGCCCGGAAAGAAAGGAATAGCGTTCCAGCACCGTCAGGCAGCTTTCAATAAAGCTGGCACGGCCCGCCTCTGCTGCGGCCATTTGGGAGAAATAGCCGCTGTACGTCCAGCCGCCGATGGAAAGCAGAATTTCCGTTTCGGGATAGCGGGCGGAATAGGAGGCGTACTGGGCAAAATGGGCGGCGGGATTTTTGGGATCGGTATCGGCCCAGGGATCGGTGGAAGCGATGGAAAAGCCCGTTTCCTCCGGGATGATTTTCCAGAAGGCATGATAGATGCGGTCTACCTTTCCCCAGGGCAGATGGCGCACCTGCCCGGAATCGTTAGCGTACACATTCCAATTGGCGAAATACAGCGCGGCGCTGCGCGCTTCCCCGGCCTCTCCCGGGGCGGCAAGCAGGGGCAGGGCGCTAAGCAGCAGGGCAAGGAGGAGCGAAAAAAGCGCGACGGAGAATCGAAAGCGAAGAGACATGCAGATCGTTTTCCTTTCTTGGGGATGCTATAGGCTATGCCAGGCCTGCGAAGGTATATACCGGGGGCAATTGTAGCATAATGATGCGGGGAAAAACAATGGTTTTCGCATCCAGCCGGAAACTTCCATGGAAGGGAAACGGAAGAAAGGCGGGGATGTACTTATGGTGTATTTCATGGGGAGGATTTTGACAAGCAGCATACATTTTGCTATAATAAGCTGTCAGCGCATGCCGGTACCTATGCAAGAAGGACTGGACGGACTGACAAAAAACCATATTATGCGTAGGGCATCCCGGAAAGGGAGCCTGAACGGAGGGAAAAAATGAATAGCAGAAAGAACAGCAAAAAACGACTGATGCAATTGGTTACCACCGCGCTGCTGCTTGCCCTGATCGTACTCTTTGGGCTGACGCCCCTGGGCTTCATCAATGTGGGCGTTGTCTACATTACCTTCCTGTGCATTCCCGTCATCATCGGCACCCTGGCCATGGGGCTGAAATGGGGGCTGGTGCTGGGCGTGGGCATGGGCGCGGTGAGCTTTTATACGGGCATGCGCGCCCCCTCTGCACTGGTATCCCCGGTGCTGCAGAACAGCGTTTTCTGGGTGCTGATTCTCTGCTTCCTGCCCCGGCTCCTGGTGCCGCTGGCGGCGAATGCCGTGTATGCCCTGATCGGCAAACGAAACGAAAAAATCGGCTATGCGGTTTCTGCCGCTGCGGGCTCTCTCACCAATACGATTCTGTATCTGGGGCTGCTGCTGACTTTCTATCCGCTCATCGGGCTTGAAAGCACGGGGCTGTTGGGCACGGTAGTCGCCATCGCCCTGACGGCCGGGCTGCCCGAGGCGGCGGCCGCCGCCATCCTGACCGCGCCCATCCTGACGGCATTAAAAAAGGCCGGGCTATTGGCCCGCCTGTAAAAACGGGAGATTATTTCTATGCTGCTTACCATGGATATCGGCAATACCAATATCAAGACCGCCCTGTTTGAGGGCCCGGAAATGGTGCATTACTGGCGGCTATCCACCACCAGGCGCTACACCAGCGATGAAATGGGGGTGATGATCACCCAGCTTTTCAGCCATGAGGGCATCCGCAAGGAGGATGTGACGGGGATCATGCTTTCCTCTGTTGTGCCCACCATCAATTTCACCGTGGAGCATATGTGCCGGGATTATTTCGGGCTGGAGCCCCTGACCGTGGCCCCCGGGGTAAAAACGGGCATTGACATCAAATACGAAAATCCCAGGGAGCTGGGCAGCGACCGCATCTGCAATGCGGTGGCGGCATACACCCTCTACGGCGGGCCCTGCGTCTACATTGATTTCGGCACCGCCACCACCTTTGGCGCGCTGGATGAAAACGGCGCGTTTCTGGGCGGCACCATTTGCCCCGGCATTAAATTGACCAGCGAGGCGCTGGTATCGGGCACAGCCAAGCTGCCCCATTTTGAACTGGTCATGCCGGAAAGAGTGATTGGCAAAACAACGGTTGCCAATCTGCAATCCGGCGTCATCAACGGCTATGTGGGCCAGGTGATTTATCTGGTCAACGAAATCCGCCGGGAGATGGGGCATCCCGATGCCAAGGTCATCGCCACCGGCGGCATGGCGCGGCTGATCGCCTCCAAATCCGGGGTGATTGATCATATCGACGGGCTGCTGACCCTTAAGGGCCTGCGGCTGATCTACGAAAAAAACCAGGCGAAGGCCTGATTGGGAGGGGCGCTATGCGCACGATTACGGTTGGGTTTCTGGGCTGCGGCAATATTGGCTGCGGCGTATGGAAGCTGCTGCATGAATTTCAGGGCGATCTGCAGCACAGGAGCCGGGTTGCCTTTGAAATCAAGAAGATTCTGGTGCGGGATATTCACAAAAAACGGGATGAAACCGTGCCTCAGGAATTGCTGACCACCTGCCCGGCGGATGTGACCGATGACCCGGGGATTGAAATGGTGGTGGAATTCATGGGCGGGGAGGAGCCGGCCACCCGGTATATGCTCCGCGCCCTGGAGATGGGGAGAACTGTGGTAACCGCCAATAAAATGGCGCTGGCGCTGAACTGGCATCTATTGCAGGCCGCGGCGGAAAAGCATAACGCAGGGCTGTATTATGAGGCGGCTGTCTGCGGCGCGATACCCGTAATCCGCACCACCATCGATTCTTTGCAGGCCAATCGCATCGAAACCATCATGGGCATTATCAACGGCACCACCAATTACATCCTCAACCGCATGAGCAATGAGGGCAGCGCCTATCAGGATGTGCTGGCTGATGCCCAGCGGCTGGGCCTTGCCGAGCCCGATCCCACCAGCGATGTGGAGGGCTTTGATGCGGCGTACAAGCTTTCCATTCTTTCCTCTCTGGCCTTCCATGCCCGGGTGCCCTTTGATGTGATTTATCGCCAGGGCATTTCCCAGATCGAGGCGGCAGATATCGCCTTTGGCAAGGAACTGGGCTATACCCTGAAGCTCCTTGCCATTGCCAAGCGGCAGGGAAATGTGATTGATGCCCGGGTGCATCCCACCTTTATTCCCAACAGCCACCCCCTGGCCTCGGTAAACGGGGCCTTTAACGCCGTTTTCCTTCATGGGCATGCCTGCCAGGATATGATGCTCTTTGGCTGCGGCGCGGGCAGCGCGCCGACCGCCAGCGCGGTGGTCAGCGATATGCTCTATGCCGCCGGGCGGGAAAAGCCCTTCCATCCCACCTTCAAAAATACCAATGCCCTGGCGGCGGAATTAACCGTCACCGATGACTGGCATTGCAGCTTTTATGTGCGCCTGACCGCCAGCGATCGGCCCGGCGTGCTGGCCCATATCACCGCTTGCCTGGGCAATGAGGGCATCAGCATCCGCAATCTGATGCAGCGGGATGCCGTGGACGGCCATGCCCAGATCGTGCTGATTACCCATGACGCCGGGGAATGCGCCGTGCGCAAGGCGCTGGGTGCCATCCATGCCGATGAGGCCAGGGTGGAAAGCATGATCCGCGTGGAGGGCAACTGATCCATCATGAAGCAAAACAGGAAAAAAATCTCCCTTGGCACGGTGATGACCCTGTGCCTTACGGCGGCTGTAACCGTAGGGTGTATTTTCCTGTTCTCTCAGATGCTTGGGGAAAACCCGGAGGCCAGGATGAGCGCCCAGAAGGCCATGGGCATGCTGGGCGGCGCGCTGCACGGCCCCACCCCGGATATGCTGCCCCAGACCACGGTGCGCACCGTGACGGTAACGCTGGCCCCAACGGCGGAGCCCCAGCCCACGGCCGCTCCCCAGAAAGGCGGCGCGCAGCCCATCCCCACCGTTTCTGTAACGGCGGAGCAGCGGGAGGAATATTCCTTTACCCTGACGGTAGCCGGGGTGGCGGGCTTCCACAGCGATATTTCCGATTCTGTCTATGATAAGACGGGAAAGACCTTTGATTATCAGCCGATTCTTTCCCTGATTCGCGGCAGGGTGACGGCGGATTGTAATCTGGTCACGCTGCCCCATCTGCTTAATACCACCGATCTGAAATATGCCGATGTCAATGCCCCGGCGGCCATTCTGGATGGGCTGATCGCCGGGGGCTTTGATGATGTTCTGCTCAATACCGAGCATGTGCTGGATCAGGGCGTCGCCGGGGCGGAAAATACGGCCCGGGCCATTCTGGAAAAGGGGCTTTCCTGCGGCGGCGTCAATGCGGCGGATGCCCGGCAGAACCGCATGCTGTATCTGAACGGCGCAAAAATCGCCGTGCTTTCCTATGCCGACAGCCTGACCAACAAGGGAAAAAATACTCTGGAAACCCAGGCGGGCCAGGGCATGCTTTCCACCTTTTCACTTTCCCAGGCCCAGAGCGATATCCAAAGCGCCAAGGCTCAGGGAGCAAACTGCGTCATCGTGCTGCTCCACTGGGGGAGAGAGGATACCGCCAGCGTCAGCACCTCCATGCGGGAGAATGCCCGGGCACTGGCAGAAATGGGGGCGGATGTGATCCTGGGCAGCCATCCAAGCCGGGTTCTGCCCATGGAGCTGATCGAAACAGCTGCTGAGGACGGGAGCCGGCGGCAATGCCTGGCGGCCTATTCTCTGGGCACGCTGCTGACCGAATCCCGGGATGGCTATGATATTTCGGGCATTCTTCTGCATCTGGATATTGTCTGCGATACGGCGGGCAATGTGCGCTTTCGCGCCATTGAGTATACGCCCACCTATATCTGGCGGCAGAATATCGACGGCAGGATGCAATACCGGGTGGTATGCAGCGCCGATGCGCCCCCGGCGGGCATGGATGCAAGGCAGGCTGAGGTCATGGGCAGGGCGCTGAAGCGGATTGAGGAAACGCTGGCGGATAGCCCGGTGACAAAACGGCCATAAGAAAATCAGCCATTAATCTGGAATAGCATTCAGGAAGCAGGAAAAATGCAGGCGTTCCCGGGCAAGGCCCCGAGGCGGCGGGCATCGCCTGCTTTTCCTTTTTTGGGGCTGGCGGCACCCTTTCTGCCCTCTGGCATAGGATGGGGGTGAAGGCTGAAAGAAGCAGCCTGGGATCTGGAAACGCGCCAGAGAGGCGCAGCATGTAAGGAGGCACAAGAATATGTCGTTCTATTCCTACAAGAATGCCAATCCCGCCTGCTGCCCCGGCACGGTGGCCGGCAACGTATTGGATGGACTGGATGAAAAAATCTGCATTCAGGTGGAAAGGGTATACGATAGCTGCCTGCAGCAGGAGCAATTGACCAATGTGAATGTGACCATCACCAGCTATGCCCAGGTGGTCAATACCTGCTGCTGCAATTCCTCGGCCTGCTGCGGCAACGAAACGGAAACCGTTCCGCCTACATCCGCCCCTGTGCCGCCCATTACCTTTGAATCCTGCCGCTCCAGCAGCATGGATGTGGATATCAGCAATCTTTCGGTGGAGCGGCTCTGCGACAGGCCCTGCTTTGCCCGGGTGCGGGGCAGCCTGCAGATTCCCATCGATATTCTCTTTACCGATAGCCGGTGCGTGGAATATATCGGCAAGGGCGTGGTAACGGTGGGCAAGGATGTGCTGCTGGCCGTGCCGGATGAATCCATCGTGCCCTTCCATCTGGAGGGCATGGCCAGCGCGGTCTGCGTGGCGGGCAGCTATCAGGGGGATAATGTCTTCCGGCTGACGGTCTGCGTTACGATTGTGCTGAAGGTGCTGGCCAAGGTGGAAATCCTGGTGCCCAGCTATGGCTTCTGCCCGATTCCGCCCTGCGAGGAATTTGCCGACAGCGTGTGCGATGAATTCTTCTCGCTGCCGCTCTTCCCGCCCGCCTCCCTGTGCGATGAGGAGGCAAACACCGCCCAGAGCGGCTGCCGCTGCCGCTGCGGAGGCAATGGCTGCGGCTGCTGCCAGAGAAGCACCGGGAGCGGCACTCAAACCTGATCGCTTCCTGTCAGAGAAAAAGGCCCTTTGCTGCTGAATTCGGCGGCAAGGGGCCGCTTTTGATTGCCTGGGGAGGGAAAATGCAGGGGATGCTGCGGCGCGCATCTGCGCAGGCTGCACAATTTGCGGGGCGCATCCCCTTGCGCGTTTCTGACGAAAATTCCGTTTTCGTTGGCGGGAAAAGCCAAAAGATGATAAAATAAACTCAATCCTCTGTTCATTCTGATGGCTTGATGCAAGCGAAAGGAGATCGGCAATGAGCCTTACCGGTGCAAAGGTTTCTCATGTCCGCTTTGGCAGCGGCGTGATTGAAAAGATGGAAAACGGCTATATCAGCGTGCGTTTTGAGGGCATGGCGGAAACGAAGGAATTTGTGTATCCCGATGCCTTCCAGGCATTTCTGCGGCTTACGGATGCCACCCATGAGGAAACGCTGCAGGCGGCGCTGGCGGAAAAGCGCAGGCAGGAAGCGGAAAAGCTGGCGGCGCGGGAGGACAGGCTTATGAAAATGCGGCAGAAAATGGCCGAGGAAAAGAGCGCCGGAAGGGCCAGGCCCAAGGCGATCAAAAGGGCGTAAGGCGCAGGATGCAGCGATAGGAAAGCGGCGAGGAAATTCACATGTCACTGCTGAAACAAGGGGCCTTTTGGCATTGGGAACATGCCGGGGGGCCTGTTTTTGCATTCGGAAGCGAAAGGGAAAGACACTCCATTACGGATAATAAGGCGCAGTCGTCCTGTTTTTCATGTTGACGAAATTGCGCATTGGGCGTATGATAGTCCGTGTCGGGGCGCAGCGCCGGCATGGAGGGAGAAAGCAGCATGATTGACAGATTTGAGCGCTTTTCCTTTGCGATTTCGGAAATTTACCGGCATTGGCATAAGATCGCATCGGATGAGCTGGAAAAATATCATATCAAAGGGCCGTATGTCACCTATTTTACCACCCTGTATCGGTATCCCGAGGGCATCCCGTCCGCCAGCCTCAGCAAATTATGCGGCCGGGATAAATCGGATGTATCCCGGGCCATTTCCCGACTGAAAAAGCAGGGGCTGGTGGAAAAGCAGGGCCGCGGCGGGAATTTTTATCGGGCCAAGCTGCGCCTGACCGAGGACGGAAGAAAGATTGCCGAGGCGATCAATGAGCGCGCCCGGGTGGCCGTGGCCATGGGCGGAAAGGGCCTGACGGAGGATGAGCGGGGAATCCTCTACCGCGCCCTGGAGGTAATTGCCGCCAACCTGCAGGCGGCAAGCCGGGAGGGCCTGCCCGAAAACGGGGTGTGCGCAAAAAAGCGCCGTCCATGAATGGATGACGCTTTTTGCGTGAAGCGAAAAAACGGCGTATCAGGTCAGCAGGAGAAATCTGACGGGGAAAATCTGCGTTCATTTACGCAGGAAGACGCCGCATGATTACCGCTTCCTGGGATCCTATGCAGTCTTTTGCGCCAGATAAAGCTCGTATTGGCAGAAATAAAATATGGATGTTTATTCAGGCTGTGTAAGAAAGGGTGGACTTTACCCGCCATTCGTATTATAATGAAACTGGTGTAGCATCGGGCTGATTTTTCGGCGAAATGGCGTTTTTTCCGGATGACAATTTCTTTCATCTGGCGGAATATTATATCTGCTTTTATGGCAGAACCAGGCTTAAGGTGATAGGCATGCTTCTTCCCAGTGTACGGGGACCGATAAGAAGCAATGGACGATTCTCCTCAAGAATTGCTTTGCATGATCAATCATTCATTGGAGGGATGGAAATGCAGCTGAATGCCCGGGCAGAGTGCCCCAATTGCAGCCGACCGCTCCAAAGATTCAATGGGCATATTGGCTATAGCTCTCTGCATAAATGGGTATCCCCTTTGGGGCTCGGCTTTGATGCGGAGGCGGCAGAGCAGAATCGCCAAGATGCCGCAGCAGAAGAAGCACATCGTTTAGAAGCGTGACGCGCAAGGGCGGAGGCACAGGCACAGGAAGCTTTGGAACGGCATCAAAGCGCGGTTCGAAAAGGAGTTGCTGTGGCAATTGCGCTGTGCCTGATTGCCGCAGCTGTCCGCCTATTCAGCAGATGCAAACAGCGATGGCGAACCTGATCTCATCGTTCTGAACAGCGATTATTCTGTTACGGTATATCGCATGACGAATGACAGCAATATCCGAATTTCCGTGGATAATGCCACCGCCGCGGCATGCGAGATGGAATTTGGCAATTATTATCAAGAAAGAAATCTCGATTCTTCCATCGCATGCTATGCTGAGGCGTATCGAATGCTGCCCAATGACGCTGCCCGCACGGCCCTGACGGATGCATATCGCGCGCGCTCTTCGGCTTATGAGAACGCCGGCAATATGGATGCAGTGATTGCCGATGCCAGGAATGCCATGGATACTTCCGGCGCGCACGAAGAATTTTCCTTCTTCTATGATATGAATCTGCGGTATTGCAGAAATGGCAATACTGCCGCTGTCGCCATCGCCCTGTGGGAGGATTTCGCGGCGAACTGCGCAGCCGAATTGACGCGCTATTCCGCCAGGGAGCGCTGGCAGAGCGATGCCGCCAGGCTGCATATGGCTTATGCGGCTGAATTGGCCGCAAGGAAGGATGATGACTGCATTTCCGAACTCCGGACTGCGGAAGAAATGGGGGCGGATATAACGGATGCTGTTGCCGAAGCGGCATCCCACTTTAAACCGGGCATTGCCCTTGCAAATACCTATACCAGTGATGAGCATATGCTCACGGTCATCGTTTCCCGGAATGGCACAATGGAATCCGAGCCCAACAGCACCCCGGAAACCGCTACTGCCGTCCCGGTAAACGAGGAAATCCATGCGTCTATTGGACAGGAGGGGGATATCGACTGCTTTACCTTTACTCTGGATGGAGATGCTGTTGTGCAGCCGCGCTTCACATTCAAGCCGACGGACAGCGCCTCCAAAGCCTATGTGCTGACGCTGATGGATGCAAGCCGCCGCGAAATGCTCAAGGCGAACATCGGCGGCAAGGAATCCACCAAGGTCATTGCCCCGGCTGCGCTCACGGCGGGCACGTACACCGTGCGGATTGAGAACCCCCGGTTCATTCGGCAGGATTACACGCTGTGCCTGGTCAGCATGGCGGTTGATGCCGCAGAGAAGGAACCGAATGATTCTGCCGCGCTTGCAACGGAGCTGCTGGCGGGATCGGCATGCACGGGCGTTCTCACGACGGAAACGGACGTCGATTACTACCGGCTGGCCTTTGCTGAAGAGACGATGGTCACATTCTCGTTCTCCTTCCCGCAGAGTACCGGCAAGAATACCGCCTTTGCCTTGACCATTGAACAGAACGGGAAAACGCAATGGACGACCAACATCCGGGGCGATAGCGGCGGCCTGGAGCAGCAGCTTTTGTTCCCCGCTGGGGAGTATTTTGTCAAGGTTAAGCCATCGGCATGGCTTGGGGCGGTATATACGATCGAGGTGAAGTGAGAAAAAAGAATTTGCGCCGTTTTCAGG
This sequence comes from uncultured Oscillospiraceae bacterium, assembly GCA_964549135.1. Taxonomy (GTDB): domain Bacteria; phylum Bacillota; class Clostridia; order Christensenellales; family Aristaeellaceae; genus RUG563. The sequence continues at coordinate 9,412 of CAZJUJ010000024.1, read as the reverse complement.
AACCAGGGGAAAACAAAAACGATCAAAAGAGAGGGAGAAAGGAACAATGAAAAGAATATTTGCATGGATGCTCGCGCTGCTTATTTTGGGATGCAGCATGACTGCGTTTGCGGATGATACCGGTATCAAGGTGATCAGCGGGGAGAATGAAGCTGCAGAAACGGTGAACCTGGATGACATGAAGGTCGGGGTAACGGCAAAGATCGAGGGGTTTGGTGATGTCACCATTCTGTCGGCAGAGTGGAAGAATAAACTTCAGTATGACTGGAGCAGCTATCTTTCCTCAGGGTCAGAAGCGGAGTATCTCTACCTTGAAGTTCGTATCTTGAATACGCAGAAGAAAGCTGTAAACTACATGCAAATGTTTGGCGACATCATCTGTGACTTTGGCGACGGATATCAATTCGGCGGCTGGGTTCGCCAGCATAGATCTGATGAGGATGGCAGCTATGTGTATAAAGAATCCAGCGATAGCTATGACATTGGCACGCTGTATGCCGGAAGATATGCCGTTGTCGTCACCCTGCCCAATTATGTTGTCAACAGTAAGGAGCCTCTCAGCGTCACCTTTAAGATCGATGAGAATGAATTTACCTATCATCATCGCCAATAACCGCATGCGCTGCCGGCGGCCGGTTCAGCGACTGGCCGCCGGCGGATATGCTGACATCCGCTTACGGGATCATCGCAGGCCGATGTCAGTATATCCATAGGACAGAAGGGAGAAAGACACATGGCATTTTGGACCGAGAGAAGGCTGCAGCGCAGAAGCATTCGATCATTGAGGTGATCAAATATGACGGCCCCATGATATTCTGGTGTGGAAATTTCCAAACGAGGATTTTAACACCAATACACAGCTGATCGTCGGCCCCTCCCAGGAGGCGATCTTCGTCAAGGGCGGGCAGGTGCTGGAGCAGTTTATTTCGGGCACATATACCCTGAACACCAAGAATTATCCGTTTGTTCGCTCGCTGGTGGGCCTGGTGACGGGCGGCGTTTCGCCCTTTTCCTGCGTGGTTTATTTTGTCAATAAGGCCGTTTCCATGGGCATTGACTGGGGAACCGATACTCCGATCTCCGTTGTCTATCCAATTTACCATGTGCCGATTGATATCCGCAGCTATGGGGATTTCTCCATGCAGGTGGAGAATGGTCACAAGCTGATGGAAAAGCTGGTCGGACAGGCTTACGGCATCAGCCATCAGGAAATCCATACGTTCTTTTCCGGCCTGATGGCAGCGCAGGTGCGCGGCGTGATTTCCGGCACCATGCTGGAGCGACAGCTTTCGCCCATTGGCATTGATGCGCATCTGGCAGCCATGTCTGCCGCTGCCGCCGAGAAGCTCCGCCCGATTTTTGAAGACTACGGCATGGCGATTGTTCATTTCACCATTGCCGCTATTGCAGCCCAGCCGCGGCAGCTTTAAGGAACGGGCGGCCAACGTGAAATACTTATTCGAAAACGGCATGATTACGCAGGAACAGTATAATAAAAAAATAGAGCAGCTGATAAACGAGGTATAAAAGGAAGCGGCACGCAGGGCATACAAAGAGGAGCGGAGCATATGGCTTTCGACGAATTGGAGACAATGGCAGCCGAGCAGGAATCCTTTGACATCGCACAGCAGGAATATCCTGATTCCGAATACACCGATATAGAAGAAGGATATGATAAGGACGAATACCTTGGGAAGAGGCAGAGGAGGAAATGCTCTCTTTCGATGATCTTTCGGATTGCGAGGAGATGGAAGAAACGGAGGCATGCGATACAGAGGGCCTTTCGGATGAAGAGGTGCCTGCGCTGGATGAGGAATTGGAGGAGGACGGCTATGAGGACTGGATGGATTCCGATGCGCAGGAAGAAATAAACGATGATCTTTCAGAAGAAAATGAGCAATCAGCCATTGATGATTGTGCAGAAGGGGAGGAGCCTGCCCCTTCCCAGGAACTGACGGATGCAGAACGAGCGGAAATCATGAAAGACTTTGCCGATCAGAATGTAACGCCCTCCGTGCTTCCCAAACAGAACGGGCATTGGGAAGGGGAGGAGGGCGACAGCAAATGGATTCCGGATCGGGATGCGACCGTTACCTGGCAGAAGGGCGGCGAAACACATATGGAATCCTATGCCGATATCGTGAAACGGGAAGCGGAATCATGGGAGACGCTGCAGGAGGCGCTGAATGGAATTCAGGAGCGCTCCTTAATTTCCATTGAGAAGAACGTGCGCATCGGCGCCCTGCCGGGGCAAATGGGGTATCTGTGCTACACAAATGCCTATCAACAAGACAAAATACATAATTTCTCCCGCGTATATGAAGCAATAACACATTATCCCGGAATGGCGCTTTCCTTTCAGCTGATCCCCACGAATTTCGTCCAGAGTGAAGCGAGCTTCGCGCAGGGGATAATCAGCTGCCTTGATGCGTCGGCCCAGCCGGGGCAGATGCCAATGCGGATGAGCGAGGCGGCGGAATACTACCGAAGCGCGCTGGAGGCAATGGATAAATCACAGTATCTGTGCAATATCATCATTGCGGGCGCAGAAGAGGGCGCGATGATGGTCGGCGGAAGGCTGCGCAGTATCCTTCAGCGGGAGGATAATTCCGTTGATGCTTCTGCAATTGATAGAACAGGCTGCCTGCCCCAATATGCCCGTCCATTTCAGGCGGATGGTTCATATGGTTTCGCCTGCAGAAGCGCTTACCTTCTTTCATGCGCCGATCGATGAAGGAACCGTTGCAGGGTTTAAGGTCAACAGAATCTCCGTCCCGAGAGAAAGCTTTGACGACGGCATTATCGATGAATCCGGCATTCAATTGGGGCGGCTGATGGGGGCAGGAAGCGGGATTGTGCCATTCGGAGTGCCGCTCGAAAGCTTTACCCGGCACGCGCTGATCGTTGGAATGCCGGGCACGGGCAATTGCGCCTGCGTTTGATCGATCTGCCATGACGCGTCTTTTGTGTTGCAGCTCATCGCGTTTCAGGGTAAAAGAAAAGCCGCCTTTCACGATTCATGCGGATGAAAGGCGGCTCTTTCGCACATAATTGGCGAATGCACAGGTATTCGTTGCTTCCGGAAGCGGCTGAACAATCCGACCCAAGAGACTGACCGTTTTGCATGGGATGAATCAGGAGAGCAGCATTCGATCGTTGGCAAGGGTGCTGCCGCTGGATTTTTCAAAGAGGGCGATGAGGTCGTCGCGATGGAGGGATTCCTTTTCGCTGCCGGAGATTTCCACGGCGATACGGCCCTCATTCATCATGATCAGGCGGTTGCCCAGGCGGATGGCATCATTCATATTATGGGTGACCATGAGGGTGGTCAGGTTATTTTCCCTGACCAGAAGCTCGGTCAGATTCAGCACCTTGGCAGCCGTTTTGGGATCCAGGGCGGCAGTATGCTCATCAAGAAGCAGGAGCTTGGGCGCCTTCAGCGTGGCCATCAGCAGGGTCAGCGCCTGGCGCTGGCCGCCGGAAAGCAGCCCCACCTTATCCGTCAGCCTGTTTTCAAGCCCCAGATCCAGCATGCCCAGCAGCTCCTTATAGCGATTTCTTTCCGCATTGGAAACGCCCCAGCGCAGGCCCCGGGCCTTGCCCCGGCGATAGGCCAGGGCCAGATTCTCTTCGATATTCATATCCGCTGCCGTGCCCATCATGGGATCCTGAAAGACGCGGCCCAGATACCGGGCGCGCTTATGCTCAGGCAGGCGGGTTACATCCTTGCCATCCAGGAGCAGCGCCCCCGCATCGGCGGGAAACACGCCGGCCACGCAATTGAGCAGGGTGGATTTGCCCGCGCCATTGCCGCCGATGACGGTAACAAAATCGCCGGGCTTCATGGAGAAATCCACGGAGGAGAGGGCGGTTTTTTCATTGACGGTACCGGCGTTAAAGACCTTGGTCAGGCCCCGGATTTCCAGCATATCCTTGATTTCAGGCATTGTCATGCGCCCTCCCTTGCCATGGATTTTTTGATCTTCCGGATCAATTCCTTGCCCTGGGGCAGCCAGAGGCAGATGGCCACGGTGATGGCGGTAAAGAGCTTAAGATCATTGGATTGCATGCCCATTTTCAGTACCAGCGCGATGATGATGCGATAGGCCACCGCGCCAAGAATCAGGGCGGTCAGGCGGCGATAGAAGCTGCGCCCGCCAAAGAGTACCTCGCCGATAATCAGGGAGGCAAGGCCGATGACGATGCTGCCCGTGCCCATCTGCACATCGGCAAAATTCTGGCTCTGGGCGATGAACGCGCCGGAAAGGCCCACCAGGCCATTGCTGATGACCAGGCCGAGGATTTTCATGGTATCGGTATTGACGCCCTGGGCGCGCACCATTTTCTGATTATTGCCGGTGGCGCGGATGGCGCTGCCAAGCTCGGTGCCGAAAAACCAATACAGGAAGGTAATCAGCGCAAAGGCAAAGACCAGCCCCACGATGATCATGGACAGATTCTTATCCAGCCCCAGATCGATCAGCGGCTTAAAGACGGTTTTCTGCCGCAGGATGGAAAGATTGGGAGCGCCCATAATGCGCAGATTGATGGAATAGAGGGCAATCATGGTCAGAATGCCGGAGAGCAGCGCGGGGATTTTCAGCTTGGTATGCAGAACGCCCGTGCATAGCCCGGCCAGGCAGCCGCTCATAAACGCAGCAAGGGAGGCAAGATAGGGATCCACCTTCTGGCTGACCAGCACGCAGGCGATGGCGCCGCCCAGCGGCAGCGTGCCCTCTACGGTCAGATCTGCAATATCCAGGATACGATAGGTAATGTAAACGCCAATCGTCATGATGGCCCACAAAAGCCCCAGCGAAAGCGCGCCCAGCAATACTTGTGTCATGATCAATCATCCGTTCCTTCTGGATTTCTTTGGGAAATGCATTGTAAAACGCGGGAATGCCCCGGAAGGGGAGAAATGTCCCTTCCGGAGGCAAGGGGGCGGCAGGCGAATTATTCGGCCGCCGTCATTTCCACGGCGAACTCGGCATATTTTTCGGGAATTTCAAAGCCGATTTCATCCGCCAGGGTCTGATTGAAGGCGTAGGTATAGCCATCCTTGGCAAACTGAATGGGCATCTGGGAAATATCGGCGCCGTTCAGCACGTCAATGGCCATCAGGCCCGTCTGATAGCCCAGATCATAATACTGAAGCCCCAGGGTGCAGAGGCCGCCGGAGAGAACCTGCCCCGCCTCGCCGCAGACAACGGGGGTTTTGCTTTCCGATACCACGCCGTAAACAATGGGAATGGAGGAAGCAAAGACATTATCGGTGGGGATATAGATGACATCGCACTGACCAACGATCTGCTGGGCGGCCTGCTGCACATCGTTGGTGTTGGTCACGGTGACCTCCACATAGGAAAGCCCCAGGGCTTCAATGGCGGCCTTGGCCATTTTTGCCTGCAGAACGGAATTGGGCTCGGCAGAGGTATACAGCACGCCAATGACCTTGGCATCGGGAAAAAGCTCATGCGCCAGGCCGATCTGGCCCTCCACCGGGTTCATATCCGAGGTGCCGGAGATATTATAGCCGGGCTTTTCATTGCTTTCCACCAGCGCAGCGGTGGCATAATCGGTAATGGCGGTGCCCAGAATCGGGATGGTTTCGGTCTTGGAGGCCATGGTGGTGGCGGCGTTGGTGGCAATAGCCAGCACCAGATCGGCCTGATCGCCCACAAACTGATCGGCGATGGTGGCCAGATTGGCGGCATCGCCCTGACCGTTCTGATAATTGATGCGGATGTTGACGCCATCCTCATAGCCGTGATCCTTCAGCGCCTGAATAAAGCCTTCCCTGGCCTGATCCAGGGCGATATGCTCCATCTGCTGGATGATGCCGATATAGGGCATATCCTCCGCCAGAGCGGCGGCACAGGAGCAGACGAGCACCAGGGACAGGAAAACCGCAAGCATTTTTTTCATTGAAAGAGCCTCCTTTTACTGTATTCCATCACGGCAATGCCGCGCAGGTATCAGATGAAGAAACACACCGGAATAAAAAACCGCCCTTCGCATCCCGGCATAGGATGCAGAGGACGGATGAAAAAACAATCCGCTGCCCTGCCTCAAATTACTCCGGCAATCCGAAGCCTCAGCAGGCGACGATAACGGCCTTTCCCCTTGGTAACGGAGGGATACCGGCCCTGGGGATCTGGCCCCTGAGACCGCGGCAGCCGGGGGAAAAGCCAGAGCAGAGGGAAGCCCTGCATCGGTTCCTTTCCGTTTTCCAGCTGCAGCTTTGACAGCATGATTATAGCGCCGGGGCAAAGGAATGTCAAGCCATGAGGTGGGGAAAAAACATTGCTGATACAATCAATATCCGGGCTGCTCACGGGCGCTTTCCAGCGCCAGCAGGAATGCCTTTTTCTTTACCCCGCAGGAATAGCCGCCGAGGCCGCCATCCGCTGCAATGACCCGATGGCAGGGAATCAGGATGGGGAGGGGATTCTGCCTGTTGGCGCTTCCCACAGCGCGGGCCGCGCCGGGCTTTCCCATGGCCGATGCCAATTGGCCATAGCTGCAGGTTTCGCCGTAGGGGATGCGCATCAGCTGCCCCCAGACTGCCTGCTGAAAGGGCGTTCCATGGGGGCGCAGCGGCAGGGAAAAGGCGCGCAGATCCCCGGCAAAATAGGCAAGCAGCTGTTCCTGCGCCTTGATCAGTATGGGATGCACCGGGGGAAGCGGAGACACATCCGGCGTAAAGGAGAGGGACACAAGAAAGCCCTCCTTCTCCTCCAGTGTGATCATGCCTAAAGGGGAAGCAAATCGGCATTGCATGGCGCGTCCTCCTTCCGCAAACGGCAGAATCAATGAAGCATCCGGTTATTTTCTATCATATCACAGGGGAAATTGTTAAATATTGCGAAAATATGTAGAAATGATGACAATTTTGCTGTATAATAGATGCGCATGGAAAGGAGGCGGCATATGACCACCATGACCACCTGGACTTCGCCCCGGCGCGGCCGGCAGAAAAGAAAAAAGCTGAGCCTTTGGCATCATTTTGTTTTATTGGTTGGCTATCTGACCCTGGCCTACGGGCTGATTCGGGGCATCATCTATGTGCTGGTGCTGCTGGGGGGCATCGCGGGATGAAGCGCGTGATCAAATGGATTCTGCGGCCCGTCTGCCTGGGGCTGGCGCTGGTGCTTGCGGCTGCCGTGTATCCCTATGCCGTGGATTGGCTGCAGGGGCTTTTGCCCCAGGGGAAATATGAGCAGACCGTGGCGCTGCTCTCCCATCGGATGGAAAAGGCCGGGGAATTGACCGCCGTCACCTATCAGGATACGGGAGTGATGGAAAGCAATACCAGCGCGCTGCTGATTGGCAATGTGCAGCAGGTGAAGGCCCCTTATTCCTATAAAATCGGGCTGGGCATCCGGCTGGACGAAGTGGAGCTTATCGCCGGGGAGACGGAAATCATCGTTCGCGTGCCGGAAACGAAAATGATTTATGACAGCTTCCAGATCACCGATAATCCAATTGTCAGCGATTTCTGGTATCATCTGACCGAGGAAAGATACCAGCAGATGATCAACGCCCAGGCCATTGCCTGCAGGGAGGAATATCTGGAAAAAGGCGAATATCTGGATGCGGCCTGGGATGCGGCCTGCGAGGCGCTTAACAAGCTATTGGTGCAGTGGGCGGGGGAGAATCTGCCCCTTCGGTATGAGCGGCTGCCCCTGGCAGAGGATATCGCTGCCGGGCAGGCCTCGCGCTGAATAGGCTGGCAGGAATAAACGGCCTGTTCGGCAGAAAAAATCGGCGAAAAGCAAAAAAATATGCAGATCAGGGCTTGACGGAAACGGAAAAGTATGATATAGTAATTTACGGCTTAAAGAGCCTGTGCCGTAGACAGCAGGTGCGGCGGCAGAAATGCCGTCTGCTTAAAGGGTTTGCCCGCCAGCCGAGGTGCGAGGAAGCATGCGTTGTAATGCCCTTGTGCCCACCGCACAGGGGTTTCTTTTATTCACAGCCGCAAGGAAGGTGAATGAACAAATGAGCAAGAATCTGGAAAACAAAAAGCAGGTCGTGGCCGATATTCTGGAAAAGCTGCAGAACGCCCAGTCTGTCGTGATCGTGCATTACTCCGGCCTCACCGTGGAGAATGTGACCAAGCTGCGCAACCAGTTCCGTGAAAACGGCGTGGAATACTGCGTGCTGAAGAACACCCTGGTGAAGCGTGCCCTGCACGAAATGAACATCACCGGTCTGGATGAGCATCTGGAAGGCCCCAGCGCGTTTGCTTTCGGCATGAAGGATCCCGTTTCTCCTGCCAAGGTCGTGTATGACTTCATCGAAAAGAATAAGACGGAAGCCATCTCTGTCAAGGCCGGTCTGATGGGCACCGAAATCATGGACGAAAAGGCCGTCAAGGCGCTGTCTCTGCTGCCCAGCCGCGAAGTGCTGCTGGCCCGTTTGGTTGGCTCCCTCAAGGCGCCTATCTCCAATCTGGTCTACGCTCTGGAAGCGCTGCGCAAGAAGCAGGCGGGCGAGGAATAATCGCTGCCTGATCCCCGCAATCACAACACAAAAAATAATTGGAGGATTCGTATCATGACGCATGAAGAATTTTTTGCCGCGATTGACGCGATGACCGTCATCGAGCTGAATGATCTGGTCAAGGCTTTCGAAGAAAAGTATGGCGTTTCTGCCGCCGCTCCCGTGGCGATGGTTGCCGCTCCCGGCGCTGCTGCCGCTGCTCCTGCTGAAGAGCAGACCGAATTTGATGTTATCCTGGTCAATCCCGGCTCCGAAAAGATCAAGGTTATCAAGGCCGTGCGCGAAGTCGTTGCTGGTCTGGGCCTGAAGGAAGCCAAGGATTTCGTCGAAGCCGTGCCGAAGGCCCTGAAGGAAGGCGCTTCCAAGGAAGAAGCCGAGAAGATCAAGGCTATGTTCGCCGAAGTTGGCGCTACCGTCGAAATCAAGTAATTTGGTTTTTAAAAAGAGCCGTCGCATGCAAGTGCGGCGGCTTTTTTGCTGTGTTTGGGAAGACCGTTGCTTTCGGCGCGGCTGGCGCATGCAGCCGTTCATGCAGGGGAGACGCGTATGCGGGGGATGCTCCTGCAGCGGCAGATGCGCTTGCGCGGGATGCGCGGATGCGGCATGGAGAGCGTAAGCGCGGCAGTCCTGTTAGCATCTCCCGAGGCTGTCCCGTTAGCATCTTCCGGCGGAAGGGGGACGCGCATGCAGCCCTCCGGGCAGTGTGAGATGCTTCGACGCGCAGCGGCAGGATGAGCGGCTTTGCGGCAGTCATCCCAGTGCGCCCCTTGCGTACCCGCGCAGACATCCCGGGGCGTTTCGTGTGCGCCCATCAAAAATCCGCCAGCGGCACGGAGCCGAAGGCGGATGTTTTGGCTCTATAATAAAAGTTGGGGTGCAGCCAAAAAAGAGAGGACAAAGTAAG
>CAZJUJ010000023.1:0-37145 GCA_964549135.1 uncultured Oscillospiraceae bacterium | reverse complement strand
TTCAATCTTTTTTCTTTTCCCGAACACTGTTCCCTGATATATTTGCAATCGTTCCGGAAATAACGATTAATACACCTGCAATACTTGTGGAACGTTCGGGTTTCGTAATGTTTCCAGTATCAATTCCTGCTTGTCGGCAAGGCTAAAAGCGGGTGATGAAGGTGACAGGGCTGAAAAAAATGATCGGCTTGCCGGTGATTATTCAGGGAGAAACGGCGGGGAGCGTGCTGCGGGGCGTGCTTTCCCAGGATGGGCGAAGCCTGCGGGGCATCGTCATCCGGGGCGGCCTCAGGGGGGCACGCTGGCTGCCCCGGGAGCAGATTTCTCTGGTGGGGCAGCTTTCCGTCATTGCGGAGGGCAAGCCCCGGCGCCTGCCCAAGGATGCAGATTACCGGCTTTTCCGGGTATCAGATGCAGAGGGGACGCGGCTGGGCATTGTAACCGATGCGCTATTGCATGAGGATACGCTGCGGGTAGCGGGGTTGGAGATATCCGGCGGGCCCCTGGATGATTTACTGGATGGGCGATGGTTTGCCACCAGCTTTTCCGTCCGCCCTGCGGGGGATACGGGCCACGTCACCATACCCGCAGCCCAGGAGGAGGTGAAAAAGGCATGAGCAATTGCATCGCCATTGGCATGATCGGCTTTCTGCTGGGCATGAAATGCAAGGAATGCGGCGGCAGCTTTCATCTGCGGCGCATAAAGCAGCGCGCCCTGCGGAAGCTGGGGCTGTAAGCATTCCTCGCGGGGGAGAAATTTTCCCCCGCGCTTCCATGTTTTCCAATCAGCAGGGCACCAATTGAAAGCGGGGATGCGGCATGACGGGCTTTCCATCCTATCGGGGGCTTTCCCGCCCCTGGCAATGGGCCATCCTCTGCGCAGCCGGGCTTTTGCTGCTTTTTCTCTGGCCCTCCCTTTCCCGGCTCTTCTGGCAGGTGGTTTTTGCGGCGCTGCTGGCGGCGGCGGCGCTGCCTGTTTCCCATATAATAGAAAGAAGGCTGCCCCGCGCCCTTTCCGCCGCCCTGGCCATCGGGCTGATGCTGCTTGCCGCGCTGGGCTTTATTGCCCTTTTCCTTCCCCATATGATTGCCCAGCTTTCGCTGCTGATCCAGCAGGCGCCCCGTCTCTTTTCCCTTTTTCAGGATTTCTGGGGGCGGCTGACCCGGGCGGAATGGTTTGAGAAGCTGGGGATCAGCCTGGAGAACCCGGAAAAATGGCTGCATCAGGCGGCGGTCTATCTGGCGGAATGTCTGCCCCTGATCATCAGCCGGATCGGCGCGGGGGTGGATTTTATTTCCCGGGCATTTCTTGCGCCGGTGCTGGCCTTTTATTTTCTCCGGGATCGGGAGGTTTTTTCCTATCGGCTTTCCCTCTGGATTCCCTCCCGGCATCGCAGGCGGGTGCTGACGGCGCTGCGGGAAATGCGCCGGGAGGCAGGGGCGTATCTGCGGGGGCAGATGCTGGTGGCCCTGGCGGTGGCGGCACTGACCGGGCTGGGGCTTATGCTGGCCGGGATTCCCACCTGGCTGGTGCTTGGGCTGATCATGGGCATCTGCGAAATGATCCCCTATGTAGGGCCCATCATCGGGGCAATTCCCATTGTGATTTTCGCGCTGCCCATGGGGATACGGACGGTGCTGTGGGGGCTTGGGGTGGCGGCGGCGGTGCAGCAGATCGAGGGCTATTTCCTTTCGCCCCATCTCATGGCCGGGGCCACGGGGCTGCATCCCGTATCGGTCATTCTGCTGCTTTCCGCAGGCGGGCTTTTATGGGGGCTGCCGGGGATGATGCTGGCCCTGCCGGTCTTTGTCTGCCTGCGGGGCGCCATGCGGGTTTTTTTCGCCGCGCAGCCGCCGCCCCAATTGTAACAATGCAGGAAAGAAACAGCTTTTTGCCATGCTGCGGCCTTTTTTCCTCCTTGCAGGAAGAATGGAAATAGTGTATAATGGAAAAGGGAGAGGAGGATGAGCGAATTTGTCGGATACGTATCATACCACCAAACTGCGGCCCATCCCGGAGGGGAAGGAGACCGCCGCTGATATTCTGGCGCATGTTTACAGCGCGCTGCAGGCCAAGGGCTATGATCCCATCACCCAGCTGGTGGGCTTTGTGCTGACGGGCGACCCCACCTATATCACCAGCCATGAAGGGGCGCGCAGCATGATCTGCCGTCTGGAGCGGGATGATATTCTGGAAGAACTGGTGCGCTTCTATGTGCAGTACAGGCTGAACGGATGAGCAGAATTCTTTGCCTGGATGTGGGCGATAAGCGCATCGGCATTGCCGTTTCCGATTCCACCCGTCTGATTGCCTCTCCGCACAGCGTTTACAATCGGGTGGGCTACGGCCCCGACAGCCGCCATATCGGGAATCTCTGCCGGGAGCTTTCGGCCGATTTGGTGGTGCTGGGGCTTCCGAAAAACATGGATGGCAGCATTGGCTTCCAGGCAGAAAAGGTGATGGCCTTTGCCGAAAAGCTGAAGGAATGCGGCCTGAATGTGGATTTTCAGGATGAAAGGCTCTCCACCGTATCCGCCCATGACGCCCTGATTGAAGGCGGCATGCGCAGGGATGCCCGCAAGGGCACGGTGGATAAGGTGGCCGCTGCGGTGATTCTGCAGCAATATCTGGATAAAAATCGATAAATGCCGGGCTCAGCCCCCTGCATTTTTCCATTTAAAGAAAAACGGAGGAGTATTTTCATGACGGACGACATCAAGAAGGAAATTCCCGAGGAGGAATTGCCCGAGGGCATTGTGGAGCTGACGGATGAGGACGGCGTCACCAGCCAGTTTGAATATCTGACCACCATCGAATACGAAAACGAACTGTATGTGGTGCTGATGCTGCTGGATGATGAGGAAAGCGATGATGAGGACGGCGAAGTGCTGATTCTCAAGATCGAAAAGGATCCCGAAACCGATGAGGATATTTACGTCACCATCGAGGACGAGGCCGTTTCCCAGGCGGTTTTCAATCAGTTTGTTGCCATGATGGATGAGGAGGACGAGGAATAATTCCTCTCTCCTGCTGAAAAAGGGCGTTTTCGCCCGCCTGCCACCGGGCAGGGAATGCGAAGGCATTCGTTTGCACATCGTTAGGTCTTTGAAGATGTGCAGGCGGATGCCTTTTTCATCGGCAGAATTTCAAGAAGAAGCTTGATACAGAAAGGAGCATTTCCCATGCATGCACAAGACAAAGACACAAAAAAAGCGCGCTATTTTTCCCAGCTGGAGATTCTGCTCTGGGGCGGCTCGGCAGCGCTGATCCTGCTTTCCTTTCTCCTTTTCGACCGGGAGAATTATCTGGCCCTCTGCGCATCGCTGCTGGGCGTTACATCGCTGATCTACTGCGCCAAGCTGCATCCCCTGGGGCAGTTGCTGATGGTGCTTTTCAGTCTGCTCTACGGCGTGATTTCCTATTCCTTCTCCTATTACGGCGAAATGATCACCTATCTGGGCATGACGGCCCCCATGGCGCTTTTTTCCTTTTTCTCCTGGCTGCGCCATCCAAGCCAGGGCCGGAAGGCGGAAACGGCGGTGGCCCAGGTGCGGGGAAGGGAAACGGCGCTGATGCTGGGGCTGGCCGCGCTGGTCACGCTGCTTTTCTATTTCATTCTCGCCTATTTCCATACTGCCAATCTTCTGATCAGCACCCTTTCCGTCACCGCCAGCTTCATCGCCGTTTATCTGACCTTTCGCCGCAGCCCCTTCTATGCCCTGGCCTATGCCGCCAATGATGTCATTCTGATCATCCTATGGATTCTGGCCAGCATGGAGGATGGGGCTTATCTTTCGGTGGCGGTCTGCTTCTGCGTTTTTCTGATCAATGATATTTACGGCTTTTTCAGCTGGAAAAAGGCCCATCGCCGCCAGCAGGCGGAGGCCTCCGCCGCGCCCTGAGGCGTTTCCCGGCGCATGCAAAAGGGCCCCCGGCGCCGCTTCAGGCATCCGGAGGCCGCAAGGGGGATTCTGCGCCGGCCCTTTTCAGGCGGCGTTAATCCTCCTTCTTTTCTTTTTTGAAGAGATATTCATCCACCTTTTCCTGGATCTCCTTGCTGATCTTCCGCTCGATGGGGAAGGAAACGGCGTTTGCCACCCGCTTGGCCAGGAAAAGCGCCTGTTGCAGTGTAATATCCAGAGAGCGCTCATCGATATAGCCGCTCTTCAAATGATCCCGGCGATCATGGATATAATTGGCCCCCGGCGCGCCGAAGCGGCAGAGATTCACGCAGGGCACGCCCTTTTCCGCAAAGGGAATGCAATCGCTGGAGTAAATATCCATTTTCACCGTACAGGGCACCCCGGCCTCCTTCATCAGCGCATCCACATAGCCCACGGCCCCCTCGGTGCCCAGCACGGGGGCGGCGTTCTGGCCCAGAGTGGCGGCGGCCACATCGATATTGATCATCAGCCGGTGCTTTTCCAGCTCCTCCGCATGCATTTTGACCCAGGCCTTGCTGCCCAGCAGGCCCTGCTCCTCCGAGCCGTACCAATTGAATTTCAGGGTGCGGGCGGGCTTATGGGCGGAGAAATAGCGCAGCAGCTCCATCAGGATCACGCTGCCCGCCATATTGTCATACACGCCGGTGGAAAAATGCACGCTGTCATAATGCGCGCCGAAGGAAATGATTTCCTCGGGCTTTTCCGTGCCGGGGATCACGGCGCAGACATTCTGGCTGACGCCGTCATAGCTTTCGCTTTCCAATTCGATATGCATCTGCGCGGCGCCCCGGCGCACGATTTCCGCCGCATCCGCCGCCCGGATATTCAGGGCCACCGCATTGCCGAAGGGCTCGCTGAGGGTTTCCCGGATCTTTCGGATATCGCAATCGGTTTCCGAAGGGCGATCGATGGTGCTGCCGGAAAAGGTCAGGATGGCGGCGGCCCCGGCCTTCTGCAGCTTTTCATAATCCGCCCGGCGGAGACGGCCGTTGATCATGACGATCCGTCCCTTTGCCTTTTCCAGATGCATGGGCAGCAGATTTTCCCCATAGAAAAATTCGCCGTCCAGCCCGCCCTCCGGGGTGGAAAGGGCGCGCTCATAGCCCGTGGCCTCATATTCCTTCCGGTAGGGCGCGGTCACCTGGAGCCGGGCATGACGTACCCGGCCGCAGGGAACGGAAAATTCCTCGATATGCGCATCCGCCCCGGCGGAAAGCGCCTCCCTGAGCAGCCTTTCTGCCGCGCTCCTTTCCTCCCCGGAGCCGCTGACGCGGACAAAGGCCAATTCCCTGAGCAGTGAAAACGCGCGATGAGCCGATACCTGCATAATGATATGCCTCCTTAAATAAATAAAATATTATGGCTGATCCGGCGGAAGGGGGGCACGGGGCGGAAGCATATCCGGTTCCGGCCTTTCATCCGCCGGCAGATCACGCAGCGCATAATGGCGCTTTCGGTATTCCGAGGGGGGCATGCCGAATTTTCGGGCAAACACCCGGCTGAAATACAAGGGATTATCATAGCCGCAGGAGCGGGCGATATCCGAAATGCGGGTATCGCTGCCGGTAAGCAGATTCAGGGCATGCTCCATCCTTAGCTGCGTCAGATACGCATAGGGGGCCTGGCCCACGATTTCCCGGAAGGCATGGGAAAAATGGAAGCGGCTCATGCCGCATTTTTCCGCATATTGCTCGATGGACTGGGGCTCGTCATAATGATAATGCATGCTCTCCACGGCCTGCATCAGCCGCTGCCGGGCCTGATATTTATTCTCATCCTGCAGCATGGCCCGCCGCCTGCCCATCAGCCCCAACAGCTGATAGAGCAGCCCCGGGGCGATGACCTCATGAAAAAGGGGCTGCAGCTGGCTTTCCCTGAGCATCTGATCCATCAGCGCATTGATCTGGCGATCCTCACCCAGATTCAGGATGCGATCCTCCGTCATCAGATCGCAGGTTTTCAGAATGCTTTCCGCCATGGTGCCGCTGAAATGCACCCATTTGCAGATGACGGGGGTATTGGCCTGATAAAAATAATACTGGGGATCATCGGGCAGATACAAAACGGCCTGGCCGGCATAGATGGTCTGCCAGGCGTTATTGAGATAATGCTCCGCCCGGCCCGTGCTGATATAGAGCAGCTGATAATCCTTCCGCCCATCCGGCCTGCGCACAAACATGGAATTGCGGCGGGATGCCCGCTGCCCCACGCTGCTGTTCACGCCGCAGCTGTTGATCTCCAGCGGCTTATCCGAAATATGAAAATTGAAGCGATCCTTTTCGCTGCTGTATACCGTCAGCATGCTCCTCCCCGCCTTTCCCGTGGGTAAAACCAGCATATACCCTGGGCCGCCCCCTGTCAAGGGGCAAAAACGCAAAAGCAGCAAGAATGTGCATATTTTTTCGCAAGTTCGCCTATGTTCATATGGGGAAAAGGAAATTATAATGAAAGCAAATCAGGGCCCCGTGCCCATGAAAGGAAGCGAACTGAAAAATGAAGAAATTTGCATTTATCGGTGCCGGAAGCTACATCTTTACCCGCTCGCTGGCGCGGGATCTGCTCACCTTCCCCGCCTTTGAGGATTGCGAGCTGGCGCTGATGGATATTAATCCCCTGCGCCTGGAAAAAATCACCGCCTGCGTCAAAAAGATCGTGGCCGCCTTCGGAAACAAGGCCAAGGTTACCTCCACCCTCTGCCGCAAGGAAGCCCTGGAGGGGGCGGACGGCGTGGTCTGCACGGTATTCAACGGCGATATCGATATCTGGCGCTATGATATTGAGATTCCCAAGCAGTACGGCGTGGATGTCAACGTGGGCGATACCCGCAATGTGGCCGGTATTTTCCGCGCCCTGCGCAATATTCCCCTGATGCTGGATATCTGCGCGGACATCGAAAAATACTGCCCCAACGCGGTCTTCCTCAATTACACCAACCCCATGAGCATGCTTTGCAAGGCCATGCAGAGCCGCACGAAAGTGCAGGTTACCGGCCTTTGCCACAGCGTGCAGGGCACGGCCAAGATGCTGGCCGATTGGATCGGCGCGCCCATGGATGAAATCACCTATACCTGCGCCGGCGTCAATCATCAGGCCTTCTATCTGGATTACAAATGGAACGGGCAGGATGCCTATCCCCTGATCCGCAGGAAGCTGGAGGATCCCGAATTCTATAACCGGGAAATCGTCCGCAACGAAATGTTCCTGCATTTGGATTATTATCCCACCGAATCCTCCGGCCACAACAGCGAATACAATCAGTGGTTCCGCAAGCGGCCCGATCTGATCGAAAAATACTGCACCCACGGCACCGGCTGGAATCCCGGCCTGTATGCCTATTCCCTCAATCTCCGCCTGGAGCGGGAAAAGACCTGGGTGGGCGAACTGGATAAATGGATTGCCGAGGAAGAGGTGGATAAGAACCGGGGCGGCGAATATGCCTCCAATATCTTCAACGCCCTCTTTGGCGATCATACCATGTTCAAATTCAACGGCAACGTCCTCAACCGCGGCCTGATCGATAATCTGCCCGCCAATTGCTGCGTCGAGGTGCCCGTGCTGGCCAGCAAGGATGGCATGGAGGCCATTCATGTGGGCAAGCTGCCGGATCATCTGGCGATTCTGGTGAATACCACCGCCCGGATCGAGGATATGATTGCCGACGCCGCCGTGACCGGCGATCGCCGCGCCGTATTCCAGGCCGTCTGCATGGATCCCCTGACCAGCGCCGTCTGCTCCCTCCAGGAAATCAAGGAGCTGACCGACGCGCTCTTTGAAAAGAACAAGGATTATCTCCCCGCCTTCAAAATCTGAGAAAGCAGGGAAAACAGCGCAGGGATTTCCGGCGGCGTCGGCAATCGCGCAGGCGCTGCAGGACAGCAAAAAGGTGGCTTCGGCCACTTTTTTGTTTGCCGCGCCCCGCCGCTGCCATACCGCATCGGCCTTCCCCGGCTGCAGAAAATCCCGCTGCCGCAAATAAAGAAGGCCCCCTGCCGCTCGGATCAGCGAAACGGCGGGGGGCCATTTTTTCAGCGCATTCTGTTACAGATCCTTTTCCACCTCTTCGATGGTGACCCAGCGGCCTTCCCTGACGGAGCGATAGGCGGCGTCCAGGGCGGCCTGGCTCTTGCAGGCGTCATCCAGGGTGGCCTCGGTGCCATCCAGGTTCTGCTGCTTTACCAAATTAATGAATTTATGGGATTGCACGGCCTGATGGGAGGCATCGGGAATCAGGCGGATGATCTCGCCCCGATTGGTCTGCACCTCCAGGGTTTCGCCATCCCGGTTCACATATTCCATGCGGCCCTTTTCGCCGTACACCTCCACCTGCACCCAGTTATTGATATGCTCGCAGGTGCGGGAGATCATGAAGGTGGCGTTCACATCATTTTTCATTTTTGCCAGCACGTTGCACCAATCCCAGGTGGTCACGGGCAGGATCTCATCGCTGTCCAGGGCCTGGCGCTCCTTGACAAAAATGCCCGCATCGGCGCTGACGGAAACGAATTCCTGGCCCAGGAAATTGGCGATGGAGAACATATGGGAGGAAAGATCGCCCATGACGCCGGAGGCAGACTGCTTTTCATCAAAGCGCCATTCCAGGCGGCGGCCCTCCCACATGCCGCTGTTGCGGATGCAGCGGATATAGATATGATAAATCCTGCCCAGCATGCCGCTGGCCAGCTTTTCCCGCATCAGCCGAATATAGGGGAAATACCGCCAGGAGAAGCAGACATGGCCGGGCAGATGCTTTTCATTGGCGGCATCGCTGACGCGCCTGACCTCCTGATAATTCATACCCATGGGCTTTTCCACGCTGAAGGGCAGATTATATTTCACCGCATCGGCGGCGATAGGGCAATGCATGTTATCGGGGGTGGCAATATCCACCGCATCCACCAGCCCGCTCTGCATCAGCTCCTCATGCCGTAAAAAGCGATGCGCCTGGGGAATATTCAGCTTTTCCCCCACCCTTTTCAGGGTTTCCGGGTTAATATCGCAGATCGCCGTAATTTCACAATCATCGCAGGTATGATAGCCGGGGATATGCGCGCCATTCATAATGCCGCCCACGCCAATCAGCCCCAACCGCAGCTTCGCCATCGTTTTTTCCTCCCGTCATCCGTCTTTTTTGCTATGGCAGCTTTTCATCCATGGTCATTGTACATTGATTTTACATGTGATATAATAGATCATCCTCTCATTATTCTTGTAGGATTGTCTTATCTTAGGAGGAAGCCATGCTGCAGCAGACCATGCATCTTCTGGCAGAGGACGCCAGCCTTTCCGGGATTCACGCCGCCCATCAGGAATGGACCTATCTGCAGGATTTTGTTGCCTGGAACAGGCCCAATAATCTTTTGTATCTCAATTATGAGGGCTGCCGGGATTATCATCTGGAAAACGGGGAAACCCTGCATATCAAGGCAGGGGATCTGTTTCTTTTGCCCATGGGCTGCTCCTATCGCACGGAAACGGTAAGCGAAGCGGGCTCCAAGGGCTATGCCGTGCTTTTTAACGCCCGCAGCAGCCAGGGGAAGGAAATCCTGCTGGATACCCAGCCCCGGCTGGTGGCCCGGAACCAGAATGAAATCTATCTGGAGCAATTCCGCCGCCTGGTGGAACTGGAATTGCGCGGCGGCTTTGCCACCATGCGGATCAAGGCCCAGCTTTACGAAATTCTCTACGCCATCGCCACCGATCTTTCCATGATGCAGGATCATCCCAAAAAACAGCTGCTGCTTCAGGCCGTGCGCTATATGGAAAATCATCTGCAAAAAAGCTGCTCCATTGAGCAATTGGCCGAAATTTGCTTCATGAGCCGCAGCACCTTCCATCGCCTCTTCCAGCAGGAATTCGGCGATTCGCCCCTTAACTACCACATGACCATGCGCATCAAAAAAAGCCAGGAGCTGCTGCAGAGCGGGCTGTATACCGTGGAAAAGGTGGCGGAAATTATGGGCTTCTGCGATACCGGCTATTTCAGCCGCATGTTCCATAAAATCACCGGGCAATACGCCGGCAAATGCCGCCCCGCCAACCGGGGATAAGGGGAAAAGATACGGAATTTTTGCGAGGAACCATTCTTTGTGACCAAAGAATGGTTCCCCGCACCCCTCCAAGAAAGACATAGGAAACAAAAAAATAATTGCGGGAGGAGACTTTTGCGTCAAAAGTCCCCTCCCGCACCCTCCCGAAAACCGGGAGACGGAGAAATAATTGCGGGGGAACCACTTTTGAGTCAAAAGTGGTTCCCCCGCACCCCCTCCGAAAACCACCTCTGGATGGTTCATGGGTGAATCCTACCAGATTGAATGCCAGATCAGCAAAAACGAATAACGATTGGAAAAGCAGCAGCAATGCTCCCGCGTTTGATGGAGCATTGCTGTTTTATTCCTTATTACTTGTTTCCTTATGTTTCATTGGCATTCAAACCGGTTAGAAAAAGCAGCAATGTTTTCACGTTTGGTGAGACGATTGCTGCTTTAATCCTTACTACCTGCTCTTTTTTGCTTCACTGGCATTCAACCCGGAAATTTCTCTTTTGTTTCATCCAGAGCCGGTTTTCGGGAGGGGGCGGGAGGGCACTTTTGACGCAAAAGCGTCCTCCCGCAAAAAAATCCCCGTTCCTTCCCGCGCTTCCTTTCTTATATCCAATCCGTATGGCTTTCCTTATATGCCTGAATCAGCTGATCGGCCTGGGCAAGGAGGCCTTCCATTTCCCCGGCGTTCAGGAGGGTAGCGCCGGAGGCATTGGCGTGGCCGCCGCCCCGATAATTTTCCGCCACGGTATGAATGGCCGCAAACCGGGAGCGCAGACGCACCCGAATGCTGCCATCGGCATTTTCAATAAAGGCGATCCAGCAAAGGCAGCCCTTAATGGAATCCATATAGGAAACGGCGGCGCTGGCCTCCTCAAGGGAGAGGCCAAAGGCCTGCTGCACGGCACGGTCAATCAGGATATAGGCCACGCCATGGGCCGTGCGCTGCATATGCTCGTACACAAAGGCCTTGAATTTCAGCGCCTCAAAATCCTTCAGATACAGATTGGCATACAGTCTTTCGGTATCGATTCCCTGATCCAGCATCAGCCCGGCCAGGCGCAGCGTTTCGCCGCTGACCCCCTCATACTGAAAGCGGCCCGAATCGGTCACCATACCGGTATAGAGGCAGGCGGCCGCCTGCTGATTGATGCAAAGCGAATCGGAAAAGGCGGCATAGAAGGCGGCGATCATTTCGCAGCAGGAGGAGCGATTCTCCTCCACCCAGTTATAATCCCCATAGGGCTCCCGCTCGATGTGGTGATCGATCTTGATCAGCTCCCGGCAGAGGGCGTATTTGGGATTGGAAATGCGATCGGAGGAGCCGGTATCCAGCACGATGCCAAGGGCACTCTTATACATTTCATCCGGGATGGGCGCGTCATCCGGCCCCAGAAATGCAAGATAATCGGATTGCTGATCATCGATGATCAGGATTTCCTTTTCGGGAAAGGTATTTTTCAGCAGCGCCTTCATGCCCTTGGTCGCGCCCACGCAATCGCCGTCCATGCGGATATGGCGGAAGAGAAGAATGCGGTCATATTCCCGGATTTTTTGCAGAATCACCGAAAGAACGGGGGGCATCACAGCGCATCACCCGCCATTTCATTGAGATCCTGCAAAAGCTGCATGGCCTCCTCCCGGCTTTTCACCGTGGCCCCGCTGGCCTTGGCATGGCCGCCGCCCCCGTATTTCACGGCGATGGGATTGATATTGAAGCGGCTAGAGCGCAATTCGCAAAGCACGCCCGCCTCCGCTTCGGTGAAATTCACCCAGATGGGCACATCCTTCATATCCGCCATCACCCCCACCATGCCCCGGGAAATGGAGAAGGTATCCGCCTGCAGCGCCGCCATTTCCTCCCGGGTGGTATAGAGATAGGCCACGCGATTTTCCGTCAGTTGGATTTTCAGGGTAAACCGCGCCCGCAATTGCATCTGGGCAAGATCATTTTCATAAAGATGCAGATACACATCGTTTAGATCAATGCCCTTTTCCATCAGGAATGCGGCCAGGCGGAAGGTATGGGCCGAGGTGGCGTCATAGCGGAAGCGCCCGGAATCGGTGACCATGCCGGTAAAAAGGGATTGGGCCGCCAGGGGCGAAAGCGCCAGATGGCATTCCATGGCGAACTGGGCAATCAGCCCGCAGCAGCTTTCATAGCCGGAATCGGTGATCTCCGTCTCCGCGATTTTTTCACAGAAAATATGATGATCCACCCGGGCGGTATGGGCGGCCAGGGCATAGCGGTCATCGCTGATCAGGGCGCGGGCAGAGGTATCCAGAATGATGGCCAGGGCATGGGCATAGGCCGCATCCGGGATTTCATCCATCTGCGAATCGGCCATGAAGCCATAGCGCCCTGCAGCATCCCCCGCCATATAGACCTTTTTCTCGGGGAAATTTTCAAGAATGATATGCTTTAAGCCAATCTGACTGCCCAGCGCATCCCCATCCGGGTTTTTATGCCGATGGAGAATGATGGTATCATGGGCGTCGATAAGCAGAAGAAGGGATTCAAACATCGCAATGCTCCTTATCTGGAAAAACTGGGCCATGGCCCGCTTTTCTATTATATAATACTTCCCGGCTTTTCGCAATTTTTTCCGCTGCAGCGCCGCTATTTTTCAAAGGAAAGGCAGGCCGCGGCGGATTCTGCTTGCCAAGGGCGGAAAATCGCGCTATGATAGGCGGGGGCGGAAAAAACGCCCTGCGCTTCCCACCATCATTTTCCTTAAAGGAGCCCGTTATGCAGATCATCGCCCATCTTCACAATGATTTTCCCACCAAATTTGGTCTGCCCCGGCAAAGCGGCCTGGCCAAGGGCATGCTTTCCACCATCGTTTTCACCAGGGAATACCAGAATCCCGATGCGCTGCGGGGGCTGACGGGCTATTCCCATCTCTGGCTCCTCTGGGAGTTTCATCAGGCGAAGCGGGAAAAATGGTCGCCCACGGTGCGCCCGCCCCGGCTGGGCGGCAATACCCGCATGGGCGTTTTCGCCACTCGCTCGCCCTTCCGGCCCAATCCCATTGGGCTCAGCTGCGTAAAGCTGGAGGAAATCCGGAAGACGGCAGGCGAGGGGCATGTGCTGCTCGTCAGCGGCGCGGATATGATGGATGGCACCCCTATCTACGATATTAAACCCTATCTGCCCTACGCGGATTGCCATCCCGAGGCTACCGGCGGCTTTGCACAGGAGGTTATGGGCAAGGCGCTGCAGGTGAATTTCCCGGAAGAACTGATGCAGAAAATCCCCGAGGACGGACGGGAAACCCTCCTCTCTATCCTGGCCCAGGATCCACGCCCCGGCTATCAGCAGGATCCCGCCCGCGTCTATGGCTTTGCTTATGGCAAAATGGAAATCCGCTTTCGCGTGGAAAATGACCTGCTCACCGTCTGCCAGGTGGAAGGGGAATGTGGAAAATAATTGCGGGGAACCATTCTTTGTTACCAAAGAACGGTTCCCCGCACCCCTCCAAGAAAGCTGTGGGGAATAAAACGGGGATTTTTTGCGGGAGGATGCTTTTGCGTCAAAAGCACCCTCCCGCACCCTCCCGAAAACCACCTCTGGATGTTTCATGGAGGGATAGAACCATATTGAATGCCAGTGAAGCAACAAAGAGCAAGTAATAAAAAATAAAGCAGCAATGCTCTCGCCAGACGCAGGAGCATTGCTGGTTATTCGAACCGAGTTGAATGCCAGTGAAGCAACAAAAAGCAAGTAATAAAAATGAAGCAGCAATGCTCTCGCCAGACGCAGGAGCATTGCTGGTTATTCGAACCGAGTTGAATGCCAGTGAAGCAACAAAAAGCAAGTAATAAAAATGAAGCAGCAATGCTCTCACCAGACGCAGGAGCATTGCTGGTTATTCGAACCGGGTTGAATGCCAGTGAAGCAAAAAGGCGCAAGCAATAAAGAACACAACAGCAATGCTCCATCAAACGTGGATACATTGCTGTTGTTTTATCTGTTGCTATTTTTTTTTGCTGCTCTGGCATTCAATCTGGCAAGATTCACCCATGAACCATCCAGAGCCGGTTTTCGGGAGGATGCGGGAGGGTGCTTTTGACACAAAAGCATCCTCCCGCAAAAATCTTCGTCCTCTTTGCTGATCTGGCATTCAATCTGGCAGGAACTCGCCATGAATCATCCAGAGCCGGTTTTCGGGAGGGCGCGGGAGGGGACTTTTGACTCAAAAGTCTCCTCCCGCAAAAATCCCGTTCCTCCTCTTGGTTTTCGGAAGGGGTGCGGGGGAACCACTTTTGACTTCAAAAGTGGTTCCCCCGCAATTATTTCCTTGTCTTCGTCCCCTGCAGGATTACTGGGCCTTGACCACGGCGTTCAGCACGCAGCCGGCATCGAATTCGATGGTGCCCTTATAGTTCTTGAAGGTACCGGTAACGGTAACGGTATCGCCGACGGCCAGATCCTTAGCGCCCTCGCCCTTGAGGCGGTAGCACTGGACGGGATAATCCTCCAGCCCGGCCACATACAGATTCACGGTGATATTCTGATAATCCTCGCTCCAGGCGGTGGGGATAGAATAGATCACGCCGGTAACAGTCTTCTGCGCGGTTTCGGCAGCGCCCTCCTGCAGGGTATAGGCGTTCAGCACGGTGCGCACATCCTTGGCGCTGGCGGCGGGAATCAGCTGGCAATTCTTATCAAATTCGATGGTGCCCTTGTAATTCTTGATGGTGCCGAACACGCCGATCTGATCGCCCACCTGAAGATCCTTGGCGCCTTCGCCGGTGAGGCGATAGCACTGGATGGGCATATCCTCTTTGCCATCGCAGACGATATCCACGGTGATATTCTTGTATTCATCGCTCCAGGCGGTGGGGATGCGGATGATGGTGCCCATCAGCGCGGTGGGATAGGGCATGGAAGCGCCATCCTGCACGGCATAGGCGGCATCCAGGATCGCCTGCTGGCTGACGATTTCGCCCAGGCCAACGAGGGCGCAGCCGGCATCAAATTCGATGGTGCCCTTATAATTCTTGAAGGTGCCCTCCACGGTGATCTGATCGCCCACCTTGAGATTCTTGGCGCCCTCGCCCTTGAGGCGATAGCACTGCACGGGCTGTTCTTCCTTGCCGGCCACGGCGATATCCACGGTGATATTCTGATAATCCTCGCTCCAGGCGGTGGGGATCTTCACGATGGTTCCAAAGAGGCGATAGGTTTCCTCGGTGGCCTGGCCATCCTGCAGGGTGTAGGCATAATCCACGATATCGCCATAGCTCATGCCCGCATCCAGAATGAAGGCGGCGGGAACCTTGCGCTCAAAGGAGACGGGATAGGTATTGCCGGCGGCATCCTTGACGGTGGCGGTGAGGACGTAATTCACTTCCTCGGGATTCTTGTCATCCACATCGATGGTGACGGTCTTATCCTCATTGACCACGATCTTGATGGTATCGGAATCGGCAGTCCATTCCACGGCGTATTCCACGCCATCCACGGTGACCACGCCCAGCACATCATAATCGGCGGGGGTGGCGGTGGGCTCAGAGCGCTTGGCGTTCTTATAGAGAGTGAAAAGGTAAGCAGCGGCATTCTTCAGATCCGGGTTTTCCGCGTCTTCCGCGAAAGCGCAGCAGACGCCCAGCAGCATAGCCAGGGCGAGCAGCATGGCAAGAATCTTTTTCATGATGATGACTCCTTTTATTCATGAATCGTAATGGAATTGAGCATGAATACCTTGATCTGGTATGCGCCGTCGTAGAAATCCACAATGCCGCGGACATCCAGGGTTTTGCCCAGGAAGCGATCCTGGGTAACCAATTGACCGTTTTCATCGCGAAGCACGGCGGTGCGCACCACAATTTCGGTTCCGTCTGCCTGGCAGACGAGGGTGATGGCGCCATTGGAGGAGGAATCCTCCTGGCTGGTGGTATAGGCCTCCATCACCTGCAGATTCTTCATTTCAATGGAGGTGGCCAGGGCCGCCTGGGCATAGGGCATGGAAATGCTTCCATCCTCGCCCTCCACCTCGATGCAGCCGAACGCAAAGGTATCCGGCGCGGTCAGCACATAGGCGGGGGCATGCCCCTGACTGATTTTCTGAATATTGCTGGGATCCTTGGGCCGCATTCCCCGGTAGCTCAGCCCCGATACCTGCCAAGTACCGCCGGCTTCGTAATACTGCATCGTGCCCACGATGCGCGTTTCATTGCCGACCGAAAGAATATCCAGGCCCGCGCCGCTGAGATTATAGCCATAATAGACCGACATGCCGTAATATCTGCCCGTTTCGGCATCCAGCGCCTCCACAAACACGCTGTTATTGCTGTTCATGGTGATGACCCCGTTAAAGGCCACCTTGACGCCCTCATACCGCTCCGGATGGGTGCGCAGCTCGCGCAGGGTCAATTCCACCGCGTCGCCGTAGTAGAAATCCGGATCCTTCTGCCCCGAAAAGATATTCAGCTTCCGCTCCCTGGCGTCATTCAGGGCGGCCACGCAGATATCGCCGTAGCGATTCTGCTTGGCGGCGCTGGGATTGGCCAAGCCATTCTGCAGAATCTCAATATTCAGATTGCGGTATTCCTCCATGCCTGCCTGCTTATACCAGACCCAGACCAGATAGCGATCACCGGTGGAATCCTTATTCCAGGTATCGGTATCCGATTCGATGATGATGGATTCGGCGCCGGAGAGTCTCTCCCGGGTGAACTGGGCGGCCTTTTTTCCGTATTCCTCGATTTTGCCGGTGACCTCGGGGGTATTGATGGCCAGATACCGGGCCTTGAGTACACCCCCCGGGATCACATCCTCGGGAACCAGAAAATGGGTGGTATCCCCGTCCACATAGGTTTTGACCGTTACCTCCAGCTTTGCCGTTTCCGAATGCAGGTTCAGGGCGGCCCTGCCGGCGAAATCAGCGGATGCATCCGCCCCCTCCGCCAGGGCAGGGCACGCGGCCATCAGGCAAAGAAGAAGCAGCCACGATACTTTTTTCAGCATTTCTTTCATCGCCCGTCTGTCAGGGATCAGAAAACGCTGTATTCGCATTCGTCAATGGCATTGAGGAATGCATCCTCGATAGCGGCATCCACATCCGTGCCTTCGGGAATGGTCAGGCAGGTATCCAGCAGCGTAGCCACCTGATCGCGGGCCACGGAGGAACCATTGAAGGCAGGAGAGGTGTAATAGGCATTGGCCTGCTCCAGGCACACCTTTACGCTCAGGAAAGCGATATTCTTGCCGCCATCCGCCTTGGAGAGCAGATCGGCATAATATTCGTTTTCGGCAACGGACTGAAGCACCGGCACATAACCGGAAACCTCGGAGAATTCGGCCTGGAAAGCCACATTGGTGGTGAGGAACTTCATGAACAGCCAGGTGGCGTACATTTCCTGCTCATTATCCTTCTTGAACATGCACAGGCTGGGGCCCTGGGAGATCACCTTGGGATTGGCGGGATCCACCTGGGGAATGCTGGTGATGCCCACTTCGAAGGGATAGGAGCCATCCGCATTGGCGGTGGGGCGCTGATAGGTGGCGCCGGCAGAGGAGCCGATGGACATATAGCTCTTGGTTTCGGTGGTGGAAACAAACAGGCCGGAGGTATAGGCGCCATAGATGCTCTGGGTGGTCAGATAGCGCTTCTGATACCAATCGCGGAACATCTTGACAAAGCCGCGGTTGACATCATTGTCAAAGAGGAAATGATCGCCGGTGGCGCTGGTGTAGGGGGAGCGATACTGCTCGCACATGGTGATGAACCAGTTGGCAGAGGAATCGTAGCCCAGGGGGATGGAATTGGGGTCGATTTCCTTGATCTTTTCGCAGACCTGCTCCATTTCCTCCCAGGTGGTGGGCACCGTGAGGTTATTTTCATCAAAGAAGGTCTTGTTGTAATAGAGAACCTCGGTGGATTTGCTCAGGGGCAGGGTATACATCAGCCCATCGCCGAACTGACGGCCTTCTTCGTAATAGCCGGGGATGAAATCGGCCTTCTGCTCTTCGGTCAGGCCCATGATTTCGGTGCTGCCATCGGCGCGGGTGATCACCACGTCGCTGTCAATGAAATCATCCAGGGTCTTGACGGCCTTGGCCAGATTATACAGCGCCACATGATCGGGATAGCAGTAGGCCAGGTTGGGCTGGCTGCCCACGGTGATTTCGGTGCTGATCTGATCGCGCACGTCATCATAGCCGGCATTGGCGGTGTATTCGATCTTGATGTTGGGATAGAGCGCGTTGAATTCTGCAATATAGGCATCCAGCACGGTGGTGAGGCGGCTGCCCATGGCAGTGTAGAATTTGATGGTCACTTCGCTTCCGTCATAGCCGGCTTCGGCGGCGAAAGCGCTGGTCATGCCGGTCATGAGGACGGCCGCCAGCAGGAGCAGGGCGATGATTTTCTTCATCATGGATGAGTTCCTTCCTTCCTGAAATGTTTTCTATGTTACAGGCCGCTTGGCCTGTGAACCAAAGGGAAGGCCGCCGGGGCAGAGGGCCCGGGGCGGCATGCGTTTTTCCGGGGAGCCATCAGCCCTTGATGCCGCTGCGGCTGACGCCGGACATGATATACTTGCGCAGGAAAATGAAAACCAGGAACAGCGGCGCGGATACCAGCGCCACGGCCGCCATCTGCACGGGATAATTGACATCGCCGGTGGTATCGGTAAAGGCGTTGCGCAGGCCGTTGGTAATCAGCCGGTGGGCCTCGTCATTGGCAACCAGCCGGGGCCAGATATAGCTGTTCCATGCGCCCATCATTTTCAGGATCGTAATGGAAATCAGCGTGGGCAGGGCCAGGGGCACCATCACCTTCCACAGGTATTTCAGATCGCTGGTGCCATCCACCTTGGCCGCCAGATACAGTTCATTGGGAATCTGCAGGAAATTCTGGCGGAGCAGATAGATATAGAACACGCTGACCAAGAAGGGCACAATCAGCACCGTATAGGTGTTGATCCAGCCAAAGGTGGTCACGGTCTGATAATTGGTGATGGTGAATAATTCGCCGGGG
This sequence comes from uncultured Oscillospiraceae bacterium, assembly GCA_964549135.1. GTDB lineage: Bacteria > Bacillota > Clostridia > Christensenellales > Aristaeellaceae > RUG563. The sequence goes on along the minus strand of CAZJUJ010000023.1, from coordinate 18,175 downwards.
ATCATCATGGTGGCCAGCAGGGCGGCAAAGAGCAAATTCTTGCCCTTGAATTCCAGCCGGGCGAAGGCAAAGGCGGAAAGCACGGTGATCACCAGGGAAAGCAGGGTGGAAACCAGGCCCACATACATGGTGTTGAGGAAGAGGCGGCCCAGATTGGCAGTGGTAAAGGCATCCAGATAATTGGAAAGCAGCATGATCCGGGGCCAGAAGGTGGGGGAACTGAGCCGGTATTCATCCAGCGATTTGAGGGAGGAAATGATCATCCAGTAGAAGGGAAAAAGCACAATCAGCGCCATCAGCAGCAAAAATGCATACGTCAGCGCCTGCACCAGAGCCCCCACCACCGTGGAGCGGGTGGATTCCTTCGCCATATCCTTGGAATGCAGCACTTGCATTGTATCTTTTGACATACGGCACCTCTCAGTAATGAACGCGCTTCTTGCTCACCTGCATATTGATCAGGGTGACCACCAGAATGATGGCAAAGAGGATCAGCGCGGCTGCGCTGGCCCGGCCCTGATTATTGGTGCTGAGCGCGTCGTAGATGAAGCCGACCATGGTATTGAGGCGGCCCGCATCGTTGGCCGGGCCCATGTTTTCGCCGAAAATACCCACGATGCTGGTATATTCCTTGAAGCCGCCGATGAAGCCGGTGATGACCACATAGGCGATCATGGGCGAAAGCAGCGGAACGGTAATCCGGGAGAAGATCCGCTTGCGGGAGGTGCCATCCACCTTGGCGGCATCGTAATACTGCTTATTGATGCTCTGCAGCCCGCCCAGCAGCACCAGAATCTTGAAGGGCAGCGCATTCCATACGATATAGACGATCATGACCGTCATATTGGCCGTATAGGTGGAGCCCACATTGATCCAGTTGACCCGGGTGCCGCCGAAAAACTCAATCACGTTATTGATGATGCCGGCGGTAACCACCAGTTCATTGGGCGTGCCCAGGGCGGTGCCCACGATATTGAACATGGCGGCAAACACCATGCCGATGGCGATGGAATTGGTAACATAGGGGAGGAAGAAGATGGTCTGCAGCGCCTTCTGCAGGCCCTTGATGGAATTGAGCGCCACGGCGATGAGCAGCGCCAGGATGGTGGAAAGCGGCACCGTCCAGACGCAGAGAAGCACGGTATTTTTCAGGCAGCTGACAAATCTTCTGTATTTGACCACCTTGGTGAAATTGCCCACGCCGAAATTGAAAACCGTGCCGCCCACGGCCTTCAGGCCGCTGTAATTCTCCAGCAGAGACATGCGCACCGTATTGAAAATAGGCCAGACCGTAAACACCAGCAGCAGGATAATACAGGGGGAAAGATACAGCCAGGCCTTCCATTGCTGTTTATTATCGACCATATCACTTCACCTCAAAGAAAATCCTCTCCTCGGTATCCTTATTAAAGAGGAATACCTTATGGGGCTTCAGGGAATAGCTGACCGTTTCGGAGGCGATGCCGAGCCGCTGATCCGCATTGATGATGGAGCGGATGATGGGATTTTCGGAGCTTTCATGGGTGGAAACGATGCTCACATCCCGGCCCATGACCTCCACATTGGAAAGCCTGCAGGTCAGGGGGCCGTTTTCATCCAGGATGAAGCCCTCGGGACGAATGCCCACATGCACCTGCTGATCCTCCGCGCCGGGCACATCAAGCACCGCCTGCCCGCCGATGATCAGCTTTTCATTCTCCACCCGGCCCTCAAAGACATTGATGGGCGGCGTGCCCAGGAATTTGGCCACGAAGAGATTGGCAGGGGAATCATAAACCTGCTGGGGCTCGCCAATCTGCTGCACCACGCCTAGCTTCATCACCACGATCATATCGGAAATGGACATGGCCTCCTCCTGATCATGGGTAACAAAAACGGTGGTAATCTTGGTTTCCTTCTGAATGCGGCGGATTTCCTCCCGGGTCTGCAGGCGCAGCCGGGCATCCAGATTGGAAAGGGGCTCATCCAGCAGAAGCACCCGGGGCATCTTCACCAGCGCACGGGCGATGGCCACGCGCTGCTGCTGGCCGCCGGAAAGCTCGCTGGGCTTGCGGTCCATCAGCTCCTCAATCTGCACCAGCCGCGCCGCCTCATAGGCCCTTTCCAGCATGGCTTCCTTGGAAAGCTTATCCTCGCCCTTGAGATTCTGCAGCGGGAAAAGAATATTCTGCTTCACCGTCATATGGGGATAGAGGGCATAATTCTGGAATACCAGGCCGATGCCCCGGTTTTCGGTGGAAAGATTGGTCACATCGTCATCGCCGAAGAAAATGCGCCCGCTGGTGGGCTTCTGCAGGCCGCTGATCATGTAGAGGGTGGTGGATTTGCCGCAGCCCGAGGGACCCAGCAGACCAATCAGCTTGCCATCGGGAATTTCAAAATTGAAATCGCTGACGGCGACCACCTCATCCCCGGATTTTTTGTTGCGGCTGGGAAAGATTTTCGTCAGGTTTTGCAGAACAACTTTCATACGATTCCCCTTCTTACATTATTTTCTTTCTATTCAGTAGGGCTGCGCGGCGGCCTTTTCCGCCTGCATTTTTTCCTTATAGGCGATCAGCGCCGCCTTGGAATCAAAGATCATCTGGCTGGCCAGATCCACCGCCACCGTGGAGGCCAGGCAATCATGGATGGGCGCGTTGGTAGGCGTAGCGATGAGAAGAATAATCTGCAGGATGCCAATCCCTGCCAGCACAAGCAGCCCCGTCAGGCCCAGTGAACCAAACACCAGCAGGAAAATGATCAGCACGGGCACCATCGTTTCCAGGCAGTATTTGCCCAGCACCGTGCGGATAAACAGGGCCACCGGGGAAAGCCGCACGCCCTCCTTCAGCATCAGCGCAATGCCGAAAATCTTCTTGCCCAGGGTCTGGCCGTTTTTCAGCGCCAGCGGCACGAAAAATTCCAGCAGCAGGAAGGCAAAGAGAATGGAGAGGGAGGCAATGACCAGCGTTAATTGCACAATCATCTGCTGATTGTATACCGCCTCGGTATCCTTGTTCAGGGCGTCATAGGCGGCATCCAGCCGCTGCATTTCCTCCGGGGTCAGCGCATCATATTCCGAAAGGGACATTTCGAAATTGACGCCGTATTCCTCCGTATAGCGGGCATAGATTTCATCCATGGCCCGGCTGTAGCGATCATAGCCCGTGACGAGGGAAAGACCGGTGGCAAAAAGCACCGCGATGATCACCAGCAGAATGGCGTCAAACAGGAAGGCGGAGATTCGTTTCCACATGCTCGCCTTTTGCAAATCGTAGATCATAAAGCATCCTTTCTCAAGTCTTGCGCCCCGCCCTTCTTAAAGAATGGCAGACGTCTATATCTACATTATACTACAAATATTTTAAAAAGCTATAATGATTGGAATATTTTTCGGCCATCTTATGCCGTATTTTCGTGCCATTTTTCCATGCAGAGAATTTTTTTCAAATATCTTCATTTTACCTATTGACAAGCCCATAAATCCCTGCTATAATAGGTCATGCTGATTCGATCAGCCATCTGGGTGTAGCGCAGTTTGGTAGCGTGCTTGAATGGGGTTCAAGAGGCCGGAGGTTCGAATCCTCTCACCCAGACCATAACTGGACACCGGTTTTGATACAAAGCGTATCGAAGCGGGTGTCCAGTTTCTTTTTGCAAAAGCCCCTGTTTGCAAGGGTTTTCATATGCCTTTTAACGAAAGTAGGCTCTACGGTAACCGAGGATTGGTTGCCGTAGAGCCTTTTTGCATTTTTGCCTTTGTACTTTTTAATTAAAGGTCTGGAAGGTGTGCAGTGGGTTTGGAGAAATAATTAAAAGGTGCAACGCTCCATACCTCACACTAATTCAGCTTCAATATCATCCATCAGCTTCTCACTGAAGATGACACGCCACTCCACATCGTCCACAGGATCAAAATGCAGAGAAGAACAAGCGGCATGGAGCATCGGTGTGTTCTGCCCCATGATGATGGCGGTGGGACCGTCCGCAGCTCCAATCACACCGACCGCTGCTGCCGAGAAAGCAACGGGTTCAAATGCGTTGGTGCCATGCTTTTTCTGCCGGGGGCGGTCACCCTCGGCATAGTCTTGGATCATGAATCCTCGACCTGTAATGTCCGGCTAAAGAGAATAACTCATGGCAGTGAAGTGGCTTGGGTATTCCATGGATGGATCACGAAAAGCGCCTACCGGCAGTTCTTGATGTTCAACCTCATGAACGGTCAATGCATGAGTCTGTCCCGTCAGGGGATGTGTAATAGATATGCTTTCTCCCACGGCGGGCGTGACAAAATGCTGCCCGGCAATATTCTCCTGCTGACGCTCCATGCGAACGGTTATGGACTGCACATCCAGTCCATTGGTATTGCCCCAACGATAACTCCATCTGTTGATTGACCATGCTTGGTTCATATCCAGGCCGTAGTGTTCCAAAGCATATTTTGCTTCTGGATCATGGTAGGGAGTCTCGTTTTGGCAGAAATCTGGCAACCAGGTAAGGCCGCAACCGTGATCGCTCTGGAGTTCCTGCCCGTTGAAGGTGATATGACCATGGAAACTTACATTAAGAGGATGCTCCCGCTGGATCTGCTCCCGCTGCCCCTTGGTGTAGTGATTACGGTATTCATTGAACAAATCCCATTTGTCAATAAAGGCTTTCACCTGGGACGGGTCAGCTTCCATGAAGAAATCAACGATCAATCCTTTGTCGCAGATATACACCGCAGGGACATACCATTTTTCTCTATGATAACGAGTACGGCAGTAAAATGACAACTTTCTTTTTCATATCAATACCTCCGTTTACGGTGCTTCTTTCCGCTCATAGATCGTGAGCTTATCAATTCTTGCGATATAGCCATCCTCGTTCTGCTCAATCACAACCGTAAGCCGCGCAACGGTATTTGTTTCTTCGTCGTGCATGGTAAGCGGCAAGCTGTACGGCCCGATCTCATTCTGCGGCGGGATAAAGAAAACATATTTTTGTGTGCTTTCCATTTCAAGACCGCTGATCGTTTCGATTTTTTCATCAACTGTAAACTGCTGATCGGCGTTTATAATCGAAACGGAAATGGGCTGTTCAGGATCATCGGCTGCATAGGAGAATACAAATCCCCGCATACCGTTATCAGCTTCAAACATAGCGACCGGGATATTCTCGCCCTCTTTCATCTCAACGGCAGATATTGTATTGTCAATTTCCGCAGCGTATGCGGTCAACACGAACGGCGAGCCGATGGGTGCATTAGTATTATTAAGAAACGGAATGGCTCCAAAAATCAAGACAACAACAGCGGCACAAGCGGCGATAGCTCGCCAATTCTTCCACCACTTTCTTTTCTGTCTGGTATATGTTACAGCACCGGAAACCAAATCATCGTCAATATAGTCCATGGCTTTTGCCATCCTTGGAATACTCATACTTCAATACCTTCTTTCTTCAAAAATTCTCTCAGTCTGTTACGGGAACGGAACAACACAGACTTTACGCTGTTTTCATTCATCGAATATCGCTCTGCAATGTCGTTGATGGAATCAAAGAACCAATACTTGCGAAGAAATATATTGCGGTCGAGTTCTTTTTCACTCCATAGAAATTTGCTGATCAGTTTTCCGAGTTCTTCATCCCCGACATCCTGGGCAATGCTATTGTCCGGCAATGTTGCCTCAATCTCGGATAGGGATATGATTGCATCGACAGATCGTTTCATAGCGTTTGATCCCTCTAATTTTTTCAAAGAAAGGTTTCTTGTGATTTTGCAGATAAAAGCTGTGAAATTGTTCGGGCGAGTTGGCGGTATCTTGTTCCAAAGCGTCAAATATGTATCGTTCACACATTCCTCGGAATCCTCGTTGTTGAACAGCAGATTTTTCGCTATCCGAAAACACAGCTTGCCGTATTTGTGATCTGTTTCTTTGATTGCGTGTTCATCACGAGCAAAGTACAGTTCGATAATCTGCAAATCATCCATGTTGTTCACCTCCTTTGCGTGTACTAAAAGTCTTTTCACCCCATAAGTACGATTTTTTTGCGTTTGGTTGCCGATTTTGAGAAATTTTTTGTAAGAGTTTTTATATGATTATAACATGTGCCGACGGCGAAATCGATATTGCACCCGAAACCATGTATGAAACCAGCTACGAATATCAGGAATTGCAAATGTAATAAGAAACAAAACGGGGCAGCGCATACATTGTGCGCTGCCCCTGCTTTTATGTGCGGTGCTTACATCCGGATCAATTCATATTCCCGGGTGCCCAGGCCGATTTTTTCTGCATGCTCCAGGCAGGAGCGCCATTCGGATTCCGGCGTGGTATTGAGAAAATGATCATGATGATCAACGAAGCCCGGCTGATTCATATGATCAGCCAGCTGGCTGCCGGGAAGGGGCGAGGCCGCCATGCAGGCATCCGCGCAGGCCTGATCCAGCGCCAGGGGATCAAAGGAGGCAAACATGCCCAGATTGGGCAGGATGGGCGCATCATTTTCGCAATGGCAATCGCAATTGGGGGAGACATCCACCACCAACGAGATATGGAAATTGGGCCGGCCATCCACCACCGCCTTGGTATATTCGGCCATGCGGCAATTCAGCTCCTGAATTGCGGCGGAATTGCCAAAGGAAATGGCATCGAAATTGCAGGCGCCCAGGCATCTGCCGCAGCCCACGCAATGCGCCGGATCCACCGTCATTTTCCTGGCGCTTTCATCAAAGACCAGGCCCTGATTGGCGCATTCCCGCTGGCATTTTCTGCAGCCCCGGCAGAGGGCGGCATCAATTTCCGGCTGGCCGTTGCTGTGCTGCTCGGTCTTTCCCGCCCGGGAGCCGCAGCCCATGCCGATATTTTTGATGGCGCCGCCAAAGCCCGTCATTTCGTGGCCCTTGAAATGGGTGAGGCTGATGAAGACATCGGCATCCATGATGGCCCGGCCGATGCGCGCCTCCTTCACATATTCGCCGCCCTGCACCGGCACGCCCACATCATCCGTGCCCTTGAGGCCATCGCCGATGAGAATGGGGCAATCCACCGTCATGGGCGTAAAGCCGTTCTGCCAGGCGCAGTAGAGATGCTCCAGCGCATTTTTTCTGCTGCCGGGATACATGGTGTTGCAGTCCGTCAGGAAGGGCTTGCCGCCCAGCTCCTTCACCACCTCGACCACCGCCCGGGCGTAATTGGGGCGAAGGAAGCTGATATTGCCCAATTCGCCAAAGTGCATCTTGATGGCTACGAATTTATCCTGCAGATCCATCTTTTCAATGCCGGCCTGGCGAATCAGCTTTTTCAGCTTGGTGGGCAGCCCGTCCCCAAACGCCTTGGTACGAAAATCCGTAAAATACACCTTTGCCTTTTCCATTTTCTTTTCCTCCTTATTGGTCTATTGGGATCGAAAAAGCGATTCAATCACCTTTTCGAAAAAATCATTTTTTCCCTCTTTACAGGGCCGCCGCCCGATCCTTTTTCTGCTTCAGCACGCATTTCTTCGTATAGATAAGCAGCCCCACCATCACCAGGAAAGCGAAGGCGGAAACAAACTGCTGGGCGTAGAGGGGAATGCCCAGAAGGTGATTTCCGTTTTTCTGGATCATGCTGACCACCGGGCTCATCAGGCAGGTGGTGACAAAGCCGATGATGCCGCTGATAGCCAGGGTAATGGCCAGGGCATTCTGCCTTTCCTCGCCCTTCACCAGATCATAGACCATGTTTGCCTGGGCGCTGTTGACCCCGGCCATGGAAACGGCATGCAGGCAATAAAAGATGGGATAGAGAATTTTGCCGTTGGCAGGCACGGTAAAGCAATTGATCAGGAAGGAGAGGGTAGAAATGCAGAAGCAGACAAAAGACATGAAGCTGAAGGATTTTTTATCGGCCAGCTTGCCCATAAAGGGCGAAAAAAGCGTGCGGATGATGCTGTAGGCAATCGAAAGAACAGAAACAAAGGTCATGGAAAAGCCCAGCTCGTTAATCTGATAGGCCGCATAATAGGGATAGGCGCTGTAATAGGCGATATTCCAAAGCGCAATCAGCAGAATCACCCGCACCAGCGGCTTATTGCGGAAAAGACCGGCAACATTTTCCCCGATCCTGCGGCTTCTCCCGATTTCCCGGGGCTTTTCCCTGATCATGAGCAGCGTGGCCATATGCATAGCCAGCAGCACAAACATGGAAATCGCCCCCACCACAAAGGCCAGATCCGGATTTTCCCCCGCCTCGATTCGATCAATCAGGCTGCCCATGATGTAGGTAAAGAGCATGCCGCCCAGCAGCGATACCATTTCCTTTTTCGCGGTGAAAATGCCCCGGGTTTCATCGGACACCAGCGAAATCATCCAATTGCTCTTGGGCGCGCCCAGCAGATTCATCAGCACATACCCGCCGCAGAAGCAGATAAGAAAAAGCACGGTTTTTGCCGTCTGGCCAAGCGGCAGGATGGGAAAAAGATACACTGCGGCAAACAGTGCCTCTTCGATCAATTGCAGAAGAATGACCGCGCGCTTGACCCGCCTTTTCTGCCGGAAAACCACCAGCGCCCCCAGCTGAAAAACGCAGCCCAGAGAAAAGAAGGAGGAAAGGATGCCGGTCAGGCTATCGGAAAAGCCCAGGCCCTTGGTAATCCGCGCCAGATAGACGCCGCCCACCATAATGGAAATAAAATATTCCAGAGCGGCCTCGATAATATGAAAAAGCCTGCTGCTTTCATATCCGTCCCGGGGCTTCTTGGTATGCATCGCGCGTTTCCCTCGTTTCCTCACAAAAAATCGGATAGCTTCATTATAATCCGCTCCCCGGCGTTCGTCAATTGCTTTTGGCGCGCCAAAACAGAAAGAAATCCGGGGATAAGCCTGGGGATGTTTTGGGCATAACCTTGCCCCCGCCCTCATAGAATGTCGGTGGGGCCTGGGTTTTCTTATCCCCAGCCCCGGGATAAATGGATTGTGGATCATGGGGAAAACCGATTTCTGCCGCATTTTTCCCCCGCCAAATTGCCGCTTGATCTTGCATTTTCATGGAAAAAATGAGATAATAGCAGGTGGATGGGACAGGAAACGCCGGAAGGAAAAGCCAATCGCCAGAGAAAAGGGCCAAAACGCGGCGCAAAAAAAGAAACAATCCCCGCTTATTTCCGCGCTTTCCCCATTTATCCCCAGCCGTTTGATGGAAAAAAGCCAGGAAAATCAAGGCTTTTCGCCGCTTTTCCACTTTTCCACCGCCTCTACTACTACTACTATCTATATAAATAACTACTACAACCTGGATGGAGGGCGCCCCTTCATCCGGATAGGGGGAACGAAAATGCATTTTCGGATTCAGACCGATGAAATCAATTACGGGCTTGGCATGGTCACCCGCGCCATTGCTGCCCGCCCTGTCAAGCAGGTATATGACGGCGTGCTGGTTGAAACCATGGATGACGGGCTGGTGCTGACCTGCACGGACGGCGAAATTTCCATCAAGGCCAAGGTCAGCGCCGCGGTGGAGGAGGATGGCTGCGCCCTGCTGCCCGCCAAGCTCTTTGCCGAAATGATGCGCAAGCAGCCGGCGGGCGAAGTGGATGTGCGCATCGATGAAAGAATGCGCGCCATCATCCGCAGCCGGGGCAGCAATACCTCCATGGCCTGCATGCCCGCCGAGGATTTTCCTGATATTCGGGATGTATCCGGCGATCATCATGTGCTGCTGCCCTGCCGCCGCCTGCGGGACGCCATCGGCAAGGTGCTTTTCGCCGTTTCCACCGATGAGAGCAGGAAAATTTTGACAGGCGTACTCATGGAGGTCTATGAAAACGAAAGCCTGCTGGTGGGCATTGATGGTTTCCGCATGGCGCTGCAGCGCATCACGGCGGAAAATACGCTGCCCGCCGGGACGAGCAAGGATCACATCAGCGCCGTGGTGCCCGGAAGAATCCTGGGCGAGGTCAGCAAGATGCTGCCCGACAGCGATGACGAAGCCAGCATCGTATTCAATTCCTCTCATATTATGTATTCCTTCGGCGGCGTGCGAGTATATGCCACGCTGCTGACCGGCGAATTCATCGATTATCAGAAAATTCTGCCCGCCAGCTGGACCACCGAGGCCATGGTGATGCGCACCTCCTTTTCCGATGCCATTGACCGCTGCAGTCTGATGGCACGGGAGGGAAAGAATAATCTGATCCATCTGCGGCTGCTGCCCGAAGGCAAAATGGAAATGACCGCCAATGCCGAGCGGGGCGATGTCCATGAGGAAATGGAAATCGGCATGGAGGGCAATGAGTTGGATATTACCTTCAACAGCCGGTATCTTACCGATATGATCCATAACGTGGAGGGCGAGCGGCTTTGCATGTGCTTTAACAGCAGCGTTTCTCCCTGCATGATTAAGCCGGTGGAGGGCAGGGAATTTACCTTCCTGGTGCTGCCCGTCCGGGGCTTTAACCGCTGATGTTTCACGTGAAACGATCATTCGTGCCTTGACATGCCATGGGAGGGCGGCGCCATGCCCCCTCCCGTTTTATTGATGGAAAGGCGCTGCGCCGGGCGCTTGACAGAAATCAGGGAATATGGCAAACTGAGAAAAACGAAGGGAGGGGATGGCATGCGGATGACGGGCATACGCCTGCACGATTTTCGCGGGTATAAGCAGGTGCTGCTTTCGCCGCCCGAGGGCGTGACCGTGCTGGTGGGGGAAAACGGCGCGGGAAAAACCAATCTGCTGGAGGCCGTGCATCTCTGCTGCCTGGGCAAAAGCCATCGCACCTCCGTGGATAAGGAAATGATCCGCAGCGGCCAGGAAACCGCCGCCGTGCAGCTGACCGTGGAAAAGCGGGACGGGCGGCATGAGGTGGGCGTGCGACTGTTTGAAAATGCCAGGAAGAAAAAGGTGGTGTACGTCAACGGCAAAACCGCATCCCGGGTGGGGGAGCTGATGGGCCACGCTACCTGCGTGATTTTTTCGCCAGAGGATCTTTCCCTGGTCAAGGAAGGGCCCCAGGCCCGGCGCAGATTTCTGGATATGCTGCTTTCCCAGCAGCAGCGGGCGTATTTCTATGCGCTGCAGACCTACATGAGCGCCCTCAAGCAGCGCAATTCCCTGCTCAAGCAAGGGGATTACCGCCAGCTGCCCGCCTGGGATGAGCAATTGGCACTTGCCGCCGCGCCAGTGGTGCGCCTGCGCCGCTCGGTCAGCGAAACGCTGCACGCCCGGGCGCGGAAGCATTACTTTTATATCGGCGGACGGGAGGAGGAGGCCTTTTCCCTGCGCTACAGCGGGGCCCTTTCCGAAAGCGAGAATATCAGCGAAGACATGATGAAGGGGCTGTCTGCCAGCCGCGCAGAGGATCAGCGGCGGATGACCACCTGCTTTGGCCCGCACCGTGACGATCTGGAGCTATCTCTCTGCGGTCAGGCCATCAAGGCCTTTGGCTCTCAGGGGCAGATGCGCACCGCCGCCCTGTCCATGAAGCTGGCTGCCTTTGACTTATTGGAAGAGAGCCAGGGTGAGCCGCCGCTGCTGCTGCTGGATGATGTGCTGAGCGAATTGGATCCCGATCGCAGGCGGCGGCTGATTTTCCGGATCGGGCGGGCTCAGGCACTTCTGACCTGCACGGATCAGAGTGATTTTATCGGGGCACGGCCTGCCTGCGTGCTGCGGGTGGAGAACGGGGCTATTACCCAATCAGATGGGTGAACGGCGCAAATTCCCGCAGAAATAAAACGGAAGAGAATATAACAAAAACCGATCGGCTGCGCAAAAAACGCGGCGGATCGGTTTTCTCTCATTTAAAATGTGCTGCGGCTTATTCCTTTACGACCTCCTGATCCCTGAACAGCATGGAAATGCACCACAGGCCGGACGCGCCCACCAGCGAATAGATGATGCGGCTGATCAGCGCGGCCTGACCGCCAAAGATGTACGCCACCAGATCGAACTGGAATATCCCGATGAGGCCCCAGTTGATGGCCCCGATAATGGTGAGCAGCAGGGCAATTTTATCTGCCATGATGAAATCCTCCTTTTTGATTGTCAGGCATAGGATGCCGCAGCGGCAGAGAAAATATACGCGGGTACCATTGTTTCACGTGAAACAATGAACGCGGGTAAAAAAGCATAGCCGTCGGGAAAAACGGATATCATAAAGAAGAAAAAAGCAAGGAGGATGGAAAGATGGAACTAAAGGGAAGCAGGACGGAACAGAATCTGCGGGATGCGTATTCCGGCGAAAGCGAGGCGCGGAATAAATATACCTATTTTGCAGCCAAGGCGCGGAAGGATGGCTACATCCAGATCGCCAATATTTTTGAGGAGACAGCCAATAACGAAAAGGAGCATGCGAAAATCTGGTTTAAGCTGCTATCCGGGATTGGAAACATCGAGGAAAATCTATCGTCTGCCGCCGACGGCGAAAACTATGAATGGACGGATATGTATCCCAATTTTGCCCGGGTAGCACGGGAGGAGGGCTTTGATCATATCGCGTTTCTTTTTGACAGCGTGGCGAAAATTGAAAAGGAGCATGAGGAGCGCTATCGCAGGCTGCTGGCCAATTGCCAGCAGGGACTGGTGTTTTCCCGGGAGGAGGAGCAGATCTGGCAATGCAGCAATTGCGGGCATATCGTGATCGGCAGGGCCGCCCCCGATCTCTGCCCGGTCTGTGCCCATCCCCAGGCGTATTTTCAGATCAAGGCGGAAAATTACTGAATCGGGACGAAAAGGAAAAATCCGAAACTTTTTCCGAAAAAGAGATAAGGCTTTCGATTGAAAAGGAGCGCGCGTTGGGCTATAATGGGGGCGGATAATTCAGAACGAAAAAACGGAGGATCACAGCATGGAAACCTTGTTACAGAAGATTTGCCACCCTGAGAGCGCCTTTGCCCCGCGCCTCCATACTGATCGGCTTTTCCCCCTGCCTGCCGGGAGCGGCGCTTTTACAGGCGTTTTACGGGATGCCATCGATTATATCGAAAAAATTCAGCTTCTGGACAGCGATCTCTGGGCGCTGTTTGTCAATCAGTTCCGTCAGGGCAATGTGGATGACCACGATAAGGGCTGGCGGGGCGAATACTGGGGCAAGATGATGCGGGGCGCCAGCTTCTGCTATCAATGCACCGGGGATCAGCAGCTCTATGCCGCCATGGAGGCCACCGTTCGGGATATGCTGTCCGTTCAGGATGCGGAGGGGCGCTTTGCCACCTATTCGGTAGAAAATGAACTGGATGGCTGGGATATCTGGAGCCGCAAATATATTCTTCTGGGCATGCAGTATTTTATGGAGATCTGCCCGGATGCGGCGCTGAAGCAGCAGATTCTTGCCGCGCTCTGCCGCCATGCCGATGCGCTGATGGCAAAGGTTGGCCCGGCGGAGGAGGGCAAGAAGGAGATCAACAAGGCCACCAATTACTGGTTTGGTCTTAATTCCAGTTCGGTGCTGGAGCCCTTTGTGCGGCTTTACACCCTGAACGGCGAAAAAAAGTATCTGGATTTTGCGGCGTATATCGTCAGCCGGGGCGGCTGCGATGCGGGAAACATCTTTGAAATGGCGCTGGCGGATGAAATCGCGCCCTATCAGTATCCCGTCACCAAGGCCTACGAAATGATGAGCTGCTTTGAAGGACTATTGGAGTATTACCGCGTGACCGGTATTGAGAAATGGAAGGAAGCGGTGATTCGCTTTGCCCGGCGGGTGGCGAAAACGGATATTACGGTGATTGGCTGCGCAGGCTGCACCCATGAATTATTTGATCATTCCGCCGTGCGGCAATTGGATATCAATGAAAAGGGGATCATGCAGGAAACCTGCGTTACGGTAACCTGGATGAAGCTCTGCTGGCAGCTGCTCTGCCTGACCGGGGATTCCTTCTTTGCCGACGAAATGGAAAAATCCCTGTACAATGCCATGCTGGGGGCCATCAACACCAATGGCAACAAGCACAACGGCGGCCTGCCCTTTGACAGCTACAGCCCGCTGCTGCCCGGCCTTCGCGGACGGCAGATGGGCGGCCTGAAATACATGGAAAACGGCACATATTACGGCTGCTGCGCCTGCATTGGCGCGGCGGGGCTGGGGCTGCCGGGGCTTTCGGCGGTGATGGCGGTCCAGGAGGGGCTGTATGTCAATTTCTATCTGAATGGCGCGGTGCATACCCTGACCCCGGCTGGGCAGAAAATCGCCATCGAAACGAAGACGGAGTATCCCGTATCGGGGCAGATTGGCATAACGATCCATCTGGAAAAGGATGAAGAATTTGTGCTGGCGCTGCGCATTCCCGCCTGGAGCAGGCATACGCAGCTTTCCGTGAATGGGCAGCAGGTTTCCTGCGCGGGCGGGCAATTTGCCGGGCTCAAGCGGCTCTGGAAGAATGGGGATCAGGTGGAATTAATGCTGGATTTTGCCGTGCGGCCCATTCTGCCCGAGGAATTTGGCGTTTCCTCTGCCGATGCGCCCTTTATGGCCCTGCGCCGGGGGCCGCTGGTGCTGGCGCGGGATGCCCGGCTGCAGGATGATGTAGATTCGCATATCCAGCCCGTCATCAGCGCGGCTGGCGAGGTGGAAAATAAGCGGCTCCAGCAGCCGCCCTTCCCGGCAATGGTCTATCTGGCCATTCCGCAGCAGGACGGCCCGGATATTCCGATGGTCGATTACTCCTCCGCCGGCAAAACCTGGGCCGAGGATTCGAAAATGTGCGCCTGGTTCTGGCGAAAGTGAGGAAAAGGACGGGGATTTTTTTGCGGGAGGAGACTTTTGCGTCAAAAGTCCCCTCCCGCACCCTCCCGAAAACCGGCTCTGGATGGAACATGGCAGGTTCCTGCCAAATTGAATGCCAGTGAAGCAAAATAGAATAGCAATAGCGTAAACAAAGCAATGCCTTCACGCTTGTGGGGCATTGCTCTTTTATTCCTTACTGCTCAGTTTTCTTTGATGCTCTGGTATTCAACTTGGTTATGTCCAGCCATGAACTATTCTAAGCCGCTTTCTTGGAGGACAGTGGAAAAAACATTGCAGGTGGAGAGTTTTGAATAAATACAATTTCCATTATATGTAAAAAAGACTCCCAGATGCATGGTGCATGCTGGAAAGCCTTGATTTGTAGAAACAGGATCATGAAAAATGTCGTAATACAGAAAAGCGCCCACACAGAGAATAGCAGCAATGCTTTCACGCCTGGCGAGCGCATTGCTGTTTTGTTTCTTGCTGCATTTTTCCTTTTGCTTCACTGGCATTCATCTTCGTAAATCCCGGCCATGAACCATCCAGAGCCGGTTTTCGGGAGGGAGCGGGAGGGGACTTTTGACGCAAAAGCATCCTCCCGCAAAAATCCTGTTCCTTTCCCGTTTCCCTCGTCCCCCGTTACCAGATCAGGAAATCGGGGTGCTTCATAAGGCCCAGATCCCAGAGTACAGAGGAAAGGATATATTTATCGCGGATTTCACGGGAGCCGATAAAGGCGCGGCGGACGGCGGCGTTATCGAGGCCAAGCTCTGCGGGGGTGGTGGGGATACCGATTTTTTTCATGGTTTCGATTAAGGTTTTTGTATCGGGCAATTCCTCATCCATGATTTGAAGAATTTCATCCCAATGCGCCAGCAATTGATTCAGGCGGCTGCCATGCTTTTCGGGGGAATTTTTGCCCCAGGTTTTTTCGCCCTCGATCACATCCCCGGCTGTAGAGGCAAAAATTTCGCGCATTTCGTTTTCCCATTCCTGCTGGGAGAAGGCGGCATAGGCGGCGTCGGCCTCCTGACGGGAGGGGCGATGCCTGCGCAGAGTGTCATACATAGGCAGGCTCAGGCACAGGCCCACGCCCACGCAGATGCCGTGGAGATCTGCATGCCCGCCGTTTCGGAGGGCCTCCATCTCCCAAAGATGGGAGAAATAATGCTCCAGCCCGGAGGCGGGGCGGCTGATCTTGGCAAAATCCATGGCCACGCCGGAGAGAATGAGGCCCTCGGCCACGGCCTGAACGGCCTCAGGGGCGCGTTTTAGGAGGCCATCCACATTTGCCATGATCTTGCGCACGGAGGAGCGCACCAGCCGGGCCACATTTTCACAGTAGAATTCGCCGGTAGCCAGATGGGAGATGCGCCATTCGCAGATGGCGTTATATTTGGCCAGCATATCCCCCACCCCGGCAAACAGCATGCGCATGGGGGCCTCCTTCATGATATCCACATCGGCGATAATGGCCTGGGGGCAGCGGGCATAGAGCGAAACCTTGATGCGATCCACAATCATGGAGGAGGAATTGGAGGCATAGCCATCCATGGAGGGCGCGGTGCCCACCACCATATGCCCCTTTCCGGCGGCATGGGCCACCACGCGGCAGCAATCATTGATCACGCCCGAGCCCACGGCCAGCAGCATATCGCAGGCGGGATCCAGCGCCATGGTGATGCTGCCCACGGCCTGCTCATCCGGCTCGATATGCCCCCGGGCGGCGGGAAAAACATAGGAAGAAAAGGGAATGTCGGCCTTTTTCAGTATATCGGCCACTTTTTTGCCCGCCGCCTCCCAGGTATTGGCATCCGCCACCAGGAAGGGGCGCTTTTTCTGCATAAAGGCGATGGCCTCGGGCACACTTTCAATGGCGCCCTGGCCGACCCGCAGAAATTTCAGCCCCGTTTCATGCCGCCGTCCGCATGCGCACGCGTGCCCTTCGGGACGCAGAAGCTCCTGAATGCTCATTTCATCAAAAAAAGCCATGGCTGTATTCCTCCTGCATAATGATCGGCCCGGTTTTATGGGCCGGGAATAAACGCTTGAATCTATTGTACAGCCGGGAAGAATACTTGTCAAGGCGGGGGCGGCGCGGTATAATGGAGGAGCGAGAATCAGGGAAAAGGCGGTCGGAGGCGCATCATGAATCTATTTGACATTATCGGCCCGGTGATGATCGGGCCCTCCTCCTCCCATACGGCGGGGGCGGCGCGGATTGGCCGGGTATCCCGGCAGCTGCTGGGCGAAAGACCGGTAAAGGCGGATGTATATTTCCACGGCTCCTTTGAAAAAACCTACCGCGGCCATGGCACCGATCGGGCGGTGGCCGGGGGGCTGATGGATATGGCGGTGGATGACGAGCGGCTGCGGGACAGCCTGCATCTGGCCCAGGCTGCGGGGCTGGATATCCGCTTCTATCCCGTGCATTTAAAGGATGCCCACCCCAATACGGTGCTGGTGCATATCACCGGGGAAAGCGGGCGCGAGGTCAGGGTGCAGGCGGCCTCCATCGGCGGCGGCAGCATACTGGTGCAGTATCTGGACGGGCTGGAGGTGGGCTTTTCGGGGGAAAAAACCACCCTGGTGATCCGCCATACCGATGCTCCCGGCGCCATTGCCATGGTCACCCATCTGGTATCCAATTACCGCATCAATATCGCCACCATGCGGGTTTTCCGCAGGGAGGCGGGGGGCCAGGCCATTATGGCCATTGAACTGGATGAGCGGCCCAGGGAATCGCTGGTTTCCTCACTGAAAACGCTGCCCGGGGTTACGGATGTGACGCTGCTGGATCAGATCTGATCCGGGACGGCGCGGCATTGCCCCTCCCCTGCCGTCGGATCCTTCCGGCAAAGGGCCGGATTTCTCCAGCGGGCAAAATAAGTCCCGCAAAAAACGAAAAAAAGGGGACAAGCCCTCTTTTTAATCCGGGGCAAATATGATATAATAAATCGGTGTACGTCCCACAATTATCCGTAAGGAGGCTGTGAATCCATGCAATATTCCCGCGAAGTGGAAGAAATGGTATGCGTGATGAAGGGCCCCAACCACGGCCCTGCTCCCATTCCTGAAGAAGGCAAGTGGATCCAGGCGAAGGAAATCAAGGATATTTCCGGCCTGACCCACGGTATCGGCTGGTGCGCCCCTCAGCAGGGCACCTGCAAGTTGACCCTGAACGTCAAGCAGGGCATCATCCAGGAAGCCCTGGTGGAAACCATCGGCTGCTCCGGCATGACCCATTCCGCTGCCATGGCCAGCGAAATCCTGCCCGGCAAGACCATTCTGGAAGCGCTGAACACCGACCTGGTGTGCGACGCCATCAATACGGCTATGCGCGAATTGTTCCTGCAGATCGTCTACGGCCGCACCCAGTCTGCCTTCTCTGATGATGGTCTGGTCATCGGCGCGGGCCTGGAAGATCTGGGCAAGGGCCTGCGTTCTCAGGTGGGCACCATGTACGGCACCCTGGAAAAGGGCCCCCGTTACCTGGAAATGGCCGAAG
>CAZJUJ010000022.1:0-39560 GCA_964549135.1 uncultured Oscillospiraceae bacterium | reverse complement strand
GCCCCTGGATGTTTCATGGAGGGATAAAACCAAATTGAATGCCAGTGAAGCAAAAAAACAAAAGTTTTTGTCTTCCAAGATACTCCTCCCGAAAACCGCCCCTGGATGTTTCATGGAGGGATAAAACCAAATTGAATGCCAGTGAAGCAAAAGGGAGCAAGCAGCAAGGCATAAAGCAGCAATAACCTCGCCAATGTAAAAGCGGTGCTGATTATTCGAGCCGGGTTGACTGGCAGCGAAGCGAAAGAAACAAGCAATAAGGAAGAAAACAGCAATGCCCCGCCAAGCGCGAGAGCATTGCTGTTGTTTTGTTTATGCTATTCCTTTTTGCCGATCTTGCATTCAATTGTGCAGGATTCACCCATGAAACATCCAGCGCCGGTTTTCGGGAGGGGGCGGGAGGGTGCTTTTGACGCAAAAGCACCCTCCCGCAAAAATCCCCGCAATTATTTCCCCATCAATCGCCGCTGCCCAGGCTTTTGAGGGGGACGGGCTGGGCGGTGGGCTGCTCCCGGCCATCCAGCAGGGGATACATATGCCGGGCAAAATCCCGGAATGCCTTGGCGGCCAGGGGATAAGGCCGATTGCATACATCGATCAGGCCGATCTGATAGCATTCGCCGTCAAAGCGGCCCAGATAGGGCTGATCGCTGTATTCGAAATAGTGGATACCGGTCAGATGGGGCTCCTGGGTGCTTTTTTCCAGATAATAGCGCAGCGCATCGGCCCGCCGGGCCTGGGTATCGGTATAATACAGGCCCCAGGAATCCAGCCCGCACTCCTTGGCGCCGATATGCCATTCGCCCACGATCATGGGCAGATCAGCGCCCCGGCCGATTCTTTCGGCAGCGGAGGCGGGCTCGGCCCCATAGCAATTGAAGGAAAACACATCAAAATAATTCAGCGGCCCGCAGAGAGTCTTTTCGGAGGCATGGCTGTAGCGCATGCCCAGATTCAGATGATGCGGATCCTCCGCCCGCAGGGCATCGCTGATCACCCGACCATAGCGCTCCACCAGCCGCGCATGGAAGGCCGTGCAATCCTGCCGTGCCGCCGCCGTCCATTCCTCCCGGCGCAGGGGCAAAAGCAAATCATCAAAGGAGGCCAGCTGCAGCCCCCAGGCCGCGTTCAGCGCCGCCACCGTTCCGTATTTCTGCTGCAATTCCTGCATAAAGGCGCGCTTGGAGGCGCGGCAGCCCTCCGCCGCCAGCAGCCTTTCCGCCAGATTGACATTTTCATGCATCAGCCATTCCGGCTCATTGGTAACGAAATAGCCGATGAGCAAGGGATCCTCCCGGAAGCGGCGCAGCTCCCGCCGGGCCATTTCCGCCGTCAGGCGCTCGTATTCCGGGCTGAAAACATCGGGAAAATCCCGGAAAATTCTCTCCTCCGTCAGCGGGAAAAACTTAAAGGTAATCACATAGGGCATCTGCGCCTTGCGCAGGAATTCCTCCGTGGGCTCATCGCCATAATCATTCACGCCCACGCCCAGGGTATTGATGCCCCAGGCGCGCATCCGGGCCGTATTGATACTGATCCAGGCATCCAGCCATTTTTCGCCGAAAACGCGCATCATATTCGCCCGGGGGAAATTGACCAGTTCCCGCTTTTTTGCATTTTCCAGGCCATTGCGCACCACATACTGGGGAATCTGATCCCCCGTCGTCCAGGCCCCGGCAAAAAGCCCCTCCCTGGGCGGAAGACAGGCATGCAGGCTATCCAGATGATCCGCCATACCATAGATGCCCGTGCGGTTTCCATAGCACATGCCATTGGAAAAGAAGGCATAGCCATCCGGATCCACCAGCCACCAGCGCCGCCCATCATGCACGCGATGGAACCAGCCGGTTTTATCAAAGCGCTTTTCCAGCCAGCCGCCATAGCGCGACCAGCCCTCGGGATAGCGATTATTGGCCTGGGCCCACTGAAGCTGCTCCTTTAGATACCCCTCCAGTTCCGCGATGCTCTGGGTCTTCCCCGGCCAAGCCCCATTTGCCTGCTGGCCCAGCGCATCCACCAGCACCCTTCCCTCAATGGGCCCCGGCTGCCAGGCGCTGACAAACGCTGCGGAAAAAACGGTGACCCGGCAGAGGGAGGCTTCCCGCAGCCGCAGCCGGAAAAACCGCGCCTCCTCTGCCTGAATGGGCCGGCCGGCAACGCCGCCCTTGAACACCCCCGGCCAGGGCGGCAGAAACGCCATATCTGCCCCCAGCGCCCGCTGATCAATGGGAAAGGGAAGCTGCACCCGGCAGCCGGGCAGAATGCGATAATACAGGGATAAAAGCGGCGCTTCCTCCAAAGCGGCGCAGAATTCCAGCCGGGCCTCCAGCTGATGCTCCGCCCGGGCCTCCAGGGTAAAGACGAGGCTTTCCCGGCTATACCATTTTTCCGGCAGCGCCGCGCCCAGCAGCGCTTCATGCCCCTCCGGCAGAATATCCGCCCCTTCCCGGCGGCCCTGTAAAAGAATAAAATCGTCATTTCGCAAGCAAATATCCATTTTTATCCGCTCCCTTTTCTCCCCTGCGGCCCCATGGCTGCCCCAAGGCCGCTTTTCTTCATTATATCGCCCTGCCCGGGAAAAGCAATGACGCAGTCGGGACAAAAATACCGTTTGAGGGACATTTCGGGCGTTTTCTGTCCATAAAACGGCATCTCAAGTCGCAAACTGCGCATTGACCCGGGCATAACGAACGGCTTACAATAAGATTATCATATAGATATACAGCCGAAACAGGAAAGGATGAATGATTGCATGAAACAGCCCGCAGCCAATCCGGTCTTGCAGATGCGGCGCAGGAGCCTGGGCAAAAGGATTCTGGAGCAATGGCAGATTTATCTGCTGCTGCTTCCCGCCGTGGTTTATTTTATTCTTTTTTATTACTGGCCCATGGCGGGGCTGCAGATTGCCTTCCGGGATTATCGGGTTTCCAAGGGCATCTGGGACAGCAACTGGGTAGGGCTTAAATACTTCACGAAATTTTTCAATCATCCCCAGTGCTGGAAGATCATCGGCAATACCACGGTGATTTCCTTCTATACCCTTGCCACCTTCCCGCTTTCCATTATTCTGGCGCTGCTGATCAATGAAATGCGGGGGCAGCATTTCAAAAAGACGGTGCAGATGGTCACCTACGCGCCGCATTTCATTTCCACGGTGGTAATCTGCTCCATGATCACGCTCTTCATGAATCAGTCCACCGGCATGATCAATAATGTGATCGAGCTGCTGGGAGGCAAGCGAACGGATTTTCTGGGCACCTCCCGGTATTTCGCCCACATTTATGTCTGGTCCGGCGTATGGCAGGATCTGGGCTGGGGCACCATCGTGTATCTGGCTACGCTCTCCAGCGTATCCCCGGAATTGCATGAAGCGGCCTATATGGATGGCGCCAACCGCCTGCAGATCATCTGGCATGTGAATATCCCCTGCATTCTGCCCACGGTGGTGATCATGCTGATCATGAGCTGCGGCCGCATCCTGTCGGTAGGCTTTGAAAAGATTTACCTGCTGCAGAATTCCCTCAATCTGGATGTATCCCAGGTCATTTCCACCTATACCTATGAGCTGGGCCTCATCGGCGGGCAATACAGCTATTCCACCGCCATCGGTCTTTTCAATACGGTGGTCAATGTGGCGATGCTGCTGATCGTCAATACCATCTGCAAGCGTCTTTCCGACGTTTCCCTGTGGTAAGAAAGGAGGAAGCCGCCGATGAAACCCACCACCATCCGCCGCACGAAGGCCGACCGGGTATTTGATACCGTCAATACCATCCTGATGATCCTGGTGCTTATCATTACCCTCTATCCCCTCTATTTTGTGCTGATCGCCTCGGTATCCGATGCCTATGAGGTAGCCAAGGGCCATGTTTTCCTCCTGCCCAAGGGCTTTACCATGGAATCCTACATGAATGTATTTAAGGAAAACCGGGTCTGGCTGGGCTATCGCAATACCATCTTCTATACCGTAACGGGCACCTTCTTCAGCCTGATCCTCACCATCCCCAGCGCCTATGCCCTGAGCAAAAAATCCCTCCCCGGGCGGCGGCTCATCAATGTTTTCTTCCTCATTCCCATGTATTTCAGCGGCGGCCTCATCCCCACCTATCTGGTCATGAAGCAGCTGGGCCTGGTGAACCAGTGGTATTCCCTGATCTTCATTGCCGCCTCCAGCGTATACAATATGATCGTCACCCGCACCTATTTCCAATCCAATGTGCCCGAGGAATTGTATGAATCGGCGCGGATTGACGGGGCCAGCGAGCTGAAAACCTTTTTCAGCATCGCCATGCCGCTGGTCAAGCCCATCCTGGCGGTTATGGTTCTCTTCTTCGCCGTGGCCCGCTGGAATGATTATTTCAACGCCCTGATCTATACCACCAAGAATGATTATCTGCCCCTGCAGCTTGTGCTGCGCTCCATCCTTCTCAACAGCCAGACCGCCCTGCAGAAGGTGGATACCTCCGCCATGGATACCGAGGCCATCAAGAATGCCGCCCGGCTGGCCTATATGGCCGAGGCCATGAAATACGCCCTGATCGTGGTTTCCTCCGCCCCGCTGCTCATCGCCTATCCCTTCGTGCAGAAATATTTCGTGGCCGGCATGATGGTGGGCGCGGTAAAGGGCTGATAATTGGAATTAAGAGAAGGCATGCTTCTCTTAAAATAAACAAAAAGGAGACGAACCCCATGAAAAAACTGGTATCCCTTCTTCTGACCCTGGCGCTGGTTCTCAGTGCCGGCAGCGCCCTGGCCGCCTACAATGATCATACCGATTATGTAGACTGGCCCATTATCGGCGAGGACGAGAGCCTGACCGTTAAGGTTTCCACCGTCCGCAGCGAAAAATACGGCAAGGATCCCGATAAGCAGTGGTTCTGGATCTGGTCCGAAACCTATTCCGGCATCGATTTCGAGGTAGATCAGGTGCTTTCCTCCGCCGTGGATGAGCGCAAGAGCCTGATGTTCGCCTCCGGCGATCTGCCCGATCTGCTCTTCGGCATCAGCCTCACCACCTCCGAGCTGGTTCGCTACGGCATGAGCGAGCAGCTGCTCCTGGATCTGACCCCCTACATCACCCCCGAAATTATGCCCAACCTGTGCAAGTGGATTGAAACCTATCCCGAATCCATCGCCTATTGCACCACCCCCGACGGCAAGATCTATACCCTGCCCGGCTACACCGATTTCTACATTCAGGGTGAAGGCCCCAACCGGATGCAGATCAACACCGATTGGCTGAAGGAAGCCAATCTGGAAATGCCCAAGACCCTGGATGATTTCACCGCCATGCTCTATAAGTTCAAGGAGCTGCATCCCGATTGCATCCCCCTGGGCTCCGGCGCGAAGAATGGCAACAATGATCCCCGGAATTTCATCCTCAATGCCTTTGGCTATCTCTGGGCTGATGTGGAGCCCAACCAGATCGGCGCCTATCCCGCCGTTCGGGATGGCAAGGCCGTGATCCCCGCCTATGATGATACCTTTGTGGAATTCCTGAAGCTGATGAACCAGTATTACAAGGATGGTCTCCTCTCCCCCGATTTCTTCACCGTCGATCAGATCACTTCCTTCGCCCAGCTGGCGGAAGACAATGTGGGCGCTTATGCGGGCCAGGCCTATCTGGCGCTGCCCGAAAAGGAAGACTTCACCAAGTGGGTGGAGGCCTCTCCCCTGACCAGCGAATGGAATGACACCGCCAAGGCCGGTCTGCTGAACAAGTATCGCTTCGGCCTCGTCTCCCTGAGCGCTGCCATTGAAGAAAACAAGATCGTTCCCATCATGAAGTATCTGGATGCCTTCTATACCGATCTGCTGGGCATGTATCTCTGGTGCGGCCCGGCTGCCAACAGCAGCGATACCATGGGCATCATCGGCGGCTATATGGTCACCGAGGAGAACTCCTATGTCTGGCTGGATACCGATGGCAACAAGGCGGATAGCCAGGCCTTCATGGAAGGCGATGCCGGCAACATGAGCCATGGCTTCGGCAATCGCTCTCATCCCCTGCAGAACACCGAAGCCTTTGCGGCCGGCGTGACCAACCGTCCCGAAATGCGCTCCTACTACTACAATAAGGATAACATCCTGCCCTACAATTACGATCCCAACTTCGGCTCCGGCGCCAATCTGCTCAACGTCCGCAAAAACGTAGAGCCCTATCGCTGCGATTCCTATCCCATCATCGTTTACTATGATGAGGATACCACCCTGGCCATCGATGAACTGCATACCATTCTGGATCCCTACATTGAATCCGAAGTGGCCAAGTTCATCACCGGCGCCCGCAGCATCGATGAATTCCCCAAGTTCCAGGAGGAGCTTAAGAGCATGGGCATCGAAGAATTGCTGGAATACACCACCACGACGTATGAAAATTATGTCGCCGCTCAGAAGTAATCCTTGACAAACGCCGCCGTCTTCGGGTATCCTGAGGGCGGCGGCCATCCCCATATTTTTCTCGCTTCAGCCCGTTTTTTCGGGCTGAAGGCTTTTGAGTTTTTAGGGGATGCATTCTTTTTCCCCATAATACAGCGGAAAGCAAGAAAAGGAGCAAGCATATGCCCATGCGCAGCCAGGTCTTTAAAAAATATGTTCTATCCTATCTTTCCGGCGTGCTGGTTGTCTGCATGGCGCTGGGCCTGATTCTGGAGCGCATGGCCTCCGATCAGCTGCGGCAGGCGGAAATGGATATCTATCAGACCCGCCTGACCCAGACCGCCGATTATATCGAGCAGCAGCTTGCCGCCATGCAGGATATTCATCTGAGCATCAAGACCGAGCTGCCCTTCCAGCCCTTCTATCTCAAGCGGCAGAAAACCAATGAATTTGATCTGCTGGAGAGCTTTGCCCGCTATGCCAATTATTCCCCCTGGATTGAGGATTACTATCTATGGTATCAGGATGAGGCAAAGGTGTTCGGCACGCGCAGCGCCTATTCCCAGCGCATCTTTTTCCAGAAAATCATGAAGGAGCTTTCCCCGGAAAGCGTGGCGGCGCTGGCGGGCGATCCGGGCAAGCCCGTTTTCCTCCTCCCCGAAACCCGGCCTGATGTGCTGCTCATCGGCCTGCCCTTCTATTTCGGCACGGCCAATAATACCTCGGGAAGATGCATGCTGATTTTCCTGGTGAAAATGACCACCATCCGCCAGACCATTTGCCGCATGACCGGCCTGGCCGAGGACGGCGGCTTTCTGCTGGCTTACGAGGGAACGCCCTTCCTTTCCACCCTCGATACAGCCAAGACCGTGGATGGCCTGGATGCCCAGGGCAAAATCCGGGTATCCATTGAGGAGCCCAGCATGGAGGAATTGCAGCGGCTTACCTCCTTTGAGCAGATGATGCTGGCGATCCTGGCGGCGACGCTGCTGCTTGGCACGATCTTTGCCTTCCTGCTGGCCTGGCGCAATTATCAGCCCATCCGCAAGTTAGTCGCCAAATACAGCAGCGGCCATAAGCCTGCCACCAATGAACTGCGCACGCTGGAGGAGCTATTGGGCAGCGCATTAAAGCGAAATAATGCCTTCCAGAAGCAAATTGAGGAGCAGATCGAGGAATTGGATCTGCAGCATTCCTGGCTGAAGCAGCAATTGGTGATGATGCTGATCACCAATAATGACAGCCCGGTGGTCAAAAAGCTGATTCAGAAAATGGGTTTTGAAATGCCCCACGCCTTTTTCGTCATCTGCTTCCTCTATCTCCAGGGCGAAGGCGGCGATCGGACGGGCCTGGTGCGCAGCATTGAGGATTTCTCCGATGAGGAATGCACGCTCTATGTGGCCGAGCTGCAGGAAAACCGGGAATACATTGTGCTGATGAATTTCCAGGAGGAGGAGCAGGGCCAGACCCTGCTGGAAATGCTCACCGACAGTATGGAAAGCCGCAGCCTTTCCGTGCAGCTGCAGCTCAGCCGCCCCTGCACGCAGCTCAATGAAATCGCCTCCGCCGCCATTGAGGCCCTGAGCAAGCCCCTCATGGCCCTGACCGCCGATGGCATGGAAAACAGCTCCGAGGATGCGCTGGAGCAATTGACCGCCCTGACCGAAAGCGGCAGCACATCCCAGGCCCTGGCCCTGCTGGATACCCTCATCGCCCAGACCGAAAGCCGCTATCCCTCCTATCTGATGCAGATCTATATGCTCAACCGCCTGATGCAGCAGGTCATGGCCCTCTGCTCCCAGCAGGGTGTGCCCCTCCCCCGGGAGCCCATCGGTCAGGATCCCGAGCGGATCCGCGAAACGCTCCGGGAAATGATCCGCACCCTCTGCCATAGGGCCGAAACCCAAAAGCACACCGAAAAGCCCAAGGGCGGCCGCGTTTCCGCCTATATCCAGGCGCATTGCCTGGATGGCGATATCAGCCTCTCCTCTACCGCCGAGGCCCTGAGTATCTCTACCAAACAGGTCTCCCGCCTCCTGGGCGCTGAGGTGGGCATGACCTTTAAGGAATATCTGGTGCAGCTGCGCATGGACGCCGCCCAGCGCCTCCTCCGCGATGAGGGCCTCTCTATCGCCGAAACCGCAAACCGCGTGGGATATTTCAATATCTCCCACTTCATTAAGTGCTTCAAAACCTATACCGGCATGACCCCCGGCGAATGGAAAAAACTCTCCCCCGGCGGGTGAGGGGGGACGGGGAAACGGGGAAATACTTGCGGGAGGATGCTTTTGCGTCAAAAGCACCCTCCCGCAAAAATCCCGTCCTTCCCCCGTCCTCTCACAGCACCCCGTAATGCTCCAGCAGGATTTTTGCGCCCAGGAGAATAAGGATAATGCCGCCCAGGATTTCGGCCTTTTTTTCATATTTCGCGCCGAAAACGCTGCCGGCCTTCACGCCCAGCATCGAAAGGAGGCAGGTAATCACGCCGATCAGGGCGACGGTGGAAAAGATGGGCATTCCCTTACCGGCCTCGCCCATAGCGAAGCTGACGCCGACAGCCAGGGCATCGATACTGGTTGCGATCGCCATAGGGAGCATAGCCCGGGCCGAAAGCGCCGCGTCCACATCCTCTTCATCCGTTTCGCAGAGGGCCTCCCGGATCATGTTCACGCCGATCAGCACAAGCAGCGCGAAGGCGATCCAATGGGTATAGGCATCCACAATGCTGCGGAACTGCACGCCCACGAAATAGCCGATCAGCGGCATCAGCGCCTGAAAGCCGCCGAACCACAGCCCCACGATCCCGGCGCTTTTCAGATCGGCCCGTTTCAGCGAAAGGCCCTTGCACACCGCGACGGCAAAGGCATCCATGGACAGGGCGACAGCCGTAAGAAGAATCGTGAAAAAATCCATTTGCAATCCCTCCTGCATGATAAGAAAAAGACCCACCGGGACGGCAAACAGGCATTGCCGTCCCGTGAGTCTTGCTGTTTGAGGTAATACCAGATAGCAATCAGTATGTTGATATTACCACGGCGATTTCTCGCCGCCAACTACTCCCCCACAGGGTATGATGGAAAGCGCAGCGATATGACCGAATCAGGCCAGCACCTCGCCATCGTTTTCCACGGTGACCTCTTCCACCTGCCGGATGGCCCAGCGGGCAACGGTAATTTCGGTGGGCGCCTGGTTCTTCTGGCCGATAGCCAGGGTGATGGTATCATCCTTGATGCTGATGATGGTGCCATAGATGCCGCCGATGGTGGTAATCCGGTCGCCATGCTTGAGATTATCCAGCATTTCCTTGACCTTCTTATCCTTCTTGCGCTGGGGACGGATCAGCATGAAATAGAAAATCACGCCCATCAGCGCCAAGGGCAGCAGCATGCTCAGCAAGCTGGCCACAGGGGATACCTCTTCCGCCGCCGCAGCGGCATCGGTGCCCGCAACAGTTTCCGCCACCGCAGTGGAAATACCGAACAGCCAATCTTTCAACATTTGAGTTAAACCGCCTTTCAAGCATAAATGAACATCTAACATTATATAATGAATTTCTCTTCATGTAAACCCCATTTTTCCCTTTCCCGGGATTTTTTTATCCCCGAATACAGCAAAAATCCCCTTTCCGGGCAGGGGGGCATGCTCCTCCCGCCGCCGGGAAAAAACTTTTTGCGCCGCCGCTTGCTCTTGGTTGCGGGGGCAGGGCAAATGTGCTATAATTCCTCTGCGTGCCGATTGCGCGCACGCCTTCCTGATCAAATCATTTTTCTGACAGATAAAGGGGATCAGCATGCCCGAACCCATCATTACCCTGGATCATGTATCCTACGCCTATGAAGAAGGCGGCCGGGAAGCGGTGCAGGATGTATCGCTTGCCATTCCCCGGGGGGCTTTTCATGCCATTCTGGGGCAGAATGGCTCCGGAAAATCCACATTGGCCAAGCTGATGAACGGCCTGTATGCCCCTACCCGGGGAAACGTGACCGTTTGCGGCCTGAACACCCAGGATGAAAAAAGCATGTGGGAGATCCGCCGCCGCGCCGGAATGGTCTTCCAGAACCCGGATAATCAATTGGTGGCCACCATCGTGCGGGAGGATGTGGCCTTTGGCCTGGAGAATATCGGCGTGCCCACGGAGGAAATGCCCGCCCGGATTGAGCGGGCGCTGCGCGATGTGGGCATGACGGAATATGCCGATCGCGCCCCGCATCTGCTTTCCGGCGGGCAGAAGCAGCGGGTGGCCATTGCCGGGGTGCTGGCCATGCAGCCGGAGGCCATTATATTTGATGAATCCACCGCCATGCTGGATCCCATGGGCCGCAGGGAGGTGCTTTCCGCCGTGCGCCGCCTGAATCAGGAGCAGGGCATTACCGTGCTGTGGATCACGCATTTTATGGAGGAGGCCGCCGCCTGCCAGGTGGCCCATGTCATGCATGAGGGGCGACTGGTGCTTTCGGGCGCACCCCGGGACATTTTTCAGGATGCAGACGCCCTGCGCCCCTATCATCTGGATGCGCCGCCCATGGCCCGGCTGGCCGGGGAATTGCGGC
Source organism: uncultured Oscillospiraceae bacterium (assembly GCA_964549135.1). Classification (GTDB taxonomy): domain Bacteria; phylum Bacillota; class Clostridia; order Christensenellales; family Aristaeellaceae; genus RUG563. The sequence continues at coordinate 28,632 of CAZJUJ010000022.1, read as the reverse complement.
GGGCAGGCATGCCGCTTAAGGAGGGCATCCTCACCGCAGAGGAAATGGCAGAGGAGGTGGCCCGGCTATGCAGATAACGCTGGAGCATGTGACCCACACCTATCAGCCGGGCAGCCCCTTCCAGGCCACCGCCATCCGGGATGTGAATCTTTCCATCCAGCCCGGGGAATTCCTGGCGCTGATCGGGCATACGGGCTCGGGCAAATCCACCCTGGCCCAGCATATCAACGGCCTGCTGCGCCCCACCGGCGGACGGGTGCTGATGGATGGCCGGGATATTCACGAAAAGGGCTTTGACAAAAAGGAGATCCGCCGCCGGGTCGGGCTGGTTTTCCAGTATCCGGAGCATCAGCTGTTTGAGGAAACGGTGGAAAAGGATATCGCCTTCGGCCCGAAAAACCTGGGCCTGCCCGCAGAGGAGATCAGCCTCCGGGTCAAGGAGGCGCTGGAAAGGGTCGGCCTTGCCGAAAAGGGGCTGCAGGAAAAATCGCCCTTTGAATTATCCGGCGGGCAGATGCGCCGGGTGGCCATCGCGGGGGTATTGGCCATGCGCCCCGAAATCCTGGTATTGGATGAGCCCGCCGCCGGGCTGGATCCCCGAAGCCGGGAGGATATGCTGCAATTGATTGCCGGGCTGCACCGGGGCGGAACCACGGTGGTCATGGTGACCCACGCCATGGATGATGTGGCCCGCTTTGCCACCCGGGCGGTGGTCATGGAAAGGGGCGGCATCGCCATGACCGGCGCGCCGGAGGAGATTTTCCGCCGCGGGCCGGAATTGGAAAAAATGGGCCTGGGCGTGCCCGCCGTATGCCGGCTGGGCATGCTGCTGAGGGAAAAGGGCGTGGGCTTTCCCGAAAATATTTTCCGGGAGGAGCAGGCAAAGGACGCGCTGCTTTCCCTGTGGAAGGAGGGGAAAAGCCCTGCTGAATAATATTACATTGGGCCAGTTTTACCCGGCGGACAGCCTGGTGCATCGGCTGGATCCCCGGATCAAGATCATCCTGCTGATCCTGCTGATCGTGGGCATTTTTCTGGGGCAGAATCTGCTGTCCTATGTGCCGGTGGCGCTGTTTCTCTTTCTGGCAGCACGGCTTTCCAGGGTGCCCTTTTCCATGCTGCTTAGGGGGCTGCGTCCCCTGCGGTTCATCCTGGTGTTTACCTTCGTTCTCAATATTTTCTTTCTCCAGGGGGAAACGCCCCTGCTCGATCTGGGCTTTTTCGTCATCAAAAAGGAGGCGGTGGTGACCGCCATCCACTACTGCCTGCGGCTGGTGCTGCTGGTGCTGGCCTCCAGCCTGCTTACCCTCACCACCGCCCCCGTCACCCTGACCGACGGGCTGGAGAGGCTGCTTTCTCCCCTGCGCATTCTTCATTTTCCCGCCCATGAAATGGCCATGATGATGACCATCGCCCTGCGTTTCATCCCCACGCTGCTGGAGGAGGCGGATAAAATCATGAAGGCGCAGACCGCCCGCGGCGCGGATTTTGAATCGGGCAATCTGCTGCGCAGGGCCCGGGCCATGGTGCCGCTGCTGGTGCCGCTGTTTGTGGGTGCCTTCCGCCGGGCCGGGGATCTGGCCATGGCCATGGAGGCCCGCTGCTATCACGGCGGCCAGGGCCGCACCCGGCTGCGGGTGCTGAAATGCCAGAAAAACGATTATCTGGCCTGCCTGATCACGGCGGCGCTGATTGCCGCAATTCTCCTTTGCGGAAGGGTCTATTGACCGGAAAGGAATTTTCATGACTGCGGTCGCGAAGAAAGAAAAAACCGCCAACGCTTTTGTGGAGGGCGTTATCTGGAAGCAATTGCTGCGGTTCTTTTTCCCCATGCTGCTGGGCACGCTCTTCCAGCAGCTCTATAGCACGGCGGACGCCATGATCGTGGGCAAATTCGTGGGCAAGGAGGCCCTGGCCGCCGTGGGGGGCACCACGGGCAGCCTGATCAACCTGATCGTGGGCTTCTTCGTGGGCCTTTCCTCGGGCGCCACCGTTATTATCTCCCAGTTTTTCGGGGCGCGGAATGATCGGGATGTCAGCCGCACGGTGCATACCGCCATGGCCCTGGCCATCGCCTTTGGCCTGATCATTACCGCCCTGGGCCTGATTTTCTCCCCCATGCTGCTGAGCATGCTGGAAACCCCGGAGGAGATTATCCCCCCTGCCCTGGATTATCTGAACATTTATTTTCTGGGCATGGTGCCCTCGCTGATTTATAACGTGGGCGCGGGCATCCTGCGGGCCATCGGCGATTCCCGGCGGCCGCTGTATTTCCTGATTGCCGCATGCCTGACCAATGTGGTGCTGGATCTGCTCCTTGTGGCGGTCTTTCATATGGGGACAGCCGGTGCGGCGCTGGCCACGATCATTTCCCAGGTGCAGTGCGCGGTGCTGGTGCTGCTGGTGCTGATCCGTTCCCGGCAATCCTATCATCTGGATTGCCGCCGCATCCGCTTTCATAAGGATCTGCTTGGCCCCATTCTGCGCATTGGCCTGCCCGCCGGGCTGCAATCCATGATGTTTTCCCTCTCCAATCTGCTGATTCAGGGCAATATCAATTCCTTCGGCACCGATACGGTGGCCGCCTGGTCGGCCTGGGGAAAAATCGAGGGTGTCATCTGGATGGTCATCAGCTCCTACGGTATCGCCATTACCACCTTTGTGGGCCAGAATTTCGGCGCGCAGCAATATGACCGGATCAAAAAGGGCGTGCGCCAATGCTGGCTGATGACCTTTGGCTCCGTTGTGGCGGTCAGCGCGCTGATGCTGCTGTTTGGCGAAGCGATCTACCGGCTCTTTGTGGATGACCAGGCCGTCATCGATATCGGCATGCGCATGGTGCGCTTGCTGGCCAGCATGTATTTTACCTATGTGAGCATCGAGATGTTTTCCGGCGCGCTGCGGGGCATGGGCGATTCCCTGATCCCCACGCTGATGACCCTGGGGGGCATCTGCCTGATCCGCGTGCTTTGGCTGAAGCTGGTGCTGCCCCTCTTCCCCCAGAATCTGGAGCTTTCCATTCTCTGCTATCCCATCACCTGGGTGATCACCTCGCTTATGTTCCTTTTCTATTATCTCAAGGGCCATTGGATGCCCCGCTGCCAGAAAAAGGCCGGTTTCCTGCCCTGAAGCATATTGCCCCGCCTGCCCGGCATATGCTTTGGCAAAGGGAGGCGGCAGCCATGCAAAAAGCCATTTCTACCATCCTGGCGCTGCTTTTGACGGCAGCGCTTTTTTTCATGCTGCTTCAGCCGTCGGAAAAGGAAGACGGCAAAAAAGCAGCCGTCGCCCGGGTCTGGCTGGTGGATACGGGCCGGGAAAGCAGCGCATTCCTGAAAAAGGCGGCAGCGGCCTGGGAAAAGCAGGGCAGGGGACGCATTTATCTTCGCTCCGCCGCCCGGGCGGAGGCAGAGGCCGCCTTGCGGGGCGAAAGCGGCGTGCTTCCTCCCGATCTGATCATCGGCCTGGATACAGGGGAAAAAATCTGCGCCATGGGCTATGCCCTGATCCTGCCGGATGCGGATGTCCTCCCCCTCTCCCCTGCGCCCACCAGCCTGCTCTTTTCGCCGCCCACGCCCACGCCCGGGCCTACGCCCACCCTGGCCCCGGCCCCCGATTTTTCCGGGCTTGCGCCCATCCTTTGCCCCGCGCAGCTGAAAAATGCCCTGCCGGGCTGCCAGGCGGATGCCAATCCCCTGAACGGGCTGAAAGCGCAGACGGCCCGGGCGGCGCTGCTGACCGCAGGCCAGGCGCTTTCGCTGCAAACCGGCTATCATGCCTATGCTCTGCCGGAAGGAAGAGGCGCTATCTTCTGCCTGGGAAAGCCCCTTTCTGACCAGGGAAACGCACTGCTTTCTTTCCTCCAGTCGGAAAAAATCCAGGGGCTCTTAAAGGAAAACGGCCTGTATTCCCCCTTTTTTCCGCTCTATGGCATCGAGGATCCCCTGCGGGCCAGAATCGACGCCGCCATTCCCCGCACGCCATAAAAATCCCCGGCATGCATATTTCTTCCTTTTCCGGGCATCCTTTTCCATGGAAGGGAGGAATATCCATGAACGAAGACCGGTGCATTCTCTGCGGGCGCTCCTTCCCCACGGGGCTAAATATCCTGGGCTGCCTGATCTGCTTTCCCTGCGAAAGGCAATTGCTGGGCAGGGCCGTGCCGGGCGGAAAAAGAAGACGGCTCCTGCGCATTTATCGGCATCTGGAGGCTTGATTTTTATCGCCGCACAGGGTACAATAGCATCCGACCGATCATTTTTCGGAAGGATGTTTTTTGCGTGCTTTTATACGATACCGTAATCTTCGATCTGGATGGCACCCTCACCGATTCCCGGCCCGGGATCATGGCCTGCTCCCGCTATGCGCTGGAGAAAATGGGCCGTCCCATTCCCCCGGACGCCACGCTGGAGCGCTTTCTGGGCCCGCCCCTGGCGGATTCCTTCATGCGCTACTGCGGCATGAGCGAAGCGGAGGCCGCCCGCGCCACCGATATTTATCGGGAGCGCTATCATCCCATCGGCTGGAAGGAAAACAATGTTTTTCCCCGAATCCGGGCGCTGCTGGCAGAACTGAAAAAGCGGGGGGCCTATGTGGCGGTGGCCACCGGCAAACCCCAGGAATCCTCCGAAAGGATTCTTTCCTACTTTGGGCTGATGCCCTATCTGGATGCGGTGGCCGGGCCGAAGCTGAGCGATCTGCATGCGGATAAGGCCGATCTGATCCGCCGGGTGCTGCCCAAAGAGCGAATGGAAAACGCCGTGATGGTGGGCGATACGCCCGGGGATATCAAGGGCGGGCAGGATTGCGGCATCCATACGGCGGCGGTGCTGTACGGCTATGGCGAAAATGCGGAGCTGATAGCCCAGGGCCCGGATCATGTGCTTGATACGGTGGATGCCCTCTGCGCGCTGCTCTGCCCCGGCATGCCCGGGCCCAAGGGCTGCTTTATCACGCTGGAGGGGGTGGATGGCTGCGGAAAAAGCACCCAGGCCGAGGCCCTTTCCCAGCGGCTGACCCAGTTTGGCTATGATGTGATCCGCACCCGGGAGCCCGGGGGCTGCCCCCTGGCGGAGGAAATCCGGGGCCTGCTGCTGGCCAAGGAGGATGGGGGCATGTGCGCCGAAACCGAGGCGCTGCTCTTTGCCGCCGCCCGGGCCCAGCATATTCATCAGGTAATTCTGCCCAAGCGTCAGGCGGGAAAGCTCGTCCTCTGCGATCGGTTTGTGGATTCCTCCATCGCCTATCAGGGAGATGCCCGGGGTCTTTCCCGGGAATGGATCAAGGAAATCAACCGCGCCGCCCTTTCCAAGGGCATGCCGGATATAACCATCTATCTGCGCATGAGCGCCCAGGAGGCCTTTTCCCGCCGCCTGGCAGAGAGCGAGCCCGACCGGATTGAGCAGATGGGCCTTTCCTTCCAGGAGCGGATTGCCCGGGGCTATGAGCAGCTGCTGCAGGAAAACCCGGATCGCTTCCTGCCGGTGCAGGCGGCGCGCCCCGCCCAGGAGGTTACCGAGGAGGCATTTACGGGGCTCTTTGAGCGCCTGATCAAGGGGGGCGTATTATAATGCGCGTAGTGGTTGGCATGTCCGGCGGGGTGGACAGCGCCGTTTCCGCGCTGCTGCTCAAGCAGCAGGGCTATGATGTCATCGGCGTTTTCATGAAAAACTGGGAGGAGCAGGATGAAAACGGCGTCTGCACCGCCGAAAGCGATTGGCGGGATGTGCAGGATGTATGCGAAATCATCGATATCCCCTATTACTCCGTCAATTTCGCCAAGGAATACCGGGAGCGGGTCTTTTCCCTCTTCCTTTCCGAATACCGGGCGGGGCGCACCCCCAATCCCGATGTGCTGTGCAACCGGGAAATCAAATTCAAGGCCTTTCTGGATTTTGCCATGCAGCTGGGCGCGGAAAAAATGGCCACCGGGCATTTTGTGCAGAGCAATCCCCAGGGCCAATTGCTGCGCGGCGCAGACGGCAATAAGGATCAGAGCTATTTTCTCTATATGCTCCACCGGCCGCAGCTGCAGAAGGCCCTCTTCCCCGTGGGCCATCTGACCAAGGGCCAGGTGCGCCAGATCGCAGAGGAAAATGGCCTGCCCGTCAGCAAAAAAAAGGATTCCACCGGCGTCTGCTTTATCGGCGAAAGGGATTTCAAGGCCTTCCTCCAGGGCTTTCTGCCCGCCCAGCCCGGGGATATGGTCACCCCGGAGGGGGAAAAGGTGGGGCGGCATGATGGACTGATGTATTATACCCTGGGCCAGCGCCGGGGCCTGGGCATCGGCGGCCGGGGCGATGGACGCAGCTTTTTCGTGGTGGATAAGGATCTGAAAAATAATCGGCTCATCGTGGCCCAGGGCGAGGATCATCCCCTGCTGTACAGCCGCGCCGCCATGGCCTCGCAGGCTACCTTTATCGGCGAGCCCCTGCCCGAAAATACCCCCTGCCACCTGACCGCCAAATTCCGCTATCGCCAGAGTGATCAGCCCGTGACTGTCACCCGTCAGGGCGATTGCCTGCATTTTGTGTTTGATGCGCCCCAGCGCGCCGTTACCCCCGGCCAGAGCGCCGTACTCTATGACGGAAACGTCTGCCTGGGCGGCGGAATCATCGAAACAGTCGAACGCTGAGCGAAACGGAGGAGCGGAGGACGGGGAAATAATTGCGGGAGGAGACTTTTGAGTCAAAAGTCCCCTCCCGCGCCCTCCCGAAAACCAAGGAAACGGGGAATATTATGCGGGGAACCACTTTTGCGTCAAAAGTGGTTCCCCCGCGCCCCCTCCGAAAACCGGCTCTGGATGGAGCATGGGTGAACTCTGCCAAATTGAATGCCAGAGCTGCAAAAAAGAATATCAATAGAAAAAACGACAGCAATGCTTTCCTGTTTGGCGAGGGCGTTGCTGTTTTATTTCCTACTACTATTTTTCTTTTACTTCACTGGCATTCAATTTGGTTATATCTTTCCATGCTCCATCCAGAGCCGGTTTCGGGCGGAAGATTATTGGAAAGCCAAAGCCTTCGTTCCCTTGCTTCACTGGCATTCAACCTGGCAGAATTCCTCCATGAACCATCCAGAGCCGGTTTTCGGGAGGGTGCGGGAGGGTGCTTTTGACGCAAAAGCATCCTCCCGCAAATATTATCCCTCGTTTCCCCCCGTTCCCCGGGGGATAGCGCGGGGCTTGCCCGGAAAGAATGCTTCTGAGAGGAGGCGATGAAGATAAAGACGCAGATGAAAACCTTTCTATTGGGTGCGGCGGTCTATCCTTTGCTGGAGTTTCTTTATCGGGGGCGCAGTCATCCCTCCATGGCGCTGGCGGGCGGGCTGGGGCTGGCGCTGCTGAAAAAATGCAGGGGCTGCCGACTATGCTGGCCGCTGCGCGGGCTGCTGGGCGCGCTTTGCATTACGGGCATAGAATATGCCGCCGGGCTGATCTTCAACCGGCGGCATCACATCTGGGATTATCGGGGGCAGCGGGGCCATCTGCAGGGCCAGATCTGCCCGGCGTTTTTCGGCGTCTGGCTGCTTTTTTCCCTGTTCATCACCTGGAATGGAAGGAAAAAGCGGCGTCATGCCCCGGCGTTTTCCTCCCGGGGCTGCTCCTCCTTCCGGCGATAAAGCACCTCCAGCCGCCCCTCCTCCAGCATCCGAACCACGGCCTCGGCCACCTGGGGATGGAATTGCCTGCCCGCCTCCTCCCGGATAATCGCGCAGGCCTTTTCCATGGGCATGCCCCGGCGATAGGGCCGGTCACTGGTCATGGCGTCAAAGGCATCCGAAATGGCCAGGATATAATCGGAAAGAGAGACGCCCTCCCCCCGGGTGCCATCGGGATAGCCCTTGCCGTCATAGGTTTCGTGATGATGCAGCACCATATTCTTGACCTGCTCGTAATAATGGGTGTTGCGAAGCAGATTCATGCCGATCCGGGGATGCTCCTTCATCACGGCCCATTCCTCCTCCGTAAGCCGGGTAGGCTTGCCCAGGATGGCATCCGCAATGCCGATCTTGCCAATATCATGGAAAAGCCCCGCCAGCCGCAGCGTTTCCACCTGGGCGGGCATCAGATGCATTTCCCGGCCGATGGCAGCGGCGTATTCGCTGACCCGGGCGGAATGGCCCTGGGTGTAGGGATCCTTGGCTTCAATGACATCATTCAGCGTCTGGATCATGGCCATCTGCTGCTTTTTGCCGTCTAAAAACAGCTTAAAGGAATACCGGGCCAGGATCAGCGGCAGCATGAACAGCGCCGCGATATACACGCCGGAGGCAAGCCGCATCAAATAGGCCAGGAAAAAGCCCACCGGCGCGGCGCAGGCCATAGAGGGCAACAGCTGGGTGAACATGCCGAAAATATTGGGGAAAAAGGGCACATCCATTTCCAGGGCCATCAGCAGCATCATAATCAGAGAATTGACCACAATAGCCACCAGAATATACACCGCCATGGGGAATAGTACCCCGGGCAATTCAATATTGCCCGCCCTGCCCCCGGCAAGATGGAAGGCCGCCCCCGCCGCCGCCACGGTCAGCACCAGATTGGCGGTATTGAAAAAGTTCTTGACGGGATCGGTATTGAAAATATGATAGTGGCTCTTGCCGTCATCCGAGGGCACGATCACAAAGGGCGATGTGAAAAGGCACATGATGGTGGTGGCCATGGGGCCCTCAATCAGGGTAATGGCCAGCACGCTGATAAAGGACATATCAATCGTGCAGTCTGCGCGCACATACAGCGGCAGGCAGCGGCACAACAGCAGAATCAGGCTGAGCAGGGCAAAGCGCAGGCCGTCCACCTGGCCGTTTGCCCCGCCGAAATACAGGATGCAGGCGCCAAGCCCTGTCATCACGCCCAGCGCGCCTACCGACAGCGCATAAATCCTGGTGCTTTTTTTCATGGCTGCCTCTTCCTCCCCTCTTGATTGCCTGGCCCCGCGTTTTTTTCTCACGAAGACGGGCCGCCCCCTGAGCGGCAGCCCGCTATCCTCACCCATCCGTTTTACAGCATGTCAGCGCCACATAAAGAAACCGCAGGAAAGAATGGTAGCGGCCAGCGTGGTCAGCACCTGGAAGATCTTGCACTTTTTCATGAAAATAGCCCCCTTTGTCAAGGCTCTGTCCTTCGCTAACAGACAGGCTATTTTCCGCTCCGCTCAGATAGATTCCAGGGATGGGAGAAGATCAATGGATTTCAGAAGCGAATCCGCCGGTTGATGGCATCCAGCACGGCATGCACCACCGCTATATCCGCATCCTCATTTTCATAGGCAGCGCCCACCAGATATTCCGTATCCGATGGGTTTTCCAGGGCGACGGCGGCCAGCAGCACCCTGCGGCCATCCAGCACGGCGCAATCCACCTCGCTGACGCGCACGCACACGCCCTCCGTCAAAAACTGATTGATGGCCTGGGCGGCGGCCCGGCCGATGATCTGCCGCCGCTCCGCCATGCGGCCCTGCCCGCTCCCCTGGCCGCTCTTTTCCCCCAGGGTGAGAAACACAGCGGCCTCAAATTCCCGCTTATTCATGGAAAGGGAGAGCCGATCGCAAATAAGCCGGGAGGCGGCGGGGGCGCTCTTCTCCTCGGCAAAGGCGCAGGGAATCTGGGCGATGGAGATCAGCCGATGATCCACATACAGCCCAAACTGCGCCATCAGCGCGGATTGCACATCCCGGGCAATCTGCTTGGGGGAACGGGCATCATCTGCCAGAATATGAATTTCTCTGGGCTGCCCATTTTCCTCCGTCAGACGGCAGGCCTGCACGCTGGGCAATTGCTTTACCAGCGCGGCAATATCCGCCGCCCTTTGACCGGGATTTTCCTGCATTGATCCGGGCATACGCTTTTTCTCCCGCTTGCATATTTGCGTTTATTGCGCGGCTTTCACCCGCAAAAAATACAGAATTATTGTAACAAATTCGCCCTGTTTCGTCAATGCCATTTCGCTGACCGGGCGCATTTTTCGGCAAAATATCTTTGATCGCGGGCGCTTCGGGCATCAGCCGCTGCCCAAGGAAGGGCGGCGCATCCGGCGCTGCTCCCGCCCCGCCATCCGCCGCGCTCCCCTTTTTCAGGCGTTTTGCATTTCGCCTTTACATTTATTTACTGTTTTGGTATAATCAGTATCATCAAAAAATTTGGAATGGCCCCGTCCATTCCGCCGAGAAAGGATGGATTTCTGATGAAACGCTTCTTTGCCGCATCGCTGCTCCTGCTTCTTCTTTTCCTGCTTCTGCCCTCCGGCCTGGCCCTTGCCGAGCGCAGCTTCCAGATCGACTCGGTCGAATCCCTGGGGAATGGCTATGTCGTGGTTAACTTTTCGGATTCTGCCAAATCCAGCCAGTATTTCGGGCGCTATCTGCGCAAGGAAAGCGACAGCTTTCAGGCAGATCTGGTAAACGGTTATGAGGGCGGCTGCATGCCGACGGATACCAAGGGCCAGTATCTCTTTGATGAATTGGTTCCCGGCGCGGATTATTGGCTCTGGATGGAGGACAGGGGCGGAAACAAGAGCAATGTGGTCGCCTATTACGGGGATCAGGCAATGGTCAATGACCGCTCCAAGCGGGGGCCCCAATTGTCCTCGCTGACGCTGATAGAAATCGACGAAAGATCCTATTCCGATACCATCTATGAGGCCATGGTTCCCGCCTTTGACGGAAGCAAGGTGCTTGCGCACATGGATTTTGATATGTCCTTCATGCTTCAGTTCGATCTGAATCTGTATGACGCGCACATCGATTCGAATGATGTCGTCCAGGTTTTTTTGTATACCCCCAACGGCTGGGAGCGCTCGCTGGTCTCCTGCTCCTACTACATGTTCAGTAACAGCTACCATCGCTGCTATATCGAGAGCATCTTCGACGAAATGGAATATGTACTCGGCGAAGCTGTCCCCGGTACCTATACCGTCGTTATGTACTGGAACGGCAAACTCGCCGGCTCCAATTCCTTCCAGGACAACTAAGCAGCGGGACGAAGACGGAAACGGGGAAATATTTGCGGGGAACCGCTTTTGAAGCAAAAGCAGTTCCCCCGCGCCCCCTCCGAAAACCAGGGATGGAACTGGGAAAAATATTGCGGGAGGATGCTTTTGCGTCAAAAGCACCCTCCCGCGCCCTCCCGAAAACCAACTCTGGATGTTTCGCGGAGGCTTCCTGCCAGATTGAATGCCAGATCAGCAAAAGGAACGAAAGACTTGGGCTTCCAAGATTCTCCTCCCGAAAACCGGCTCTGGATGTTTCATGAAGGCTTCCTGCCAGATTGAATGCCAGATCAGCAAAAAAGAATAGCGGTAGATAAAACAACAGCAATGCTCTCGCGTTTGGCGGGGACATTGCTGCTTTGTTCTTTATTGCTTGTTTCCTGTTGCTTCACTGGCATTCAACCTGGCAGGAACCATCCATGAACCATCCAGAGCCGGTTTTCGGGAGGGCGCGGGAGGGTGCTTTTGACGCAAAAGCATCCTCCCGCAATTATTTTTCCCCGCCCTTCCCATTTCCTGGTTTTCGGAGGGGGTGCGGGGGAACCACTTTTGATTCAAAAGTGGTTCCCCCGCAGAAAATCCCCGTTCTCCCGTTCCTTCCCCGTTCTCCCGTTCCTTCCCCGTTCCCCGTTCCTGGCGGTTGACAGGCGGAGGGGATTTGGGTATAATGTAATTGGTGTAATTTGTGTATTTTTTAAGTGACCGTTCTGTCAACGGTGCTTTAGCATGAAGGGGAGGCCTTGCGAAATGAGGAAAACGAAGATCGTCTGCACGCTGGGGCCGGCCAGCGAAACCCCGGAAATGATTGGCAGGCTGATGGACGCCGGGATGAACGTTTGTCGGCTGAACATGAGCCATGGCTCCTATGAGGAGCATGCGGCGCGCATTGCCCGCATCAAGGCGCTGCGGGCGGAGAAGAAACTGCCCGTTGCCATTTTATTGGATACCAAGGGGCCCGAGGTACGCACGGGCGTGCTGGCGGCGGACAAGGTGACCCTCTGTGCGGAGCAGGAATTCATTCTCACCAGCCGCGAGATTGCCGGGGACGAGCGCGGGGTATCCATCACCTATCCCCGGATGGTCAGTCTGGTGAGCCCGGGCGACAGAATCCTGATTGATGATGGGCTATTGGCCATGACGGTGCTGCGGGTAGAAAAGGGCACGGACATCGTCTGCCGGGTGATTAATGGCGGCGTGCTGGGCAGCCGCAAGGGCATTTCGGTACCGGATGTGGATCTGCAGATGCCCTCCATCGGCGAAAAGGACAGGAATGATATTCTCTTTGGCATTGAGCAGGGCATTGATATGATCGCCGCCTCCTTCGTCTGCCGCGCCGCAGATATTCTGACCCTGCGCCAGCTTTGCGAGGAAAACGGCGGCAGCCATGTAAAAATCTACGCCAAGATCGAAAACCGCATGGGCGTCAATCATTTTGACGAGATCCTCACGGTAGCAGACGGCATTATGGTAGCCCGGGGCGATCTGGGGGTCGAGGTAGATATGGAGGAGGTGCCGCTGCTGCAGAAGCAATTCATCCGTAAATGCCGGGCGGCGGCCAAGCCCGTCATCACCGCCACCCAGATGCTGGATTCCATGATCCGCAATCCCCGGCCCACCCGCGCCGAGGCCAGCGATGTGGCCAACGCCATTCTGGATGGCACGGACGCCATCATGCTGTCCGGGGAAACGGCGGCGGGCAAATATCCCCTGGAGGCGGTCAGCGCCATGGTGCGCATCGCCACCTATACCGAGGCCCAGCGGGATATGAGCGCCGTCCATGCCGCCCAGGAGGATCTGCGCCGCGCCATCGTGCGCACCGTGGGCAACGCGGTAAGCTATTCCTGCTGCCAGATGGCAGAGGATCTGGGGGCCACCGCCATCATCACCCCCAGCAATACCGGCACCACCGCCCGCAAGATTTCGCGCTTCCGCCCCAATTGCCCCGTCATCGCCCCCACCCCGGATGAGCATACCTTCCATCAGCTGGGCCTGTGCAGCGGCGTTGTGCCCACCCGCATGACCGAGCAGGAAAGCACGGATGATATCATTCATAGCTCCGTGGAGGTGGCCCATCGGCGCGGCCTGGTGCAGACAGGCGATATCGTTATCGTGGTGGCGGGCATCCCCACCGGCGTTTCGGGCACCACCAATATGATTAAGGTGCATATCGTGGGCGATGTAATGCTGCATGGCAAGGGCATTGTGGGCGGGCGTGTCAGCGGCCGCGTCTGCAATGTGCTGACCCTTTCCGATCTGGCCAGCACCTTCCGGGAGGGGGATATCATCGTAGCCAAGATGACCACCAAGGAAATGCTGCCCTATATGCGGCGGGCCGCCGCCGTGGTGGTGGAGGGCGCCGATGAGGATTGCCATGCCTCCGTTACCTGCCAGGCCCTGGGCGTGCCGCTGCTGATGGATGAATCCCAAAACGCGCTGCATATGCTCAAGGAGGGCATGACCATTACCGTGGATGCCGATCAGGGCTTCATTTTTAACGGCATCGTTTAACGCATCCAAGCCATAAAAAAGCGTCTGCAAGGCATATGCCCTGCAGACGTTTTTTCATTCACCTGAAACGGCCTTATTTGATGCTCTTTCCGCCGTCCACATAGATGCTCTGACCGGTGATATAGCGCCCCGCCTCCGAGCAGAGCAGCCGCACCACCCCGGCGCAGTCCTCCGGCTCGCCGTAAAAGCCCACGGGAATGCTGGCCGTTACCTTTTTTGCGTATTCCGCATCGCTCAGGGCCTCCACATTCCGATCGGTATAGATCACCCCCGGGGCCACATTATTCACCGTAATGCCGTATTCCGCCAACTGCAGGGAAAGGGATTCCACCATGTTGGTCTGGGCCGCCTTGGAGGCGGAATACACCAGCATATCGGGATGGGGCTTTTTCTCCTGAACGGAGCCGATGGTGATGATCCGCCCCCAGCCCTTTTTCTGCATGGCGGGCACGGCGGCCTGAATCATGAGCAGAGAGGAAACAAAATTGCAATGCATCTGCCGGGCGCAATCCGGCAGGGTAATTTCCTGCCAGGGCTTTTTGATCTGCACGGAGGCATTGAGTACCAGCACATCAATCTCTCCCGCCTCCGCCATCACCCGGGGCGCGGCGGATAAATCGCTTAAATCGCCCTGAAGCAGCCGTGCCCTGCCCCCATTTTTTTCGATTTCCTGCTGCACGCTCCGGGCCTTTTCCTCATTGCCCGCATAATGCACCAGGATTTCATAGCCATCCCGGGCCAGGCCCAGGGCAATTGCCCGGCCGATTCCCCGGGAGGAACCGGTTATCAGCGCCTTTTTCATGCGTTTTCTCCTTTCAGGGGAAAGAGGGCCGCGGCCATGGCCTGCCGTTTCCGCAGCCCCCTCCTCCTTTTTTCCTGCTTACAGCGCGCTCTGGGTATCGTTGGGATCGCCGTTCCGGGCCAGATCGTATTCCTTTGTCCAATCCAGATGCCGGTAGGGCGCGCCCCGGTCGTCATTCCGGATGAAATCCATCAGCAGATCCAGCATTTCCTCCGACCAGGTGTTTTTATCGATCTGGGCGGTGGTAAAGCGATTCTGGCTGATCATTTCAAAGCCGAAAATATCCTTGACCTGGGTTTTGACGCCGCCATCCACAACCTCTACCACCAGCTGGGGCGGAATGAAAAGCACGCCGCCCGAGCAGCCGTACACCACATCCCCGGGCAGGCAGATGGCGGCCTCCCGGCCATCCCCCAGCCGCACGGGGCAATTCATGCCGGTCATGACGAATTCCCGGATGGGGGTGGGATCGATGCCGCGGTAATACACCTGCACATCGGGCACCTTGTGCATCTGCTCAATATCCCGGATGCCGCCCCAGATCACTGCGCCGCCATTGCCCGTTTTCTGGTGAATGGCCGTGGTCAGGTTGCCGCCCAGGAAGGTTCCCTTGTAGATTTTATCGTACATATCGATAACGATCACATCCCGGCTGCCCAGGCTGTCAATCACCCATTGATTGGGCGTGCCCGAAAGGCCCCGGGCCTGGGCTTGGGCGGCCATGGCCTGGTAATAATCCGGGCGGGTGGGGGCGTACACGGCGGTAACGGCCCGGCCCACCAGCTTGCGGTTCACGCTGCCATCCTCCCTGAATTCGGGATGCAGCGCCTTCATGGAGATGAACTGGTTTTCGTAGCCCTTGACGAAAATGGGCTTCCAAAGCTCCTCCAGCGTCATATCATACAGGGCGTCCAGATACTGCTCCGCCACCTTGGGCCGCCCATCCTCAAATCTTTCCCCCGTCCATTCGGGGGTCATGGCGATGATATCCTCCCGGGAATTGAAAATCATATTCGCTCGTCTTCCTTCTGTTTCGTATTGGGTCTGCGGCGCATTCTGGCTCAGTCGGCCAGAATCAGCCGGGCGTGCTTCTGATCCTTTGTAAGCGCGGCCTCCGCCTTTACGCATTGCCCGTTCTTTTCCAGGGTGATTTCATAATCGCCATAGAAGCCGCGGAAGGCAGCGCAGCCCTTGCTATCGGCCTCAAGGGCTTCTTCGGTATGCCAGCGATGCCGGAATAATTCCTCCAGCATATCAAAGGCGGGCTTCCTGCTCAGATCAAAGCGCATCAGGCCGCCATAGAAATAGTTTTCGCCCGCCGTCATATCCCCGGGCACGGCGTTAAAGGCATAGCCATCCACCAGATTCCAGTAAATGGCGGCCTCCAGGGCGGGATGGCTGAACCAGACGGAATAGAGCCGATCCACCAATTCAGCCTGGATTTTTTCATCCTCGGCAGAGGCGGAATAGGCGGGAATGGTGATTTCCGTCACCTGCAGCGGCTTCCCGAAGCGCTCCCAGTAGAAATCCATGGTTTCATAGAGCCGCATGGGATCAAGCAGCGGAACGCTCAGCCGCTCCTCATCCTCCCGGCTGTGGAAAAGATGATACTGCATGCCGATGGTATCAATACCCGCGCCGTTTTTGATCGCCTTATCCACCACGGCGGCATAGGCGCTGCGCTGATGCTGGCGGGTCGTCCAGGCATCGCCGGTGGCCTCGTTGATGATCAGCTCGTTCTTCGGGAAGTATTTCCGGGCGGTTTCAAAGCTCCATTCTACCAGATCATCCTCCCAGAAGAAGGCGGTGCTGTGCCGGGTGGGCAGATGATAATAGGGGCAGAGTACCTCGTTGATGACCTCGATGCCCGGGATTTTATCCGCATATCTTTCGCCGATTTCCCGCATCCGCTTTTCCAGCAGGCGCTTGATCTCCGCAAGATCGTTTTCCGGCACCCAAAGGGGCGTAAACTGATCATAATTCAGGCAGTGCAGTTTGGGGGTTACGCCCGTTTCCTGGCAGTATTCCAGGCAGAGATCGGGGGCGGGGCGGCGATAGACCTTGGGGCTGTCCTTGGCAAAGCGGGGCTTGCCCTGCTCAGGCTCCAGATCGGCCCAGTAGAAGGGAATGGTGGCTTCGTTAAAGACCCTGCGGAAGTTTTCCTTGTAGGCCTCGTTCTTTTCCCGGTTTTCCATTTCATCCAGCATAAAGCAATTAGCCCCGTGCAGGAAGGCATGGTTTTTGAGCCGGGCCTTCACCTTGACATCGGCAGCCGGGGTGCCGTCCCCATGCACAATTTCCAAAGTAAAATCGCCCTTGCGATGGGTTTCCACGCCCTGGGCCACCCGCTGGCCGGTATATTCCTGATGCTTGTCAAAATTCCTGAAAATATAATCTCTGCGGTTCATTTGCTGCTTCCTCCTTTTATTCTGTCAGCTCCAGGTTCTGTCGTTGGAAAATTCGCTGTTCCATTGATCGGTCGGCTCCCACATGCCGGGGATGTTGGGGTTGATATGCTGACGCAGCACCTCTTCATTCAATTCATCAAAGCCCAGGCCGGGCTTTTCGGGCACGCGGATGAAGCCGTTTTCAAACAGCGGCCGGGGAATGCCGGTCACCATATCGCCCCACCAGGGCACATCCACGGAATGGAATTCCAGGGCCAGCACATGATGCATGGCCGCCGCGGTCTGCACCGCCGCCAGGCAGGCCACCGGGCTTTCCGCCATATGCACCGCCACCGCCACGCCATGCTCATCGGCCATATCGGCGATTTTTTTCAGCTCCAGCGCGCCTCCGCAGGTCAGGATATCGGGATGAATGACCGATACGCCGCCCTGCTGAATCAGGGGCGCAAAGCCCTCCTTGAGGTAAATATCCTCCCCGGTGCAGATGGGAATGCAGGTGCTGCTGCGCAGGCGCACATACTGCTCCGTATACATCCAGGGGATCATATCCTCCAGCCACGCCAGATTATATTTTTCCATCCGCCTTGCAAAGCGGATGCAATCCTCCACGCAGATATGGCCGAAATGATCCACCGCCAGGGGCACATCATAGCCAATGACATCGCGGATTTCCTTCACATAGTTTTCCAGATAATCCAGGCCCTTTTCGGTAAGATGGATGCCGGTAAAGGGATGGGCGGTGGTCACGATGGAATAGCTCTTCTGATGCCGCACCATATCGGCGGTCACGCTGCCGCCCTGCACATTGAGGATATGGGAGGCGTATTTTTTCATTTCCTCAATAAAGCCCAGGGGCGCATTGAGCGTGCCCGGCTCATCCAGCAATAGCCCAATGCCCAGATCCATTTTCAGAAAGGTAAAGCCCATCTCCATCCGCTTTTTCAGGGCCATGCCCATATCCCGGCCGGTATGCCTGCCCTCCACATCCGTATCGCAGTATACCCTGACCTCATCCCGGAATTTTCCGCCCAGCAGCTGATACAGCGGCACGCCATAGGCCTTGCCCGCCAGATCCCACAGGGCAATCTCAATGCCGGATACGCCGCCCCCCTGCCGGGAGGGGCCGCCGAATTGCTTGATTTTCCGGAAGATCTTATCCACATTGCAGGGATTTTCCCCCAGAATGCGGCTCTTGAGCATCAGCGCATAGGTCTTGCTGGAGGCATCCCGCACCTCGCCATAGCCGGTAATGCCCTGATTGGTCATGATCTTCAGCAGCGTGCAGCGCTTGGGCGCGCCGTCAATATCCACAAAGCGCATATCGGTAATGCGAAGCGCCGAGGGGCAGGAGCAGGTATTGACATGGGGGGAGATCATTTCGTTCATGGGATTTCCTCTCCTTTCCTATTTTCATTGTTCTACCTGTATTAAACACGATTTGAAGCGAAAATGGAACAGGAAAAACGAAAAGAAAGGTTGAAAAAACGAGCCTGCTGTGCTATCCTGATTCCAGAAGAAAGCGGGGGCGATGGGATGATTTTCGAAAACAGTCAGTTGGTCTTCCGGGTGATTGATGTGCTGAGCATTTCCTACGGGCATGTGCGCATGGAAAATACCAATCGCCATTTCTGCGCCCTTTCCTTCCGCGAAAGGACGGATGCCCGCATTTCCTGGGGCGGCAGGCAAATGGAAATGCAGCCCCATTCCGTTACCTTCTTCCCCGCCGATGTGGATTATACCCGGGAGGCCACCGTGGATGAAATGACGGTCTTCCATTTCGAATTATTCAATTATACCGGAAAGGATATCGAAACCTTTGTTACCGAGCATCCCGACGCCATCCGCGCCCAGTTTCAGGCCGCCTATGACGAATGGATGAAAAATCGCCCCAGCCGCCAGTATCGCGTTACCGCCATGCTCTGCAATATCTTCGCCCAGCTCTATGAGGAATATGAGCAGCGGCAGATCGCCCGTTCTCCCCTCCTCTCCCGCGCAATCCAGTATATCGGCGCGCATTATACCCAGCCCGGCCTTACCATCGATCAAATCGCCCGCCATGTGGGCATCTGCCCGGTCTATCTGCGCCGCCTCTTCCGCCAGGAGCTTCATCTCTCCCCCAAACAATATCTTACCAGCCTCCGCCTCCATTACGCCGCCTCCCTCCTGGATAGCGGCTACTATACCGTGACCGAGGTGGCAAGACGCGCAGGCTTCGCCGATGAAAAATATTTCTCCGTCACCTTTAAACACACTATGGGCTGCTCCCCCTCCAAATACCAATACCAATTCGTGGACGGAGATATTACCGGGAAATAATTGCGGGAGGGTGCTTTTGACGCAAAAGCACCCTCCCGCACCCTCCCGAAAACCGGCTCTGGATGTTTCATGGAGGAATAAAACCAGGTTGAATGCCAGTGAAGCAAAGAAGCGAAAGAATTTGACATCTAAAGAAACTCCATCTCGAAAACCGGCTTTGGATGAAATATAAAAAGAACCCCTCCTTGAATCCCAGCAAAGCAAAGAAAACAAGCAGTAAAGAACAGAACAGCAATGCCTGTACCAAACACAGAAGCATTGCTGTTCTTTTCTCTATTGCTATTCCTTTTTTGCTGATCTGGCATTCAATTTGGCAGGAACCCGCCATGATCCATCCAGAGCCGGTTTTCGGGAGGGTGCGGGAGGGGACTTTTGACTCAAAAGTCCCCTCCCGCAAAAATCCCGTTTCCTTTCGTTCCCCCTCGTCCGCTTATGTGAAAAGATTTTGCTATTGCCAAGAGCGCGCGGGGGCTTTATAATGGGGAGAGAATAAAGCGGAAGCATTTTATGGAGCAGGAGGAAGAAGCATGAAGAAGATAGGATTTTCGTCCGTCCGGTTAACGGGCGGTTTCTGGCAGGAAAAGCAGCAGCTGGTACGAAAGGTCACGCTGCCCGCCGTATATCATCGGTTTTCGGAGACGCATCGCTTTGACGCGCTGAAATGCGATTGGAAGGAGAAGGGCGAATACACCGGCCATATTTTCTGGGATTCGGATGTAGCCAAGTGGCTGGAGAGCGCGGCCTACGCCCTGGAAATGGAGCGGGATGCGGCGCTGGAAAAAACCGTGGATGATGCCATTGCCCTCATCCTGAAAAACAGCGATGAGAACGGCTATTTCAACAGCTATTATCTGACCACCGATCAGGACAAGCGCTTTACCATCCGCGCCAATCATGAATTATACTGCGCCGGGCATCTGATGGAGGCGGCGGTGGCCTATTATCATGCCACCGGCAAGGATGCCTTCCTGAAGGCCATGTGCAAATACGCGGATTACATCGAGCGGGTATTCATGATCGAAAAATCCGCCGCGTTCCTGACCCCCGGTCATCCCGAGATCGAGCTGGCGCTGGTGCGGCTTTACGAGGCCACGGGGGAAAAGCGCTATCTGGCCCTTTCCAGATATTTCATCGATACCCATGGCACGGCCAGGGAAATGCTCTACGAAAACGAGCGCTGCATGCTCTACAATATGGACGAAATGCCCATCCGGCAGCGCAGCCAGGCGGAGGGCCATTCCGTGCGCGCCCTGTATCTGATGAGCGGCGCGGCGGATATCGCCGATGCCTGCCAGGATCAGGAGCTGGCCGCGGCCTGCCGCCGGGTATATGATAATCTGGTCAATCACCGCATGTATATCACCGGCGGCGTGGGCTCCACCTATATCGGCGAGGCCTTTACCGTAGATGATGATCTGCCCAGCCGCACCGCCTATGCGGAAACCTGCGCCGCCATTGCCCTGGCCTTCTACTGCGAAAGGATGCAGAAGATCCACGAATCCGCCGTCTATGCCGATACGGTGGAGCGGGTGATCTATAACGGCATTCTTTCCGGCCTTTCCATGGACGGAAAATCCTTCTTCTATGAAAACCCGCTGGAGATCGATCCCGTTTTCAATGATGTGGATAAGAGCGCGGTGCAGAAATCCCGCTATCCCATCACCCAGCGGCTGGAGGTATTCTCCTGCTCCTGCTGCCCGCCCAATATCACCCGCTTTTTCCTGTCCCTGGGCGATTATCTCTATGCCTGCAATGAGGATACCGTTTTCGTCAATCAGTATATGGCCTCCGAGATGAAGCAGGAAGGCCTTGCCATCACCCAGGAGACCCAATATCCCCGGGATGGCGTGATCCATATTCAATGCGAGGCCGATAAGAAGGAAATCGCCCTGCGCATCCCCGCCTGGTGCCGCAGCTTCACGCTCAATCATCCCTACCGGATGCAGGATGGCTATGCCCGCATCGTCCTGCAGGGCAAGACGGATATTCTGCTTTCCCTGGATATGCCGGTTACGGTCATGGCGGCCAATCCCCGGGTGCATGCCATTGCCGGGCGTGTCGCCGTCATGCGCGGGCCGGTGGTCTATTGCATTGAGGGCGTGGATAACGGCGCCGATCTATCCGCCATCCGCTTGCGCCCGGATGCCGCTTTTACCCTGGGCGAATGCGAATTTATGCTGCCCAGCCTGCATACCACCGCCCTGCGCCAGAAAAAGAGCGAGGCGCTCTATGCCCCCGCCGGGGAGGATTATGAGGAGATTCCCCTGAAGCTGATCCCGTATTACGCCTTCGCCAATCGCGGCGAAACCGAAATGATGACCTGGATGATGCGGGCATAAGCCCCACCCCGGGCAAAAAAACGCGCAAAAAAAGTGGCTTTAGCCACTTTTTTGCTTACAGGATTTTATTCAGGAAATACTTGCCCCACGCCAGTACCTCCCGGCAATGATTCTTAAGCCAGTATTCCGGCAGGCAGGGGCTGCCGATGCCCTGGGCGGAAAGCCCCAGATCCCGGGCGATGGCCATGGCCCGGGGCAGATGATAATCGCTGGTGACCACGGTAACGCTTTTTACGCCCTCCGGCATCAGGGCGCGGGCGTTTTCCAGATTCTGATAGGTATTGTAGGATTCGGTTTCAGCCAGCACATCCGCCGCAGGAACGCCCTGCTGAATCAGCCAGGCCCGCATGCTCTCCCCCTCCGGGGCGGGCTCATTTTTCCCCTGAGCGCCGCAGCAGATGATCAGCCGGGGATTGGCAAAATAGCTGTCCCGGGCCGCCTCCATCCGCAGCTGCAGCTGAGGGCTCAGACTGCCATCCGAATAGACCTGCGCGCCCAGCACCACCAATACATCGGTGTTTTCAGCGGCAGCGCCGGGATTTTTCTCCATATAATAGAGAACGCCCAGGGCCGCCAGAAAGCAGAGAATCCCCGCAAGGATCAATTCCAATAAGAGCATGCCCGCTTTTCTTCTCCTCTTTTTCCTGTTTTTTGCCATTGCTTCCTCCTTGCCTGCATAGGCTCAGCCTTCCTTATCCAGGGAAAGGAAGGGGCCGGGGCGATCTGCCGCCATTTTCTCCTCCGAATCCGGGAAGGCGCGGGGGCCGACGGCCTCCTTTTGCAGCATTCCGTTCAGAAAAAAGCTGTATTCCGCCTCACCGGCAATAATAATATGATCATTCAGGCGAATGCCCACCCCGGAAAGCGCCCGCTCCAGCATGGCGGTCAATTCCATATCATAGGCCGAGGGTCGGGCCGAGCCGCTGGGATGATTATGCACCATTACGGCGGATACCGAATTATAGCGGATCAGCACCTGCATCATCTGCCGGGGAATCACGGAAACCTCCGCCGGGGTGCCGGTGGCAATCAGCCGGGCGGCCTGCAATTGCATCTGCGCATCAAAGCAGAGCAGATACAATTGCTCGTTGCGCGCCCCCACAAACAGCGCCCGGCAATACTGAATCAGCTCGCCGTAATTTTTGAGGCATAGTTTGGGCTGCCTCTTTTCTATTTCATACGCCCGGAAGACCGGCAGAAGCATGGTCAGAAAAACGGCGGCCTTTTCGCCGATGCCCTCCACATGGGTCAATTCCTCCACCGATGCCTCCATCACCCCGTGCAGGCTGCCGAAATGCTCAATCAGCCGATGGGCAATGGGGTTTACGTCAACCCGCGGGATGGCATAGGTCAGCAGCAATTCCAGAATCTCATGGGCTGCAAAGCCGCCCAGCCCCTCCGCCTGATAGCGCCGGCGCAATCTGTCCCGATGGCCGTCATGCTCCATAAAGCACACATCCTTCCTCGCGTTTTCTATTCTATCATTTCCCCTGCGGAAATGCAAGAAAACCCTTTGCCGCTTCGTCTTTTCTGTGTGCCCGGTTTTTCCCGCCCTGCGAAAACCTGCAAAAAAATGCAAAGCTTTCGTCAGAGATATGTAAAGAATTTGAGAAAATTCCGCCCGGGGGGATTTTAAGTAAGGCAAATATGTAGTATAATAGAGGCGAAATCATACGAAAGTGAGGGTGGTGCGGCTTGGCTGGCTTTTGGGAACAGGTGCAGACATTTTTTTGGAACATCATCCATCGCCCCACACTAATTGACTATATCGATATCCTGATTATCGCCTTCCTGATTTATCAGCTGGTGCTTTTAACCCGGCAGACCCGGGCCATTCAGGTACTCAAGGGCCTGGCCGTTATTATTGTGGCCAGCTATCTGAGCGAACTGGTGGGGCTGACCGCCCTGAACTGGGTGCTGCGCAGCATCCTCAATAACGGCGTGATTGCGCTGCTGATTCTCTTCCAGCCCGAATTGCGCCGGGCGCTGGAGCAGATTGGCCGCAGCACCAAACTGGATCGCTCCACCCAGCAGGATGAAAGCGCCCGGATCGTGGAGGAAATCACCCAGTGTCTGCTGCGCCTTTCCAGGCGGCGGGTGGGCGCGCTGATCGTATTTGAGCAGCGGACGGGGCTGAAGGACGTCATGGAAACCGGCACGGTGATTGACGCCAGCATTTCTGCGCCCCTGCTGGAAAACATCTTTGAGCCCAATACCCCCCTGCATGACGGCGCGGTGATCATCTGCGGCCAGCGGGTGGCGGCGGCGGCCTGCGTGCTGACGCTGAGCGATTCCAGCACCATCAGCCGCGATCTGGGTACCCGGCATCGGGCCGCCCTGGGCGTCAGCGAAACCACCGATTCCACCGTCTTCATCGTCAGCGAGGAGACCGGCATTATCAGCATGGCCCGGGGCGGAAAGCTGACCCGCCATCTGGATGGAGAGGCCATCCGCAAGCTGCTGCGGGGCATGTATCATGAGGATCATTCCCGCCTCTGGCATCTTCTCCATCATCCGCGCCCGGAAATCCAGAAAGGAGGGGACGAAAAATGATGAATTCCGATCCTTCCAGAACGCCTGCCGAGCAGGAAAATTCCTCCGCAAAAATCCTCCGCAAAAAGCTGCTGGGGCTTTTCACCAACCGCTGGGGCTGGAAACTGACCAGCCTGATTCTGGCCATCTGCCTCTGGGGCGGGCTGATTTCCCAGGATACCACCCTGCCCCGGGATAAAACCTTTACCGATGTGAAAATCAATGTGACCGGCGCCACCGCCATGAAAAACAACGGCTTTATCGTGGTGGATGGGCTGGAGGAAATGGAGAATATCCAGATCAAGGTCAGGGTGCCCCAGAAATACTATAATTCGGTGACCGCCTCCACCTATAACGTGCGTGTGGATTTATCCCAGATTAAAGCGGAAGGCGAGCAGATCCTGAAAATCAGCAGCGCCTCCTCTTCCTCCGTTTACGGCACGGTAACCGATATGTCGGTAACGGAAATTCCCGTCACGGTGGAAAGATATGTGGCCCGCTCCCGTATCCCGGTGGAGGTGCGCTTTACCGGGGAAGCACCGGAGGGCTTTATGCCCATTCTTTCCGATTATGATCCCGCCACGGTGGATATCGCGGGGCCTGCCTCCGTGGTAAACGCGGTAGCCAGCTGCGTGGTCACCTATGATTACGGCCTGCTGCCCGCCGCCGTCGCCAACCGGAGAATCAGCTGCGATTTTGCCTTTGAGGCAGCGGATGGCACGCCGCTCAGCGCCGAAAATCTTACCGTCACCAGCCAATCCAGCGCGCTGCAGAATATCAATCTGGATATCGATGTCTACGCCCGGATGGAGGTGCCCATCGAGACGGGCAGCCTCATCAGCGGCGAGCCGGCCCCGGGCTATGAGGTGGCCGATATTACCATCCTGCCCAAGAGCGTCACCATCGCCGGCACGGATATTTCCCGCTACCTGAACGGGGAAAAAATCTATCCCTACGGCGCCATCACCATTACGGGGAAGAAACAGGATGTGATCAGCACCATGGCCCTGCGCACCCCCAGCAGCATGAAATATGTCAGCGATTCCATGGTGACGGTGATCATCTCCATTGAGCCGACGCTGACAGGGGTTCTCCCGGAAACGGATGATCCATGAACAGCTTTGCCGATACGCTTTTTCGGGTGCTTTTCAACTGGGTGCGCTCCCTGGTGGAGGGCATCTGGGCCGCGGTGGTCAACGGCTCTCTCAGCGGCTTTTTCAGCTGGCTGGGGGATCATTGGCTGGCCGTGGCGCTTGCCCTGATTCTTATCTGCACCGCCCTTGATTTTCTGGTCTGGCTGGCCCGCTGGCGGCCCTATCTGGTCTGGCGCACCGCCCTGAGACGGCTGCTTCGCCGCCTGCGGGGCGAAGAGGAGGATCCCCAGGCCTTTGAGCAGGGGTATGATGACGGGGTGGCCCTGGATATGCAGGAGGAGCCTGCCCCTGAATGGCAGCCTTCCCCCGCTCCCCTCCCGCCGCCGGTGCTGCCGGAGGAATTCTACGCCCCCGCGCCGCCCCCGGCGGAGGAGCCGCCCTTTGCCCCGGAGGCCCCGGTATCCCCGCTCTTTTTCCCCGCGCCCCAGGAATATGCCCCCGAGCTTCCCGGCCAGACGCCCGCCGCCGCGCCCCGCAGACGGCGCAGCGATAAGCACGAAAAGCGGAAGGCCTCCTGGCATGAGCGGCTGACGGCGGATACGGATGAAGAAAACGCCATGCTGGATGGCTTGCCCCCCGCCATTGATCGGGAGCAGGCCTTCCATGAGCCGGTCTATCCCCAGCCGGATGCGCGCTATGCCGCCTGGGAAAGGCCGGAAAACAATAATCAGATGAATGGATAGAAGCCATGAGCGAAACGCAGCATTTTCCCGATGGATGGATCGAGCAGCTGGCCCCGCTTTTAGGGGCCTCGCTGCCCGATTTTTTGCATAGCTATGAGGAGCCCCCTGCCCGGGGCATCAGAATGCGCCCGGGGCAAACGCCCCTCGATGAGTGCCTGGGGCCCGTTCCCTGGGCGCAGGCGGGCTATTATCTGCCCCTTGCCTCCCAGGCCGGGGCCGTGCCCGCCCATGAGGCCGGGGCCTATTATCTGCAGGAGCCCAGCGCCATGGCCGCTGCCGCCGCCCTGGCCCCCCGGCCCGGGGAAAGGGTGCTGGATCTCTGCGCCGCTCCCGGGGGAAAATCCACCCAGCTGGCAGCCATGCTGGCGGGGCAGGGCCTGCTCATCTGCAATGAGCCGGTGCCCGGCCGGGCCCAGATCCTTTCCCGGAATATCGAGCGGATGGGCGTAAGAAACGCCGTGGTCACCAATCATCTGCCGGAGGAGCTGAGCGGCAGATGGCCCGGCTATTTCGATAAAATTCTGGTGGACGCTCCCTGCTCCGGGGAGGGCATGTTCCGCCGCCATCCCGAGGCCCGGGCGGAATGGCAGATCACCTCTCCCGCCGGCTGCGCCCAGCGGCAATTGCAGATTCTTTCCCATGCGGCCCTGATGCTCCGCCCCGGCGGCATCATGGCCTACAGCACCTGCACCTTTAACAGCCGGGAAAACGAGGGCGTCATCGAGGAATTTCTGCGTCAGCATCCCGATTTTTCCTTGCTTCCCTTTTCCCTGCCCGGCCTTGGCGAAAGCCGGGGCATGATGCGCCTTTGGCCCCATAAGATCCGGGGCGAGGGGCATTTCGTGGCGCTGCTGGCCCATGAGGGCGGCGCGGCGGCCCCGAAAAAAAAGGAGAAAAGCAGGCATGGCGAAATCATTTCTCCCCTTTCCCGGCAGGAAATGCCCCTGGTTTCCGCCTTTTTACAGGAGCAGCTGCAGGAGGAAATCCTCCCCACCGGGGTTTTCGCCGGGCATGTGATCCAGGCCCCCGTGGAATTGCCGCCCCTTCACGGGGTGCGGGTTTTGCGGCTGGGGCTGCAGATCGGCGAAATCCGGGGGAAAATCCTGGCGCCCGATCATGCCCTGGCCCTGGCCTGCGCGCCCAGGAACCCCTGGCCCATCGATGAAGACGGGGCCCGGGCCTATCAGCGGGGCGAAACGCTGCCGGCGGATGCGGGGCTTCGCGGCTGGGGCGTGCCCACCCTGAATGGACTTTCCCTGGGCTGGGCCAAGGCCTCGGAGGGGCAGATGAAGAATCATTATCCCAAGGGTCTGCGGAAATAGATGATTTACAAAACCTGAAAAATTGATTATACTGGCAGAGATCAGAGCCGAATGATAAAGGAGGATATCCTGATGAACAAGCATACCCATGTGGCAATTGACCTGGGGGCCTCCAGCGGGCGGCATGTGCTGGGCTGGCTGGAGGATGGCAAAATCCAGCTTAAGGAAATGTATCGCTTTGAAAACGGCGCTTCCATGAAAAATGGAAGGCTCACCTGGGATCATGAAAGCCTGGAAAAGAATATCATCGCCGGGCTGAAGGCCTGCTTTGACGCCGGGGAGCGCCCCGAAACCGTGGCCATTGATACCTGGGGCGTGGATTATGCGCTGCTGGATGCAGAGGGGCGGCTGCTTGATGATACCATCGCCTACCGGGATAAGCGCACCCAGGGCATGCGGGAAAAAACGGATGACGATGCGCTCTTTGCCGTTACCGGCATTCAGCCCCAGCCCTTTAACACCGTCTATCAGCTTATGGCCGATCTTGAAGAGCGGCAGGACGCGCTGAAAAACGCCAGCCGCCTGCTCTTCATGCCGGAATATCTGGCCTATTGCCTCACCGGCAGGATGGAAAGCGAATACACCATCGCCTCCACCTCCGGGCTATTGGATGCGAAAAAGCGGGATTGGGCCTGGGAAATTATCGATCAATTGGGCCTGCCCCGGAAAATTTTCGGCGCGCTGCGCCAGCCCGGCTATGCCGTGGGCCCCGTCAAAAAGGCCGTGGCAGAGGAAATCGGCTATTCGCCCATGGTGCTTCTGCCCCCCGCCCATGATACCGCCGCCGCCGTGCTGGGCGCGGCCCTGGAAAAGGGCGATGCCTTCCTCTCCAGCGGCACCTGGAGCCTGCTGGGCGCGGAAATTGACGAGCCGATCCTCACCCGGGAAAGCCGCCTCTGCGGCCTGACCAATGAGGGCGGCGTGGAGGGCAGCATCCGCTTCCTGAAAAATATTATGGGCCTGTGGATTATCCAGAATATCCGCCGGGAGCTGCCGGGCAAGCCCTCCTTTGGGAATATGGCTGCCTGGGCAAAAGAAAACGCGGCCTTCCCCGGGCGCATTGATGTGGATGCCCCCGAATTCCTGGCCCCGGAAAATATGACCGAGGCCATCCGTGCCCATCTTGCGGCCCATCAGCAGCCCCTGCCCCAGAGCGCCGGGGAATTGCTTTCCTGCGTCAATCATTCCCTGGCCGAATCCTACGCCCGCACCATCCGCCATCTGGAAACGATCATCGGCCATCCCTTCCGCCGCCTCTGCATCGTGGGCGGCGGAAGCCAGAATCAATTCCTCAATGAATTGACCGCCCAGGCCTGCGGCCTGCCCGTTACCGCCGGGCCTATCGAGGGTACCGCCATCGGGAATCTGCTCAGCCAGATGCTCGCCGCCGGGGAAATCGCCTCCGTGCAGGAGGCCCGCCAGCTGATCAAGGCCTCCTTCGACATCCACGAAATCTAACGGAGAGCGGGGAGAACGGGAAACTATTTTGCGGGAGGAGACTTTTGCGTCAAAAGCACCCTCCCGCGCCCTCCCGAAAACCGGCTCTGGATGGAACATGGGTGAATCCTGCCAAATTGAATG
>CAZJUJ010000021.1:0-40226 GCA_964549135.1 uncultured Oscillospiraceae bacterium | reverse complement strand
TTCAATCTTTTTTCTTTTCCCGAACACTGTTCCCTGATATATTTGCAATCGTTCCAACAATTCCGTTCTATTTCCAGCAGCAACCGTATTAATGTTCGTGATTATTCCATTCGCAGCTCCCCTTGTTCTTCCCTTTTCCCCCTTCAAGCGCCATTATTTTCTTTTTTGCCCGCAATATTTCGAAATTTTTTGCTTACAGGAATCCTTTTGAAACGAAAAATGCTCCCCAACGCATCGGGAAGCATGGGGATCGTTTTCCGTTTATTCTATTATTTCCTCCCCTGATTTTCAGGATTTTGCGTGCAGCAGCACGGTCATGGTCGTTCCCTGATCCGTTTTGCTTTCCACGGCGATCTTTCCCTGATGATACTGCACGGCATGCTTAACGATGGACAGGCCCAGGCCGGTGCCGCCCGATTGCCTGGAATGGCTCTTATCCACCCGATAAAAGCGCTCAAAAATCTTCTGCTGATGCTCCGGCGCAATGCCGATGCCGTTATCGCTGACGCGGAAACGCACCATGCCCTGCTCCTCCGCCACCGACACCCTGACCCAGCCTCCCGGACGATTATACTTGATCGCGTTATCGCAGAGATTATATACCACTTCATAGAGCAGCCTGCGGACGCCAATAACAGCGCCTTCATCGCCGGTAACCGACACCGAAATGTCCTTCTCCCCGGCAGCGTCTGCCAGGCTTTCACAGATTTCCTCCGAAAGCGGCTTCATGGCTACAGTTTCTCTTGGCATTTCTGCCCCCTCATCCAATTGAGAGAGGCGGATAATATCATCAATCAGCGTTACCAAACGGGAGGCCTCCCGGCGGATATGCCCCACAAAGCGCGGCACATCTGCTTCCTTTACGATGCCATTTTCCATCAGTTCTGCCGAGCCGATGATGGATTGCAGCGGCGTTTTCAGTTCATGGGAGACATTGGCGGTGAATTCCCGGCGATGGCGCTCGGCATCCATTTGCTCCGTCATATCAAAGGCCAGGATGACCATGCCCTGCCTGCCGCCCTCTGATTCGATGCGGCTCAGATCAAACTGATACCCTCTTTCGCCGATGACCGTGCGGAAATCGGCATGGCCCCGGGCATTTGCCTCCTCCAGGGCGGCGCGCATATCCTGCCTGCGGTCAAGGAAGAGAAAATCCTCGCCGATGCCATGCCCGCCTATATCAAAAAGCGCCCTGGCCGCAGGATTGATGCTGAGAATGCGGCCCGCATGATCCAGCAGGATCAGCGCCTCCTGCATATGCGCGGTAATCTGATCGAATTCCTCCTGCTTTTGCCGAAGAACCCCGACCTGCTCCTCAATTTCCTTTCGCTGGGCCTGAAGCCGATGAAGAAGCGGAGAAAGCTCCTCATAGGTATCATTTGCCAGGGGGTGATCCAGATCCAATTGATTCAGCGGCCCCACCACCCTTTTTGCCATGCGATGGGCCAGAAAGGCGGAAAGCCCCAGGGCCAGAGCGAGCAATATGAGGATGGGCTGCAGCATGCCCAGCACCAGCATCAGCGCGGTGGCGCGGCTGACGGAAATGCGCAGCACGCTGCCATCCTCAAGGCGCTGGGCCTCATAGAGGGTCTGCTCGGTCAGAGTGGAGGAGCGGCGGCTGCTTCCGCCGATACCGGAAACCATAGCCTCCCGGATTTCCTCCCGATCCCCATGATTTTCCATGGCGGCAACATCCGCATGGCTGTCAAAAAGCACCGCGCCATCCGCGCCCACCCAGGTCAGGCGGTATTTATCGGGCTGCAGCCCCTCAAGATAATCCCGGCCCAGGCGCTGCACGGCCCCAGCGGCCAGATGCAATTCATCCCGGAGCTGCGTTTCCTGCAGCCCGGAAAAATACGGATACAGAACGCCGGTAATCATGACCAGCGCAGCCGCCAGCACGGCGACGGATGCAAGAAGAATCGACCGGAAAATTTTATCTGCCATTTTCCACCTCCCAGCGATAGCCCACATTGCGCACCGTTTCGATCATCCGGCCATAGCCGTTTAACTTCTGGCGGAGGGTGCGGATATGCGAATCCAGGGTGCGGGAATCGCCCATATAATCTGTTTTCCACACCTGGGAAAACATTTGCTCCCGGGTATAGACCAGGCCGGGATGAGAAAGAAAAAGGCAGAGTAATTCAAATTCCTTATAGGTAAGCTGGATTCTTTTTCCGTCTGCAAAGACGGTATGCTCCTCCAGATTGACAATAAGGCCGCCCGTTTTCAGCTGCCTTGCGGCCTGCGGCGGCTGGCTGCGGCGCAGAACAGCCCGCACCCGGGATACCATTTCCATCATGCTGAAGGGCTTGACGATATAATCATCCGCCCCCAGATCCAGGCCGCGGATACGATCATATTCCTGGCCACGGGCCGTAGCCAGAACAACGGGAATGGCGCTGCATTCCGCATTCGCCTTCATTTTTGTCATCAGCTCAATGCCATCCATGCCGGGCAGCATTACATCCAGCACCAGCAAGGCCGGCTTTTCCTCTTTCAGGGCTTCCCAGCACGACAGGCCATCCTCAAAGCCCCGGGTTTCAAAGCCGGCAGAATTCAGGGCATACATGGCAATGTCGCGGATGCCCGCATCATCCTCAACATACCAGATCATGGTCATTCCTCCTTGCGCGCGCCCGTTACGGAATAAATCACCCACTCGGCAATATTGGTGGCATGATCGCCGATGCGCTCAAAATACTTGGCGATCATGAGCAGATCCAGGGCGAATTCGGCGTCGGCATGATTGGCCGCCACCAGAGAGATTATACCACATTTCACCCGGGAAAAATAGTCGTCCACCACATCATCCCGATCAATCACCCCCCGGGCCAGGGCCGTATCCTTTTTCACAAAGGCATCCACGCTGGCGGTAACCATCCGCATGGTTTCCCGGGCCATTTCCTCAATCAGCCCCATGCCCTCCAGGGTGCGGCCGCCCAGGAAGGAAACAATTTCGGCGATATCCTCCGCCTGATCGCCGATGCGCTCCATATCGGTGATCATTTTCAGCGCGGCGGAAATCAGCCTGAGATCCCGGGCCACAGGCTGCTGATGAAGAAGAAGCTTCATGCACCGGCCCTCGATATCGCGCTCCATCTGATCAATCGCGCCGCCGTTTTCCCGTACCTGGGCTGCAAGGGCCAGATTGCCCTCGGTCATGGCCTGCACGGCGGAAGCAATAGCTTCCTCGCAGAGCGCGCCCATTTCGATGATTTCCCGATTGAGATCAAAAAGCTGCTCATCCAGTCTGTTTCTCATGCAATCCTCCTCAGCCAAAGCGGCCGGTAATATAATCCTCGGTGCGCTGATCCCGGGGCTGCGAAAAGAGATCATCGGTTCTGCCGAATTCCACCAATTCCCCCAGCAGGAAAAACGCGGTCTGATCCGATACACGGACGGCCTGCTGCATATTATGGGTGACCATGACGATGGTGTATTTTTCCTTAAGCTCCATCGCAAGCTCCTCGATCCGGGCGGTGGAAATGGGATCCAGGGCGGAGGTGGGCTCATCCATCAGCAGCACCCGGGGCGCAACCGCCAGCGCCCTGGCAATGCACAGCCGCTGCTGCTGCCCGCCGGAAAGGCCCAGGGCATTTTTCTTCAGCCGATCCTTGACCTCCTCCCAGATCGCCGCATCCCGCAGCGCCCGCTCCACAATTCCATCCAGTTCCAGCCGGTTTCTGATGCCATGGGTGCGGGGGCCGTAGGCGATATTATCATAGATGCTCATGGGAAAGGGATTGGGCTTCTGGAACACCATGCCGATTTCCTTGCGCAGATGATTCACATCCGTCTCCCGGGCGAAAATATCCCGGCCGTCATAGCGGATATCGCCGGTGATTTTTACGCCGGGGATCAGATCATTCATCCGGTTCAGGGTTTTAAGAAAGGTGGATTTTCCGCAGCCCGAGGGGCCGATCAGGGCGGTAATGCTGTTTTCCGGGATTTCCATATTCACGTTTTTCAGCGCCTGATGCTCGCCATACCACAGGCACATATCCCTGACAGAAAGAATGCTGCTCATACGCTTCTCCTTTTTTCAAAATGCCGCTGCACCCGGGCGGCGGTGAAATTCACAAGCAGGGTCAGCACCATCAGGATAGCGGCAATGGCAAAGGCCACGCCGAATTCCCCCTGCTCCTTGGCGTAGACATAGAGGGCGACGGTCAGCGTTGCGCCCGGGGCAGCCAGGCCGTTGATCAGGCCATTGACTGCATGGGCAAAGCCTGCGGTAAAGAGCAGGGCGGCGGATTCGCCCAGAATCCTGCCGACGCAGAGAATGCAGCCGGTGATAACGCCATCCACGCAGCCGGGCAGCACCACCGTGCGGATCACCCGCCATTTGCCCGCCCCCAGGCCGAAGGCCCCCTCCCGGTAGGACTGGGGCACCGTTTTCAGGCTTTCCTGGGCTGTGCGCATGACGGTAGGCAGATTCATCATGACCAGCGTCAGCGCCCCCGCCATCAGGCAGGTGCCCATATGATTGGAAAACAGCAGCATCCCGGCCAGGCCATAGATAATGGAGGGAATGCCCGAAAGCGTTTCGGCGGCGTATTCGATCACCGCCGCCAGGCGATGGCCGGCGGCATACTCGGTAAGATAAACCGCCGCGCCCACGCCCAGGGGAAGCACCAGCGCCAGCGTGGCCAGCACGATATACAGTGTGTTGAGAATATCCGGCAGAATGCCGATGCGGCCATTCAGGTAGCTGGGGCTTTGGGAAAGCAGCGCCCAGCTGATGCCGGGGATGCCCCGCGCCAG
Source organism: uncultured Oscillospiraceae bacterium (assembly GCA_964549135.1). Classification (GTDB taxonomy): domain Bacteria; phylum Bacillota; class Clostridia; order Christensenellales; family Aristaeellaceae; genus RUG563. Next base: position 35,459 of record CAZJUJ010000021.1, on the reverse strand, counting down.
CACATAGATTACCAGAAACAGCACCAGCGCCGCCGTCAGGCCCAGCGACAGAAGCATCAGCCCCTTCATCAGCCCTCCATAGCCCCTTCTTTTAGGGGACAGCGATTGCTTCAGCATCGTTTATTTCCTTTCCCGCTTCAGAAAAAAATTCAGTGCGGCATTCATCAGCATAATAAACAGGAACAGCACCAGCGCGATGGAGAAAAGCGCCTGTCGCTGCAGGCCGCTGGAATAGGCCATTTCGCTGGAAACGGCGGTGGTAAGAAAGCGCACGCTCTGGAACAGAGAATCGGGCATATTGGGCGCGTTGCCCGCCACCATCATCACCGCCATGGCCTCCCCAATGGCCCGGCCCACCCCCAGCACCACCGAGGCCGCAATGCCGCTTCGGGCCGCCGGGACGGAAACCCGAAAATAGGTTTCCACAGGCGTTGCGCCAAGAGCCAGAGAGGCATCCTCATATTCCCGGGGCACGGCATCCAGCGCGGTAACGGATAATTTGATAATGGAGGGCAGGATCATCACCGCCAGCACGATGACGGCGGCAAGCAGACCCGCGCCATCGGGCACATGGAATATTTTCCTGATGCCGGGAACCAGCACCAGCATGCCCACCAGTCCATACACCACCGAGGGAATGCCCGCCAGCAGGCTGACCGCCGATTGCATGACGGCCTTCAGCCTTTTCGAAGCCAGTTTGGAAAGATACACCGCCGTCAGAAAGCCTACCGGAACGCCCAGCAGCACAGCCCCGGCGGTGCCATACACGCTGGTCAGGATAAAGGGCAGAATGCCGTATTCCGGTTCGGCCGCCGTGGAGGCCCATTTTTTCCCAAGCAGGAAATCGGTAACCCCGATTTTCCCAATGGCCGGGAGCCCGGAAATCACCAGATATACCGTGATCAGGAGGACACAGCCCACCGTAATCAGCCCCAGCAGCAGAAAAATGCCATGGATGATTCTTTCTGTCCGTTGATTTTTCTTCATCATTTTCATTCCCGGCCCTGGCCCGCGTCAGCTGCCGCCCGGCCAGACGCCGCGTCCCCTCTCAGTTTGCGGAAACCACCCCGGCGGCAGCAATAATCGCCCCGGCATCATCGGACAGGACATAGGAAAGGAACCGCTGCGCCTCCTCGCTCAGGGCCGCATCCCGCCGGGTAACCAGCACGAAGGGCCGCTGCACCGGATAGCTGCCATCCCGAATGGAGGCTTCCTCAGGAACGACGCCGTCGATGCTCAGCATCCGGACGGTATTTTTCACCGAGGCCACGGAGGCATAGCCGATGGCGGCGGGATTCTGGGAAACGGCGGTAATGACATCGCCGGTGGAGGTCAATTCCTGCCGATAGCGGCACGCCTCCGCGGTGCCGGTGATGGTTTCAAAACCGTCCCGTGTGCCGGAGCCCGCCTCCCGGCCAATCAGCACGATTTCGGCATCCGCGCCGCCCACCTGGGCCCAGTTGGTAATTTCCCCGGTGTAGATCCGGGCGACATTTTCCAGGCTCAGATCGGTCACGGGATTATCGGGATGCACAATCAGGGCAATGCCGTCATAGGCCAGCACGGCAGCGGTAAGCCCGGCGGCCTCTTCCTCCTTTTTAAGCGTCCGGGAGGAAAGGCCGATATCGCAGCGGCCCTCCTGCACCGCCCGGATGCCGGAGCCCGAGCCGGTGGGATTGTAGGTAAAGCGAATGCCGGTTTCCTGCTCAAAGGCCTCGCCCAGCGCGCCAATCACCTTTTCCATGGAGGTGGAGCCATCCGTGGAAACGGAACGGACGGCCTTTTCGCTGCAGCCCGTTAACAGGCAAAGCGCCAGCAGCGCCAGAAGCAATAGAACAATCGTTTTTTTCATTAGAGATCTCTCCTTTCATGCGATCATGCTCGCCTTGCATATTTCCTGGTACATTCGCCATTGTAGCCCCCTTTTGTGAAATCAAAAATACAGGATATGTGAAATCCATGTCAAATCCGGAGTGCGGCAAGAACAGAGGAACGGGGGAAAGAAACGGATTTTTGCGGGAAGAGACTTTTGCGTCAGAAGTCCCCTCCCGCACCCTCCCGAAAACCAGCTCTGGATGAAACAAAAAAGCAATGCCCTCGTCAAACGCGAAGGCATTGCTGCTGTTTTTTCAAATCGTTATTCCTATTTGCTGCTCTGGCATTCAATTTGGCAGAAGCCCTTCTTGAAACATCCAGAGCCGGTTTTCGGGAGGGGGCGGGAGGGGGCTTTTGACACAAAAGCATCCTCCCGCAAATATCCCGTTCCCTGTCCTCAGTTTTCGGGAGGGCGCGGGAGGGTGCTTTTGACGCAAAAGCGTCCTCCCGCAAATATCACCGTGTTCCCTCATGCCCCCGCAAGATCCCGGGCAATATCCTGCATCAGCCGTTCGAAATCGGGCACGCAGGTATGATTGGAGGCAAGGCAGAGGATAAAAGGATTCTCTGCGAAAACGATGCCCACATCATGGGTAACGCCGTCATCCTCGCCGGTTTTATGGGCGATGGCGCAGCCGTGCAGATAGAAGGGGATTTTCCCATTCAGGCGCTGATCCTTTAAAATCTGCAGCATGCGCGCATCCGCCTGCGGAGAAACGCACGCCCCCGCCTGGATTTTTTTAAGCAGCAGGGCCATTTCCCGGGCGGTGATTTCATTCTGCAGTCCCCGGGCGGCGGCCTCGCTGTCAAAGAGGCGGCGGCGCAGGGTGGTTTTTTCAAGGCCCAGGCGGCGCATGGTCTGATTCACCTGCTCCATGCCCAAACGATCCATGAGCAGATTGGCAGCGGTATTATCGCTGACGATCATCATCAGCACGCAGAGATCGGAAAGGCGCACCGTTATGCCGTCATGCAGATAGGTCAGCACCCCGCAGGAGGGCATTTTATCCCGAGGACGGATGCGGATTTCCTCCTTCATGGAGAGCATGCCCTCTTCCGCCTGGCGGAAGGCCTCAACCAGAATCGGCAGCTTGATCACGCTGGCGGCAACCAGGGGAATATCGGGCTGAAAGGCAATGCTTTCGCCCGTTTTCAGGCTTTCGGCATAAAGGCTGATTTCCCCGGGCAGTGCCCGCAGCCGGGGCAGATAGGCTTCCAGGCATTTCTGCATGCGTATCGTCCTTTCAGGGATTTTTGCATTGATTGCGTCACACCGGCGCGATCTGCAAAACGGCGGTAGCAATGGCGAAATAAATGGTCAGGGAGGTGGCATCCACCACGGTGGTAATCAGGGGGCTGGCCATCAGCGCGGGATCAAAGCCCAGCTTTTTGGCGCACAGCGGAAGGATGCAGCCCAGCGATTTGGCAATCAGCACGGTGCAATACAGGGCCAGGGCCACCACCAGCGCCACATCCAGGGTCGCATGATAAATGAAATAAACCAGCAGGAAGGTAAACGCGAAAAGCACCACGCCTACCATGGCGCCCACCCGAAGCTCCTTCCAGACCGCCCGGAAAATATCCTTAAAATCAATTTCGCCCAAAGCAATACCGCGGATGATCAGGGTGGAGGCCTGGGAGCCGCAATTGCCGCCGGTATTCATCAGCATAGGGATACAGGAGGTCAGCACGATGCTGGCATTCTTCAGCAGATTTTCATAGCTGTCAATGATCATGCCGGTAAAAATGGCGATGGTGGCCATGATCAGAAGCCAGGGCACGCGGTTAAGGGCCAGGCGGAAGGGCGAGGTTTTGAGATACTCATCGCCGGAGGGCGTAAGGGCCGCCATCTTTTCAAAGTCCTCGGTATTTTCCTCTTCGATAACATCCATCAGGTCATCCGCAGTAATGATACCCACCATGCGGCTTTCCTTATCCACCACCGGAATGGCCATCAGGTCATAGCGCCGGGCCAGATCGGCCACCGCCTCCTGATCATCGGTGGTGCAGACGGAGATGGGATTGGGATCCATCATATCGGAAAGCACAGCGTCCTGCTCGGCCAGGATCATTTTCCGAAGCGCCAGGGTGCCAAGCAGGCGGCGCTGCTGATCGAGGATATAGAGGGTATAGATGGTTTCCTTATCCAGCCCCTCCCTGCGGATCATCTCCATGGCCTTTTCCACCGTATCCCCGGCATGGAATTCCATATATTCGATGGTCATGATCGAGCCGGCGGAATTTTCCGGATACTGCAGATACTGATTGATCATTTCCCGGGTTTCCGCATTGGTATTGCGCAGCACACGGCGCACAACCCCGGCGGGCAATTCCTCCAGAAAATCCACCGCGTCATCCAGAAACATATCGTCAATCAGCGCGCGGATTTCATGATCGCCGATGGATTCCAGCAGCGTCTGCTGCTGCTCGGTGGACATATAGCTGAATACATCGGCGGAAATATCCTTGGGCAGCACCCGGAAGACCAGCAATAGCTTTTCCCGATCCAACTCCTCCATGTACTGGGCGATATCCACCTCGTTAATCATGCGTAGCGCGCCCCGAAGTTCCCCATGACGGCCCGCCTCCAGCAGGCGATCCAGCCGTTCCTTTACCATTTCCCATTCCATTTTTCATCGTCCCCTTCATTATCATGCCGTGCAGCTTTACCGAAAAACCGATTTTTCCGTACACGCAAAAAAGCCCTTTTTCCACCGGCGTAAAAAAATCGGCTGAAAACGACGCAGACGGCCGGACGGGGGCAAAAGCGCCTCCTCCGTTCTGCCTATGCATAAGGGGCAGGCCCGAATCAGCGACGCGCCAACAGGCGCATCCGCCGCGATCGGGGCACCGCATCGCCCGGCATGCATTTACTGCCGTCGCCCATTGACTGTCACCTCCCAAATTTCATGATACCTCCAGTATAAGCAAATTTTACCGCTTGTCAATCTTTTTTCTGCCTTTTTCCGGTTCCATTTATTTTTTTCTTGCAGGATGGGGGCGGGAGAATTATAATGATAGGGATTCATCAGCGGCAGGGAGGAATGATCATGCGGGTTTGCGGCGTGATTGCGGAATATGATCCCTTCCATCTGGGCCATGCCCATCAGCTTGCCTGCGCCCGGGAAAAAACCGGGGCGGATTATCTGCTCTGCGTGATGAGCGGCAGCTTTACCCAGCGGGGCATGCCCGCCCTGCTGCCCGCCCATACCCGGGCGGAAATGGCGCTGCGGGGCGGGGCGGATATCGTGCTGCAATTGCCCTACGCCTTTTCCGTCCGGGAGGCGGAATATTTTGCCCTGGGCGGGGTCTTTATCCTTGAGGCCCTGGGCTGCGTCACCCATCTTTCCTTTGGCAGCGAGGAGGAAAATCTCTCCCTGCTTTCTCAGGCGGCGCTGCTCCTGGAAAGGCCGGATGAAGCGATGCTTTCCGCGCTTGAGGAGCATTTATCCCAGGGTCTTTCCCATGCCGAGGCCATGGGCCGCGCCCTGGAAGCGCGCATGCATCTGCCCCGCCGCGCCCTGGCCGGGCCCAATACCGCCCTGGCCCTTTCCTATCTCAGGGCGCTGCTCCGCCTGAAAAGCAGCATCCTTCCCGTTCCCATTCTGCGGACGACGGGCTATCACGCTGCGGAGATCGAGGCGTATCCCTCCGCCTCCGCCATGCGGGGCGCCATCCTGCGGGGGGATTGGGCCGCCCTGGCCCGGGGCATTCCAAAAAGCGGGCAGGCCGCCCTGAAAGGCGCCCTGGCCGCCGGGCAATACTGCCCGCCGGACGGGCTTTATCCCCTCCTGCGCAGGCAGCTGCTTTTTTCCTCCCCGGAGGAAATTGCCGCCTGGCCCGGCGTGGGCGAGGGGCTGGAAAGGCGTATTCTCCGGGCGGCGGCAGGGGCCGAAAGCCAGGAGGCGCTGCTTGACGCCATCAAGACCCGGCGCTATACCCGGGGGCGCATCTGCCGGGCGCTGTGCCATGGCTGCATGGGCATCCGGGCGGAGGATCTGCCCCCGCTTCCCGATCATGCCAGGCTGCTGGGCTTTCGGGAAAGCGCCAGGCCGCTGCTCAGGCAGATGCAGAAAAGCGGCTTTCCCCTGATTTCCCAGCCTGCCCGCTCGCCGCTGATGCAGATGGATATCCGCGCCGACGAATTATGGCGCATCGGGGCAGGGCTGCACCTGGGGGATACCTACCGGCAGGCCCCCGTCATCATCAAAGGAGAGGAGGATGGGCATGCGTGAAATTCCCGTGTCCCTCCTTACGGATCAAATCGAAAAGCTGTTTCTGACCGCCAATTATGAAATCGGCCAGGATATCCGCGCCGCGCTTCAATGCGCCATGGAGGCCGAGGAAGCCGAAACAGGCAGGGCGGTGCTTGCCCAGATCATCGAAAATGACGAAATTGCCCGGCGGGAGCGGGTGGCCATCTGCCAGGATACGGGCATGGCGGTTTTATTCATCGAAATCGGGCAGGATGTGCATTTTACCGGCGGCGATTTTTCCTCCGCCGTAAACGAGGGCGTGCGCCGGGCCTATCAAAACGGCTATCTGAGGAAATCGGTGATAACAGATCCGCTCTTTGACCGGAAAAACACCGGGGATAACACTCCCGCCGTCATCCATGCCTCCATCGTGCCCGGGGAAAGGGTGCGCATACTGGTTACCGCCAAGGGCTTCGGCAGCGAAAACATGAGCACCATCCGCATGCTGACCCCGGCAGAGGGGGAAAAGGGCGTGCTGGATTTCATTGTGGAAACGGCTGAAAAGGCGGGGCCCAATCCCTGCCCGCCCATGCTGATTGGCGTGGGCATAGGCGGCACCATGGAGCAGGCCGCCCTCATTGCCAAGCGCATGACCGCCCGCCCCGCAGGCAGCCATCACCCGGATGAAAGATACGCCGCCCTGGAAAAAAAGGCGCTTGCCGCCGTTAACGCTTTGGGCATTGGCCCGGCGGGCATCGGCGGGCGCGCCACCGCCCTGGCGGTAAATATTGACTGGGCCCCCACCCACATCGCCGGGCTTCCCGTGGCCGTCAATATCTGCTGCCATGCCGCCCGGCACGCCGAGGGGATCCTCTGAGCCGCATTTTATTTTGACAATGCTTCATTCTTTATTAAGGAGACTGCCATGCCTGTCATTCATCTGCAATTGCCTCTGACGGAGGATAGGGCCCGCTCCCTGCACGCAGGGGATCAGGTGCTGCTCACCGGGGAAATCTATACCGGCCGGGATGCCGCCCACAAGCGGCTGCAGGCGCTGCTCGACGCAGGAAAGCCCCTGCCCATCGACCTTGCGGGGCAGACCATCTATTATGTGGGCCCCGCCCCAGCCTCCCCCGGGCATGCGGTGGGCGCCGCCGGGCCCACCACCAGCTACCGCATGGATACCTATACCCCGGCGCTGTTGGCGCTGGGTCTGCGGGGCATGATTGGAAAGGGACGGCGCAATGAAGCGGTGCGCGCTGCCATGCAGAAGCACGGGGCGGTATACTTTGGCGCGGTAGGAGGCGCGGCGGCGCTCATTGCAAGAAGCATTGAAAAAAGCGAGGTGGTGGCCTATGCCGATCTGGGGCCTGAGGCCATTCATCGCTTTACCATTCGGGATTTTCCCGCCATTGTGCTGATGGACGCCTGGGGCGGAAATCTGTATGAGGATGGACCGAGGCTGTACAAACGGGAAATATTATGATATAATTACGAATGTGTTCAATTTTTCTTACGAAACGACAGGAGGGCACATGAAGCAAGGGGCAAAGGGACGGTTTCTGGCGCTGCTGCTGGCAGCGCTGATTTGCCTGCCCGCCTTTTCTGCTGCGGCATCCGAATATGATGCCAGCCGCCCGGAGGAATTGGATGACGGCCATCTGACCGCCGTTTCCGCGCTGCTGATTGAGGCGGATTCCGGCGATGTGATTTTTGAAAAGAACGCCGATCAGATCATGTATCCCGCCTCCACCACCAAGATTCTCACGGTCTGGCTGGCGTTGACCATCGGCGATCCCAATCAGGTGATTACCGTAAGCGAGGCCGCCGTGAATCTGGCTGCGGATGAATCCTCGGCCAAGCTGGCCGCCGGGGAGCAAATCGCCCTGATTGATCTTTGCTACGCCGCCATTCTGCCCTCGGGCAACGATGCCGCCAACGCCATTGCGGAGGGGCTGGGCGGAACCCAGGAAAATTTCGTGGCGCTGATGAATCAGACCGCCCATTCCCTGGGCTGCACCAATACGCATTTTGTCAATGCCAATGGTCTGCACGATGAGAATCATTACACCACCGCCCGGGATATGGCGATTCTGGCCCGGGTGGCCATGCAGAATGAAACCTTCCGGGAGATTGTGCAATCCGATTCCCATGTGATGCCCAAGAGCAATATCTACCGGGCCCGCACCATCAACAGCCGCAATTATTTCGTCACCCAGTATGAAGGGAAGGAAAACTGCTATTATCCCGATGGCACCGGCATCAAAACCGGTACCACCCAGGCAGCCGGCAATTGCTTTGTCGGCTCTGCCAGCCGCAATGGTGTCAATCTGATTTCCGTGGTCTTCAATGCCTCCGGGGATAAGGATCGCTATCTGGATACCATCAAGCTGATGGATTACGGCTTTTCCCAGTATCTGAGTACCAGCATCGCCGAAATCTATCTGGAAAACCCCCGGGTGGTGGATATCCGCTCCTTCGATCTTTCCGATCCCGAGGTGGGGCGGCTGACGCTGAATATCCAGAAGGTGGATATGAAGGCCTCCGATCTGATCGTAACCACCCTGGATCAATTTGATTACTGGGTGCAGAATTTCAGCAGCCTGACCGTGACCGAATTTACCCGGGAATTGGTGGCCCCCATCACGGAGGGCGAGGTCATGGGCACGCTGACCTACTATCCCGCGGGCGCAAACCCCATCGTCTATGAGCTGACGGCCTCCCGCAGCATCGCCGCCCGGGAGCAATTGGCCCCCACAGTGGAGCAGATCATCGAGGCCGCCGCCAATGATCCCAATCCCTTCCCCCGGATTACCTTTGAGCTGATCCTGCTGTATATGATCCTGCCCGCCGTCTGCATGCTGCTGCTGCTGCGGCTGATCCGCTTCCTGCTGAAAAAGATGAAGAAGGTCAGGAAGGTAAAAACCTTTAAGCCCACCAGCCGCTATTACCGCTGATGCCCGCCCCCCGGCGGCATGATAACGCCCCCTTTCTCCTGCTGCGGAGAGGGGGCGTTTTTTATCCGGAGGGAACGTCTCCCGAAGGGGAGTAAGCAAAAAAGGATCGCCACCTGCCCAGGGCAGGGAACGATCCAGGGGAAGCAAGAGGCGAAAGCATCAGGGGGCTTGTTCATCAGAATCATCGCGCTTCTGCGTAAGCAGCAGCTGTTCCAGCTTCTGGACGCACTGGGCGCTGTTATCCGCCGCCGCTGCGCTGCTATCCCGGATGGCATCCAGATAGGCCACGCACCATTTGCTGTTTTCCGCCGTTACGATGCTGCTTTCAACCATGCAGCCAAAGGCATATTCCACCACATACACCAGCGCGCCAATCAGGCAGCCGCAGACCAGAACCAGCAAAAAGCTCCAGAAGCCGAGGTAGTGGGTGGCTATGCACGCCAAAATAAAGGAAATGACGATCCAGAGTACCAGAGAAGAGCGGGCAAGTGTCTTCAGCGTGCTGCCGATATTCCTTTCGGTGTAGCCAAAGTTCAGCCGCTTCCTGGGCGGCGCTCCCGTCTGACCGTCGGCATGATTCTGCGGATCATTTTTCAGGTATTTGAGCGGCTCCCTTTCCTCCGTTTTCTCGCAATTGCAATGCGTGCAGGCCTTCTGCGAATCCGGCATGTAATCCCCGCACACGGGGCATTCCCACATTCCCTTGGGTGCAGCCATTTTTCTTTTCCTCCCTTTTCCTGCTGTATATTCCACAGACTGTAAATATTGTATGATAATTCCTCTTCTCCGTCAAGTTTTTTCCATGTATTTCGGCTTATTTCGTCATTTTTCCCCTGCCGGGCGGCGGGCTTTCTGCGCCGCGCCGCCTTTTCGGGAGGAGGAGCGGCATTTTCCGCCGCGAAATGGCGGTGGACATTTTTTCTGCTTCTGTGGTATAATGCTGTTCCGGGCTGCAAATGCCCCATCAAGCGAAAACGAGGATACAGACCCATGAATAAAAAGGATTTGGCCGAAATCAAGCGGCGCTTTCATCTGAAACACAATAACATCACCTGCATTCAGGGCTGCTATGTGAATAACCAGGGCGAGGTGATCTCCGCCTTCACCCGCTATCTGCAGGGCATGCCCCAGGAGGAGGCCGAAAAATATCTTTCCATCTTCAAGCGCACCCTTTCCGGCACCCAGGGCCAGAATCTGCTGGATATTGATTTCACCCCGGAGCAGGTTATGGAAAGCCGGGAGCATCAGCTGCTCACCGATCTAAGAGACTGCGCGCTAAAGGATGAGCAGACGGTGGATACCTTTTTCCGCCAGATCCGCGCCCATCTGCAATGGGAGGATCATTATCTGATTCTGCTGATGCACGATGGCTATGACGTGCCCTATCGCAGCCAGGATGAGCAGCGGGTGACCGAAATGTCCACCGAGGTATTCCATTATATTCTCTGCAGCGTATGCCCGGTGAAGCTGACCAAGCCGACCCTTTCCTACGATGCGGCGGAAAACGATTTCCACAGCCGGGAATCGGATTGGGCGGTGGGCGCGCCGGAGATGGGCTTTATGTTCCCCGCCTTTGAGGAAAGATGCGCCAATATTTACCGGGCGCTGTATTACACCCGGGATACCGCCGCAAGCCAGGATGATTTTGTAGACGCCGTTTTCGGCGCCCGTCTGCCCATGCCCGCCGCCCGGCAGAAGGAAACCTTCCAGGCCATTCTGCAGGAAACACTGCAGGAGGAATGCAGCTATGAGGTCATGCAGGCGGTGCATGAGGAGGTTATGGAAAAGCTGGAGGAAAGAAAGGCCGAAAAGAATCCCGAGCCGCTGACCGTCACCAAGGAGGATGTATCCCTGGTATTGGCCCAATGCGGCGTAAACCCCAACCGGATGACCGCCTTTGAAGAAAAATACGCCCAGGAATTCGGGCCCCAGGCCAATCTCAGCGCGGTAAATGTAATCAGCCCCAGGCAATTTGAATTGCGCACGCCCCAGGTGGTGATCAAGGTATCCCCCGAGCGCAGCGATCTGGTGGAAACCCGGATCATCGATGGCCATCCCTATATCCTCATAAGGGCCGAGGAGGGCGTGGAGGTTAACGGCGTGAATGTCAATATCCAATAAAGCAAAGGAAAGAAGGAAACGGAAATGAATATTCAGGATTATCTCGGGCGGGAAAACGAACTGCCCCTGGAGCATATGGCGGAGGATGGCGGCTTTGCCTGTATTTTCCGGACCATCGCCTGCATCGGCGACAGCCTCTCCTCCGGCGAATTTGAAACCAAGGATGCCGACGGCACCAAGCATTTTCATGATCTTTTTGATTATTCCTGGGGCCAGTTTATGGCCCGGACTCTGGGCAGCAGGGTATACAATTTTTCCAAGGGCGGCATGACCGCCCGGGAATACATGCAGGATTTTGCCCATCGCAATCAATATTTTGATCCCGTCAAGGCCTGTCAGGCCTACATCATCGCCATGGGCTGCAATGATATTACCCGGGCCATCAACGATAAAACCGATCTGGGCAGCATGGCGGATATCAAGGAAAACTGGCAGGATAATGCCGATACCTTTGCCGGGCATTACGGGGCCATCATCCAGCGCTATCAGGCCATCAGGCCGGATGCGAAATTCTTTCTGATGACCATGCCCCGCTCCAGCGGCGCTTCCGGGGAGCGGCTGGCCCTGCAGGAAAGGCACCGGGAGCTTCTCTACGAAATGGCGGCGCATTTCAGCAATACCTACATCTTGGATTTCCGCCAGTATGCGCCGGTGTATGATGAGGAATTCAAGCAGAATTTCTATCTGCACGGTCATCTCAATCCCTGCGGCTATGTTCTCACCGCCAAGATGGTCATTTCCTATCTGGATTATATTATTCGTCATCATATGGAGGATTTCTGGGAAACTGGCCTCATCGGCACCTCCTTTGTCAATGCCATTCCCCACGGAAAATAAGAAACAAAAAAAGGCTGCCTGCTCATGCGGAGAAACGCATGCGGGCAGCCCTTTTTTCCTGCATTTTTATCGCAGCCAGGAATGGCGCACGCCCTCCCGCCAGGCGGAAAGAAAGGCGCGCATGGAGGGATAGCGCTGCTCCCGGTTTTCGCTTACGGCCTTTTTCGCCACGGCATACAGCGCCCGGGGGCCGAACCAGCCCTCTTTTGTGCGCTCCTGATCCCCATAAAATTCAAAGGCCAGCGCGCCCATGGCATACACCATGGTGCTTTCATCCAGCGGCGCGCCCAGCGTATATTCCTCCGGGGAAAGGAAGCGGGAAGAGCCCTTCATCCGCCCCCGGTCATTGAAGGCGGGGCGGCGACGATACAGATCAATATCGCAGACGACGGCCTCATCCCGCTCAAAATCGATGAGCAGATTGCCATCCCAGAAATCCACCGAAACCAGCCCCAGCGCGGATAATTCGGCATGCAGATCATACACCATATCCAGCATTTTCAGGCTGCGGGCCACCTGCAGCCTGCGCACCCGATCCCGAATGGCAAAATCCGGCGGCGTGGGGCACAGCACGGGCGCGTCCCGCCAGGCGAAAATGGCGGCGTAGCCCTCCCCTGCCGGGCCATGGGCCAGGAGGGGAATCAGCGCGGGATGGGAAAGCATCTGGTAGAGCGGGGCGGCATTCTGCAGGGTGATGATGGCATCCTCCGGCCTGCCGGCATAATTCACCGGCCTGGCCCCGGCATATTTGATGAATAATTTGCCGTAGCGACCCTGCACCCCAAAGCAGAGATTGCCCGAGGCCTGCTGATCAAACACATAAAAAACCCTGCCGTAGGGCGCAAGCCAGGTTAAATCGGCCTCCGCCCGGGCCTGATAGGCAATGCCATCGATGGAATAGACGGCATTTTTGTTCTGCTCCTGCGCCATGGCTTCCCCCCGGTTGCTTTCATCCTGCACGCAGCCCCCTGGGGCGCTGCATGCTGCAGATTTCTGCAATCCGGGGTGAAAATCCTCTTTTTCGGTTGAATTTTGCGATTTTTGATATATAATGGAAGGCAGCGTCCAAAGGAGGTATTTTTCTTATGCGGAAATCCCATGCCAATGATCTGACCCAGGGCCCCATTGCCCGGGGGCTTTTGCGCTTTGCCGCGCCCCTGTTTATCGGCCAGCTTCTCCAGCAGCTCTACAGCACGGTGGATGCCTGGGTGCTGGGCAATTTTGAAAGCGCCCAGGGGCTGGCCGCCGTTACCGCCGTGGGCAGCCTGACCTTTCTGATTATCGGCTTCTTTAATGGCATTGCCATCGGCGGCTCGGTGGTCATTTCCCGGTATTTCGGCCAGAAGGATGCAAAAAGCACCCAGGACGCCATGTATGCAAATTTTATTTTCGGGCTGATTGCCTCTGTGCTGGCCACCATCGTGGGCACCATTTTTGCGCCCCATCTGCTGCGCCTGATGGCTACCCCGGAGCAGATTATGCCCGGCGCGCTTTCCTATCTGCGCATTTATTTTCTGGGCATCTCCACGGTGATCATGTATAACAGCTGCATGGCCATCATGCGCGCCGTGGGCGACAGCATGCATCCCCTGTATTATCTGGCGGTTTCCTGCATTACCAATATCGTGCTGGATCTGCTTTTTGTCATCGTATTCAAATGGAGCGTGGCCGGCACCGCCATTGCCACCGTCATCAGCCAGGCCCTTTCCTGCATCCTGTGCATGATCCATATGCAGCGCGCCCAGGATGAAACCCATCTGGATCTCAGGCATCTGCGCTGGGCCCGGGGCATGATGGGGGAAATTATCCGGCAGGGGCTGCCCATGGGCATTCAGAATTCCGTCATCAGCATCGGCAATATGACCGTGCAGGGCAATTTCAATCTCTATGATCAGATGTATGCCGGGGGGCAGGGGCTGGTTATGGCGGGCCAGGGAGCCTATTCCAAGCTGGAGGGGCTGGGCTTTCTGCCCATCACCTGCATGTCCATGTCTCTGCCCACCTTCATCAGCCAGAATATCGGCGCAAAGAAATATGATCGGGTGCGCAAAAGCGCCCGGTTCGGGATTCTGGCAGGCGTGGCCATGGCGGCGGTGCTGGGGGTGTTTTTCTATCTGTTCGCGCCCCTGTGCATGCAGCTTTTCGTCAAGGATCCCGCCGCCATTGAATATGGCGTCATTCATGCCCGCACCACCGGCTTTTTCTTCGGCATGCTGGCCTGCTGCCATTGCACGGCGGGGGTGCTGCGGGGCTGCGGAAAGGCGGTTATCCCCATGGCCGCCATGCTTTCCTGCTGGTGCGTCATCCGCGTGATTTATGTCACCATCGCCATGGGCATCCGCCCCGCCTATTCCACCATCGCCGCCGCTTATCCCATCACCTGGACGCTCTGCGCCATCCTGCTGTGCATTTCCCTCTACCGGGTGATGCGCAAAGGCGCGCTGGAGGGCGTACACTGAACAAACGGAACGGGGAGAACGGGGGAAAATACTGCGGGAGGATGCTTTTGCGTCAAAAGCACCCTCCCGCACCCTCCCGAAAACCACCTCTGGATGTTTCATGGAGGAATAAAACCCAATTGAATGCCAGTGAAGCAACAAGGAACAAGTAGTAAGAAATCAAACAGCAATGCCTCTGCCAAACGCGGTAGCATTGCTGTTGTTTTTTCTATCGTTATTTCTTTTTGCTGATCTGCCATTCCTTTTGGCAGGATTCACCCATGAATCATCCAGAACCGGTTTTCGGAGGGGGAGCGGGGACTCTTGACGCAAAAGTCTCCTCCCGCAAAAACTCCCGCTCGTTTCCCTGCCCCGGTACCTGGGGGCAAAAAAAGAAGCCCTCGATTCTCGAAGGCTTCTTCTGCTGGTGCGCCATCAGGGACTCGAACCCGGGACACCCTGATTAAGAGTCAGGTGCTCTACCAACTGAGCTAATGGCGCATCCGAACTGCGAGAGATAGTATAACCGAAGAGGCGAAATTTGTCAAGAGGAAAATCGCAAAAAATCAAAATAATTTGATTTTTTCTTCCGGCGGCGCTCTTTCTGCCATGAGAGGCAGATAAAAGCGGCGCAGTCCGTATGAAAAACAGAAAAAAGCGGCCCTGCCCGTGTTTTTTGTGCTTGCTCTCCCAGCCAAAAAACGCTATAATGCTTTTGGAACAAACCGCATAGCCCCGATTTACAGGAAAGTGAGGAAGCATACATGGCGTTTCAGTTCATCACCCCTGCCGAGCAAGTAAATCATCCCAAATTATGGAAGGATTTTTCTCTGGATTCCGTCCGCTCCGCCCGTCTGGAGATTACCGGGCTGGGCCTGTACCGGGCCTTTCTCAACGGCAAGCGGGTGGGCCGGGATTATCTGACCCCCGGCTTTAACGATTACGATGCCTATCTGCGCTATCAGACCTATGATGTAACCGCGCTGATGCAGAAGGAAAATCATCTGGAGGTATGGCTGGGCAACGGCTGGTACAAGGGCCGCTTCGGCTTTGGCGCGCAGCAGTATGATCGCTGGGGCAGCAAATATTTCCTGGCAGCCCGGCTGATCATCACCGATCAGGCAGGGCAGGAAACGACCATCGAAACGGATGATAGCTGGCTCGCCGCCCGCACCCCCATTCTGGACAGCAGCATCTATGACGGCGAAACCCGGGATGACAATCAGGCGGCCGGGGAAAGCATCCCCTGCGTGCTGGCCGATGTGCCCTATCAGCCCGAGGCCCAGTTTTCGCCGCCCATCCGCGTGGTGGAGGAAAAGAAGCCCGCTTTGCTCATCACGCCGAAAAACGAGCAGGTATTGGATTTCGGCCAGAATCTGGCGGGCACACTGCGGATCAGAACGCATCTGAAAAAGGGCGAAAAAATGCATATTCAGACCGGCGAGGTGCTGCAGCAGGGCTGCTTCTACCGGGATAATCTCAGAAGCGCCAAATCGGAATACATCTATATTTCGGATGGCACCGAAAAGGAAATCGAGCCCCTGTATACCTTCTATGGCTTCCGCTATGCCAGAATCGAGGGCGTGGAAAAAGTAAATCCCGAGGATTTCACCGCGCTGGTGCTATGCTCTGATCTGAAGGAAACGCTGCAGGCGGAAACCGGCCATGCGCTTTTAAACCAGCTGATGAAAAACACCTTCTGGGGCCAGCGGAGCAATTTCCTGGATGTGCCCACCGATTGCCCCCAGCGGGATGAGCGGCTGGGCTGGACGGGCGATACCCAGGTATTTGCCAATACCGCCTGCTATCAGATGGACTGCAAGGATTTTTACCGCAAATTCATGCGCGATCTGCGGGAGGATCAGGTGCGCTATTACGATGGGCAATTGCCCATGGTCTCCCCCTCCCTCCGCAAATCCCTGGGCGCAGGCGGGGCGGTCTGGTCTGACGTGGGCACGATCCTGCCCTGGAATGTATACATGAATTACGGGGATCGGGCGCTGCTCCAGGAAAGCTATCCCATGATGCGGGATTACGCCGAGGCGCTGATCCGGGAGGATGAAAAGCTGGGCGGCACCCATCTGAAATTTGAAACGCGCACCTACGGCGACTGGCTTTCCATGGACGGCCTGACCGAGCAATATACCTGGGGCGGCACGCTGCCCGCCTATATCCAGGGCGTATATTATTACCACAGCCTCTGCCTGACCCTGCAGGCCGCAAAAGAGCTTGGCAAAACGGAGGACGCCCGGCGCTATGCGGCGCTTTCCGAGGAAATCAGGCAGGCGCTTCTGGATGAATACGTTTCTCCGGGCGGCAATTTGACCATCGATACCCAGACGGGCTATATTCTGGCCCTGCGCTACGGCATTTACCGGAGCCGGGAAAAGATGATCGAGGGCCTTCGCTATCGCCTGCGCCGGGATTTTTACCGCATCAAGGGCGGCTTTACCGGCGCGCCGCTGATGCTGCCGGTGCTGCTGGACTGCGGGCTGGAGGACGACGCCTACCGGGTGCTGCTGACGGAGGAATTTCCCGGCTGGCTCCATTGCATTAAGCTGGGGGCCACCACCATCTGGGAGCGCTGGAACAGCCTCAATCCCGATGGCTCCATTTCGGGCACCGGCATGAATTCTCTCAATCATTATGCCTACGGCTCGGTCTGCGAGGCCATCTATTCCCGCATCATGGGCCTGCGCTGCGTATCCCCCGGCTGGAAAAAGGCCCGGATCGCGCCCCAGATCAGCGGGCGGCTGGGCCATGCCAGCATCCGCTATGAATCCGCCGCCGGGGTATGGGAGGTAAGCTGGCAGCTGAATGAGGATGGCAGCGCCGAACTGCATCTTTCCGTACCCCAGGGGGCCGAGGCCCAGGTCTGCCTGCCCAGCCATCCCGATGAACTGCAGGAAACCGTGGGCGCGGGCAGCCATGATTATCACTGGCGCACCACCCGGGATTATCTGCATCCCTTCTCCATGGATTCGTTGCTGATGGATGTGCTGGCGCATCCGGAGGGAAGGAAGCTGCTGGAGGAAATGAACCCTGCCTTCTGTCAGGAGGCCGAGGGCGCCGGGCGGGAGATGCTGGTCAATTCCCTGGAGGAGCTGAATTGGCAGATTCTTTCCGTCCTTCCGGAAGCGGAAAGAGAGGCTGCCCGGCGGAAGCTGGAAAAGGGCCTGCGCGCCATTCACGCCTGATTATCCCCGCGTCTTTTCCTCCGCTTCCAAGGGGATTTTGCCCTTCATGCGGGCGATGCGCTGCTGGCGGATCAGCAGCCAGCGCTGCTTCGTCGCCGCGCCGCCCCGCAGATGGCGCACCGCGTGGTGATAGGCCAGCACGGCCCGCACCTCCTCATACAACCCGGGATGCACCTGCCGCAGCCGATCGTGTACATCCTTATGAACCGAGCTTTTGCTCATGCCGAATTCTCTGGCGGCGCTGCGCACCGTAGCGCCGGTGCGCAGGATGTATTTCCCGATGGCCACGCAGCGATCCTGAATATCCTGGCGCATCCCTCCGCCTCCCTTCGGCACAGCATATGCCGGGCCGGCAGGAAAAATGCCCCGGGAAACGGCAGGGAAAAGCGGCGGAGAATCCAGTTGATTTCGTCACAAAAGCGGCGTTTTTCGCATATATTCTTCCCCATCTGTCACAGAAAGAATAAAAATTGTCACCTTTCTCGTCCTTTTCGCCCTCGACAGGCGGGAAAGAACATGGTATAATGCAATCGTTCAGAGCTTCAACGTGTCCGCCCTATGGCGGCGCGTATAAAAAAAGGAGGTTTTTTCTCATGGCAAACGGCGATGCTGTCCTGAATCAGACGAGTCAGGCGATGGAAGAAAAGAAAATTGATGCCAGCCGAAAGCTCAAGGTGGGTATCATCGGTACCGGCTGGATTGCTGAAGCCCATATTCAGCAGTATGTGAAATTCCCGGATGTGGAAGTGGTGGCCATGGCCGATCTGATCCCCGGCAAGTGCCAGTCCTTCTGCGAGAGAATGGGCGTGGATTATACCAACATCCATTTCTATCCCGATCATAAGTCCATGCTGGAAAATGAAAAGCTGGACGCCGTCTCCATCTGCACCTATAACGCCACCCATGCCGAATGCGCCATCGATTCCCTGAAGGCCGGCGTAAACGTGCTGCTGGAAAAGCCCTTCACCGTCACCCTGGATGAAGCGGTGGCCGTGATGAAGGCCGAAAAGGAAAGCGGCAAGCTGCTGACCATCGGCTTCCAGCCCCGGATGGATCCCAACATGCAGGAGATCAAGAAGATCGTCGAATCCGGCGAGCTGGGCGAAATCTATTACATCCAGACCGGCGGCGGCCGCCGTCGCGGCATTCCCAATTCCACCTTTATCGAAAAGCAGACCGCCGGCATCGGCGCCCTGGGCGATATCGGCTGCTATTCCCTGGATATGGTGCTGAACGCCATCGGCTATCCCAAGCCCCTGACCGTTTCCGGCTACATTTCTGATTTCTTCGGCACCAATCCCCAGTATGCCAAGCCCGACCAGAATCACACCGCCGAGGAGAATGCCGCCCGCTTCAGCGTAGACGATTTCGCGGCTGCGTTTGTCCGTCTGGAAGGCGGCATCATCCTGGATTTCCGCATCGCCTGGGCCATGCATCTGGATACTCCCGGTGATACCATCATCATGGGCAAGAAGGCCTCCCTGCGCATTCCCTCCACCGAATGCTGGAATGGCAGCGTAGGCGGCGCCATGACCCTGTATACCGATATGGGCGGCCTGCATACCGAAACCAAGATCCCGATCATCCCCTGCGACAAGAGCCTGTTCGAGATGAAGGTTCGCTCCTTCCTGGACGCCGTCAAGGAAGGCACCCCCGCCCCCGTTCCCTCTTCCCAGATCCTGTACAATCAGGCCATTATCGACGGCATTGCCAAATCCGCTGCCGCCGGCAAGGAAGTGGAGATCGTTATCCCCGAAATCTGACGGGATGCATAAGGGGCGCAGAGGCGGCGCTTTCCCGCCGCTCCATGTGCCCATGAATCAAGAGGCCCTTTGCCGTCGCGCAGGCGGCAGGGGGCCTCTCTTTTTTGCTGCCGGGAAGCAAGGGGCGGCCCCTCCCCCGCGCCCCGGGGTGCATTTTTTGAAAGAAGCGTGCCGTTTTTTTATTCATGCTGTCCTTTCCTGCGCTTTTCCTCTTGTACAGCATCCGCAGATGATGCTATAATATATTGAAAGATTGCTGGAATTGCTGCAAGAATATCCCAGCGTCCTTCGTTCTATGATTGTAATCCCCATTAGGAGGCGAATGAAATGAAACGATTCCTCTCGATCCTTTTGCTGCTCTGCTTCTGCTGCTGTCTTGCGCCCGCGGCGCTGGCAGACGGAAATGCCTATGACAGCAGCACGCTGCTTGCCAGCCTGACCCATAATTGCCCCAACACCGGGGTAATGCTGCCCGAATCCTTCAGCCCCTATCAGACCACCTATCTGCTCACCGTGGCGGATTGGGTCTCCCGGCCCACCTTTACCCCCGTGGCCCAGAATCCCAACGCCACCATTACCGTAAATGGTCAGGTGGTCAGAAGCGGACAGGAATCTCAGGTGATTCCCATGACGGATGAGCCCCAGGCGGTCACCATCCGGGTAAGCTACGGCGCATCCTCCACCGCCTATACCATCTATCTCCAGCGCCGTCCCAGCGAAAAGCGCACCCGCGTCTCCGCCGGATACATCAGCAATATCTATCTCAAGGGCACCACCTGGCATATCGATGCCGATCTGGTCACCCTGAAATACAGCGGCGAGGATTATAACAGCGGCAATCTTTCCACCTTCTCCAATGGCGGCAGGGATTCCTACGATTACGCCGTGCATCCCAACTGCATTTTCTATTACGGCACCAAGGCCAATTGCTTCCGGGCAAGAAATATTCAGGAATTCATGAATCATTATCTCAGCTACGGCAGCTCCATGTATACCATCATCTATATGGAAAGCGAAATTGTGGCGGTATACCCCTACAGCGCCGATTACTGATGGCCGAAACAAAATTGAAGGAGTGGATTTTTCCATGAAAAAG
This sequence comes from uncultured Oscillospiraceae bacterium, assembly GCA_964549135.1. GTDB lineage: Bacteria > Bacillota > Clostridia > Christensenellales > Aristaeellaceae > RUG563. The sequence continues at coordinate 14,979 of CAZJUJ010000021.1, read as the reverse complement.
CGTCTTGCCTGTCTTATGCTGCTGGTCGTTCTGTTATCCTCCGCGCTGCTGCCTGCCCAGGCGCTGACCAGCCTGGATGTCTATGCCTCCGCCCGCTTTGACCGCAGCTATCCGGTCTATTCCGGCCCGGGCGAATACTATTACCGCGCCAACGGCGGAAAGGCCGTTTATGGCGGCGGCGTGGCCCGGGTATACGGCGTCATCGGCAATTGGGTGATGATCGGCTATGGCCTCAGCGGCGGCGCGTATCGCATTGGCTATATCAGCAGCGAGGCCATGAACGGCATTTCGGATATCAAGGGCAATATCAATTATTCCCTTTCCTTTTCCAGCACGCCCATGTGGACGACGCAGAATTGCTCCCTGACCGATGACCCCATCATCAACTGCGCCTCGATGTATACCATTCCTGCGGGCACCCAGGTAACCGCTCTGGGCTCCATGGGCTCCAAATGGACGTATGTGGAACTAATGGGCACTTCCAGCCGGATGCGGGGCTTTGTGCGCAGCCAGTATCTTTCCTCCTCCTCCACCCCCGTGGCGACCCGGCAGCCCACTGCCCGGCCCACCGCCGCGCCCTACTATCCCACCGTTACCGCCGCGCCCTATTACCCCCATGTAACAGCGGCGCCCACCCAGAATCCCTATGTTTCCGGCAGCACCCTGCTTTCCAGCCTGACCCATAATTGCCCCAACACCGGCATCATGCTGCCCGAATATTTCAGCCCCTATCAGACCACCTATGTGCTGACCGTGGCGGATTGGGTCTCCCGGCCTACCTTTACCCCCGTGGCCCAGAACCCCAACGCCACCATTACCGTAAACGGCCGCACCGTCCGCAGCGGCCAGGAATCCCAGGCCATTGTGCTGAATGATAAGCCCCAGGCCGTTACCATCAAGGTCAGCCTCGGCTCTGCCTCCACCACCTATACCATCTATATCCAGCGCCGCCCCAGCGAAAAACGCACCAAGGTTTCCTCCGGCTATATCAGCCGCATCTATATGAAAAATAATGAGTGGCGCATCGATGCCGATCTGGTTACCATGAAATACGCCGGGGAGGATTATATCAACGGCAATATCTCCACCTTCTCCAACAGCGGCCGCGATTCCTACGATTATGTGATCGATCCCCATTGCTCCTTCTATTACGGAACAAAGGCCAATTGCTACCGCGCCGTGAACGTCCAGGATTTCCTGAATAATTACCTCCGCTACGGCAGCTCCCTCTATACCTTCGTGTATATCGAAAGCGAAATCGTCGCCGTCTTCCCCTACGGCGCCGATTACTAAGGAAACGGGGACGGGGGACGGGATTTTTGCGGGAGGATGCTTTTGCGTCAAAAGCACCCTCCCGCACCCTTCCGAAAACCGGCTCTGGATGTTTCATGGAAAAGTATAACCTGATTGAATGCCAGTGAAGCAGAAGAGAAAGAGTTGTAAGGAAGAAAACAGCAATGCTCTTACCGAAGGAAGAAGCATTGCTGTTGTTTTCTTTATAATATAATTATTCTTTTTTGCTGATCTGGCATTCAACGTGGCTGGACGCCTCCATAAAACATCCAGAGCCGGTTTTCGGAGGGGGCGTTTGGGAACCACTTTTGACGCAAAAGTCTCCTCCCGCAATTATTTTTTCCCGTATCTCCTCCCCGGCCCTACGCCTTGGGCAGGTATTCCTTTTTCAGGGAGAAGCCCCGGCCGGTGACCTCCTTGACCTGGCTGACGATCATAAAAGCGTCGGGATCAATTTCATGGATCAGCTTTTCGGCGCGGTTGAGTTCACGGGCGGTAATAATGGAAAGCACCACCTCGGTATCCTGCTGGCGATAGCCGGTACGGCTTTTGAGCAGGGTAATGCCGCGATCCATCTGGCGGATAACGGCCTGGCGGATTTCCTCATGCTTCTGGCTGATCACCTTAATTTCCACCTTATTCCGGCCCAGCACCAGCATTTTATTGAGGGTAACGGTATAGAGAATCAGATGCAGCACGCCGTAGAGCGTCTGCTCCCAGCTGGCGAAGAACGCCTGGGAGAGCAGCACGGCCATATCGCAGAAATAGAGGGTACCGGCGATGGGCAGGCCCAGCAGCTTATTGAGTACCAGCGGCGGAATATCCATGCCGCCGGTAGAGGCCCCCACCCGCATGGTCATGCCGATGGCCCCGCCGATGCAAAGCCCGCCAAAGACGGTACACAGCAGGATATCCCCCGTCAGGCCCGCCTCGGGCATGATGCGCTGCCATAATTCCAGAAAGACGGGATAGGAAAATGTGCTGAGCATGGTGGTGGCGGCAAATTTTTTGCCCAGCACGATCAGCCCCAGAATAAACAGCGCCGTATTCATCACAAATACAAGCACGGATACATTGGTTTCCAACAGCCGCCCAAGGAAAAGCCCAATGCCCGTGGTGCCCCCGGCGATAATGCCCGAGGGCTTGATAAAGGCGGCAACGCCGAAGGCATACAGGCAATTGCCCAGCAGAACGATCAATACATCCACCACGGGCCGCAGCTTCTTTTCCATGCGATTTTTCCCCCTCAAGCACGCTCAAAAAAACACGTCTGCCAGTTTTCCCTGACAAACGTGGATCAAGGCATGCGCCTAATACGGCTATGATTATAGCATGCTCCCATGGAAAATTCAAGCGCATCCCGGGATTTTTGCAGAAAGGCGATCTCTTCCCCGCCCCGGTCTATCGGGCAAAATTCTGATTTATTCTTGCAATGGCGGCGCGCTTGGCGTATAATAAAAAGGCTGCATCAGCATGCAGAAAAATGAAGCGCAAAGGGGTTAACAAACCATGAAATTAGGCGTCGTAGGGCTGCCGAATGTCGGCAAAAGCACGCTGTTCAATGCCATCACGGGGGCGGGGGCCCAGGCGGCCAATTATCCTTTCTGCACCATCGAGCCCAATGCCGGTATTGTGGCCGTGCCGGATAGCCGGCTGGGCGTATTGGAAGAGATGTACCATCCCAAAAAGCTCACCCCCGCCACGGTGGAATTTGTGGATATCGCCGGGCTGGTCAAGGGCGCCAGCAAGGGCGAGGGCCTGGGCAATAAATTTCTCTCGCATATCCGGGAATGCGAGGCCATTGTGCATGTGGTGCGCTGCTTTGAGGATGAGAATATCATCCATGTGGATGGCAGCGTCAACCCCGCCCGGGATATTGAAACCATCAATCTGGAATTAATCTTTGCCGATATGGAGACGGTTTCCAAACGGGAGGAAAAGGCCCGGAAGCTGATCAAAACCGGCGAAAAGAAATACGGCGAGGAGGCCGATCTGGCCGCCAGGGTGCTTAAACATCTGGAGGCCGGAAAGCCCGCCCGCACCTGCCCGCTTTCCGATGAGGAGCGGGAAACCGTCAAGGGCTGGTTTCTGCTGACCAGCAAGCCCGTCATTTACGCCGCCAATATCGCCGAGGATATGGTGGGCGAGGATGAGGACAGCATCGCCTTCGTTCGGGAGGTCAAGGAAATTGCCCAGGCAGAGGACGCCGAGGTGCTGGTGATTTCCGCCCAAATCGAAGAGGAAATCGCCCAGATGGAGCCCGATGAGAAGGCGGAATTTCTGGAGGAAATGGGCATCGGCCAGAGCGGCCTGGATCGCCTGATTCAGAAATGCTATCATCTGCTGGGGCTGATCTCCTTCCTCACCGCAGGCGAGGATGAATGCCGCGCCTGGACCATCGTCCGGGGCACCAAGGCGCCCCAGGCTGCCGGGAAAATCCATACCGATTTTGAGCGGGGCTTTATCCGCGCCGAAATTGTGGCCTTTGATACGCTGCATGAATTGGGCAGCATGAACGCCTGCCGGGAAAAGGGCCTGATCCGCTCCGAGGGCAAGGAATATGTGATGCAGGACGGCGATGTGACCCTCTTCCGCTTTAACGTATAACCGCCCGCCAGCCCCTTGTTTCCCGCAAGAAAATGACCCTTCGGCATCCCGAGAGACGCCGAGGGGCCATTCTTTTTTTGCTTCATGCAGGAATATGCCGCATTTTCTTTTGCATCGCCGCCGGGATCATGCAGCCCCGCCCGTTACTGCACATACAGATCATCCCGAAGACGATAGATGGTGCAGCCGCGGTTTTTGGTGCAGATGGCCTCTACGAACCATTCGGCGGTTTTCGCCGCGTCATACTGGATATAGCCCCAGCGGACGCCATCTACCCGCTCGCCCTTCATATTGCTGTCCGTCCAACGGACTTCATCGGTGACGGGATCATAATCGCTCATAAAGAGCAGGCTGTGGGGGCCGTTGCCGTAATAATAATAGCCCACCATCTGGAAAAAGTCGCCCCGCTGCACGCTATGCAGCACGGCGCGGCAGAGCGCCTGATTCTCCTCCTTGGAAAGGGAGGGATCGTATTTGAACTGCGCGGCGATTTCAAAGGGCGCGCCATCGGCGGGGCCTTCGGGCCGCCATTCAATGCCGTAATCATAGGGCGCGCTATCCGCCTTGGATTTATTCTTGGGCATATAGAGCTTCAGCTCAGGATATTCGGCCATCCGATAGGCGGAGGAAAAGGTATCAAACAGGCGCATGACAAAATTTTTGCATACCCCCACATGCCAATCCTCCTGGGCCGGGGCAAAGCGATAGCGGGAATCCTTGCTGTTGGAGAGGGCCTCGGCAAACATATCCTTGATCAATTGCTCCCTGGGCGAAATGATCTGGAGGCTCTGGACGGCGGATTGCCCATCCGGCATGCAGGCGGTCACGATCAGCTCTGCGCCGGTGGTAAAATATTCCCCCGCCTCGGCATTCTGGGCAAAAACATGGGTCAGCAGCGCGCCATCTGCATCGGTCTGGGCGGATAATTCGCTGCCATCGGGAAAGCGCAGGCAGGCCTCTATGCGCTGGGCCCCGGTGCAGACCGCCCTCAGGGTCAGCTTTCCGCCCGCCTCCCAGCAGGCGCCGTTTTTCGGGCTTTCGATCCGCAGCACGGGCCGGGGCGCAGGAGTGGTGTAGTAGACCTCTTCCTCCTCGGCAAGGGCGGCGGGCAAAAGGAGCAGAAATGCAAAAAGCAGCGAAAGGATCAGAACCGTTTTCTTCATGGCGCTCTCCTTGGTTTATCGATGGATCATCAGCGCGCCGGGCAGAATGCGCGCCGCAACGGAATCGACGGAAACAATCTCCCCATCCGCATTCAGCCGCATGGAGGGGGCGGAAAAGGAAAGGGAGCGGACGCGGCAGAAATGGGTTTCGGGGAAGGTGAGAATCTTTCCCTGCATAAGGCCAAGCAGCCGGGCGGGCAGATCGCGCTTGCGGACGTTATCCACAATCACCACATCCAGCAGCCCGTCATCCGCCCGGGCATCCGGTGCAATGACGATGCCCCCGCCAATCACGCCGCCATTTGCCACGGCAATGACGAAGGCATCCTGCGTGACGGCGCTGCCATCCTCCAGGGTATAGGTAAGGGGAATGGCGCGGAAGCGGAAAAGCGCCTGGATCACGCCATACAGATAGGGCAAAAGCCCCCGGCAGAAGCGCTTGGCACGCTGGGCATAATCCAATACCGCCACATCAAAGCCCGCGCCGATTTCATTAAGAAACAGCCGCTCATTAAACATGCCCACATCGGTTGCCCGGGGCGCATGAGAGAGCAGATGCTCCAGCGCATCCATGGGCTTTTGGGGCACGCCGATGGTCTTGACAAAATCATTGCCCGTGCCCGCCGGGATAATGCCCAGGGCGCTCTTTGTGCCCATCAGGCCCCGGGCCACCTCAAAGGCCGTGCCATCCCCGCCAATGGCCAGCACGGTTTCATGCCCCGCCCGGGCGGCCTCCCGGGCCAATTGGGTGGCATGGCCGGGACAGGCGGTCATTTCCAAATGGCAGGGGATATTCCCGGCATCCAGCGCCGCCTTGATCTGCAGCCCGATCTTCCTTCCCAGGCCGCTGCCGGCCGTGGGATTGCAAATAGCATAAATCATCAGACGCACGTCCTTGCTTCTCCGAATACCCCTTAACTTTAGCGCAATTTTGCTTCCTTGTAAAGAGAAAAAAACAGAAAAAAGCACAATTATTACAATTGCGGAGGCGCGGTGGGGATTTACGCCGCCAAAAAATTATGCTATAATGTAGACTGCAATGCCATAATTCATTTTCAAAACGAAAGCGCCCGCTTGCCCGGGCACAGGAAGGATAGGATGGCAATGGATAATCGCCTTTTATATCAGCTGCAGCAAGTGCTGCCCAGGCTTCGCGCCCCCATTTCCCTGCTGGATACGGAGGGCAACAGCCTGATTCCCAATGAGGATATTCGTTTTTCGCTGCCGCCCCTGCCCCAGCCCGGCACCCCCATTTCTCAGGATGGGCGGCTGTATCAGATCTGCACCGCCAACACCAACTGGGTTATCATGACCACCATTACCGAAATGGATGCCGCCCGGGATGCCTTTATGCTCTGCGACGCCATGATCGGCGCGGTCATTCAGGCCAGCGAGGCGGGCAATGATCTGAATAATGCATATCAGCGCATTTTGCAGAATGAGCTTTCCCTGGCGGAATTGGATGCCATGGTGGATGAGCATCATATCCAGGCCACGCTGCCCCGGTGCGTGCTGCTGATGCATATGGTGCAGGTGCAGCAGCGCAGCGCCTATGAAATTCTGGAGGAGCTTTTGCCCCGGAACGCCGCCGATGTGCTGGTAGCCATGGATAAGCATACCGCCGCCTTCATTAAGGATGCCAGCGGCATGGAGGATGAGGATGAGCTGCGCCAGTTTGCCTGCGCCGTGCAGGAAACGCTGCTGGGCGAAATTGCCCTGCCGGTAACCATCGGCATCGGCGAAATGGCCAAGACCGTGGGCGAACTGCACGCCTCCTATCGCCAGGCCCGCCGCGCCATCGAAATCGGCCGGGTCTATGCGCCGGAGCATACCATTCACGTCTATCGCTCCATGATGCTGGAGCGCTTCCTTTCCGATCTTTCCCCCGAAACGGCGGATCATTATCACGGGCTGCTCTTCAATCGCTCCACTGCCCGGCTTTTCAGCGAGGAAATGCTCTACACCATCGAAATGTTCTTCAAGAAGGATCTGAATCTTTCCGATACGGCGCGGCAATTGTATATCCACCGCAATACGCTGGTCTATCGCCTGGATAAGGTGCAGCGGCAGGTTGGGCTGGATCTGCGCAAATTTGAGGATGCGGTTACCTTCAAGATGCTGCTTGAAATGCGCAAATGCGGCAATAATAAAACCAAAGCCAAAAAGGGCCGCTGACAGCCCTGAAAGGAGCTTGAATGAAAAAGAAAGGGTTGGCGCTCTGCGCTGCGGTGATTCTTCTCTCCGCCGCGCTGATGATTTCCGTTCAGGCCGGCGGGATATTTGATTTCTCCGGGAAAAAGCAAAAGACGGTGACCATCTCCCAGACGGAATATGATCGCCTTTCCCGCTATGCCAAGATGGATGAAATCCTTCAGTATATTGAGGCCTGGTATTATGAAGAGCCGGATGTGGATCTGCTTCTCGAAAATGCCACCCGGGGCCTGCTCTACGGCCTGGATGATCCCTACTCCTTCTATTACAATGCTGAGGAATGGGCCACCCTCTGGGATGACGATGAGGGCGAATATGCCGGCGTGGGCCTGCAATTGCTGGGCAATTATCTGGATTACAGCGTGACCATTACCCGGGTATTCAATGATACCCCCGCCCAGAAGGCGGGCCTGCGCAAGGGCGATCTATTGGTGCGGGTGGAGGATATTGAGGTAACCGCCTATACCATGCAGAACGCCGTGAACGTGATGCGCGGCGAGGTGGGCCAGGAGGTGGAAATCGAGGTTTACCGCGATGGCGAATACATCGTTTTCCAGGTGCCCCGGGCTATCATCCATATCAACCGCATCGAATATACCATGCTGGAAGATCAGGTGGGCTACATCGTGCTGTATGAATTCGCCGGTGAAAGCCAGCAGGAATTTGCCGATGCCGTGACCGCCCTGAGGAAGCAGGGCGCCACCTCGCTGGTGGTGGATCTGAGGGATAACGGCGGTGGCTGGGTAGATGCGGCAATCGATATCGCCGATCTTTTCCTGAATGAGCAGGTGCTGGTCTACAGCCAGGATCGCTATGGCAATCGGGAGGAATATAAGACCAAGGCCGGGGCGGATGATATTCCGCTGGTGATTCTGGTCAATGAAAACTCCGCCTCCTCCTCTGAGATTCTCTCCGGCGGGCTCCAGGCCGCCGGCCGCGCCCAGATCGTGGGCACCCTGACCTACGGCAAGGGCATTATCCAAACCGTGATCGGCCTATCCGATCAGACCGATGGCTTCCAGATGACCTACGCCCAGTATTTCCTCTCCAATGATCAGGCCGTCCATAAGATCGGCATCACCCCCGATCTGACCGTGGAAATGCCTGAGGAATTCAAAAACGCCTACTTTGAACTGGGCGATCTCGCCGATCCCCAGCTGAAGGCCGCCTGGGAAGCCGCCAAGGCCCAAACAGGAAACTGAGATGGAGAAGGAACGGGGAAAGAACAGTTTTTTTGCGGGAGGATGCTTTTGCGTCAAAAGCATCCTCCCGCAATATTTTCCCGTTCCGTTCCCCGTCCCCCCGTCAGCGGATGTGGGTTTCGCGGTATTCGCGGGGGGTTTGGCCGGTTTCCTCGCGAAAGATTTTACCGAAATAGCTGGGGCTAAGGTAGCCGCACATTTTCCCCGCCTCCTCAATACTGCAGGAGGCATAGCGCAGGAACTGCTTGGCCTTGGCGATTCGGATACACTTGAGCTGCTCCATCACGGTCATGCCCTGCTTATCGCGGAAATAGCGGCAGAGGGTATAGCGATCCATCTGCACCTGCGCGCCGATTTCCTCCAGGGTCAGGGGCTGAGCGAAATGGTTTTCCAGATACTGCTTCACCAGCGTATCCGGGCTGGCCTGGGGCGAAAATTCGCGCTCCAGCCAATCCACCAGCCATTGATACCCGGCAGCAGAGCGGGAGATGATATGGCTGTTGCCCAGGCATAGCTTTTCCAGTGCCAGCGAGGAGGCCGCCAGGGCAGGCCCCGCCCGGAAAACAAAGAAATCAGGAACATGATAATAATCCAGCACGCCATCGCCGCCCAGAAAGGTGATATAGTGCGTGGCGAATTTATCCCCGGAGCGGCTGTAGGCATGGGAAATATGCTTTCTGCAAAAAAGCCCCTCCCCGGCGGCCAGCTCCATTTTCTGCCCGCCCACCTCAAAAAGCCCCTGCCCCTCCGTCACCCAGAGCATGTGATGATAGCAAAAGCCCTCGGGCCGACTGATGGGATTCTGGCTGGCAGGGCTGCCAATGGTGCAAACCACAAAGGGCAGCCGCCCTGCGCCCTCCTCCGTCAGGTAATGCTTGTTAATCTCTGCAAACATTGCAATATCCTTATATTTCTACAATAGATTTAGATTGACAAAATAGAATTTTGTCAATAAAATTATAGCAGATACAGGGGCATTTGAAAAGCCCCGGGGAAAGGAAGAAATGAGCAATGAAGAAGGTTCGGCTGGGATTGATTGGCTGCGGCGGGCGCATGGGCGCGCATATGAATTCCTTTGATAAAATGGAAAATGTGCAGGTAGTGGCCGTGGCCGATCCGATTGAGGAGCGGCGCAATGCCGCGGCGGCGCGCTTTAATTGCACGCGGATCTATAAGGATCATAAAGAGCTTTTCGCCCATGAGGATAAAACCACCCTGGATGCCGTGGTCATCGCGGTAGAGCCCACGGCCCATGATTATTTGGAGGAGGCGGCCATTGATCGGGATCTGCCCTTCCTGGTGGAAAAGCCCATGACCATTGATCTGAACCAGGCCCGGGAGATTGCCCGCCGGGTAAAGGAGAAGGGCCTGATCACCTCCGTTGGCTTCCAGGACCGGTATATCAAGCTGATGGAGATGGTGAAGGAAGAGGTGGATAACGCGCCCAAGGGCGGCCTGGTTTACGGCGCGTGGATCGGCGGCATTCCCGGCGTGTGGTGGTGGCAGAAGAAATCCACCTGTGGCGGCCAGCTGGTGGAGCAGAATATCCATCTGCTGGATGGCCTGCGCTGGCTTTACGGCGAGCCCCTGTCCGTCTATGCCACCGCTACCACCGGCATGATCAAGGCGGGCCAGGACGGCGTATCCCCCGAATATGACACCGATGACCATTCCACCGCGGTGATCCGCTTTGAAAATAACGTGACGGCTACCCTGGTCAGCGCCTGCTATTCCCGGTCTGTCCGCCCTAATTGCGGCCTGGTGATCACTCTGCCCGATAAGGTGCTGGATTATCGGCTCCGCAATAATCTGATCATCCATACCGCCGCCGAAACCCGGGATATTCCCAGAGAAAAGCTGGATCACACCTATTATCTGGACGATGCCTTCGTGCATGCCGTGGAAACCGGCGATGCCTCCCGGATTCGTTCGCCCTATGAGGATGCCCTCAAGACCCTGGAATTGGGCTTTGCCGCCAATGAATCCATGGAAAGCGGCCAGGCCATCTATTTCAACAAATAAAGAAAGGATGAATTATCATGCGTCTGTGCGTACCCGTTCCCTGCTTTTTTAACAATGTGGATTTTGTAACCGCCATCCATCGCATCAAGGCCCTGGGCTTTGACGCGGCGGAAACCTACAACTGGAAGGGCCTGGATCTGGATGCCGTGCGCAACGCCTGCCAGGAAACCGGCGTGGAACTGCTGAGCATGTGTACCACCGAATTCTGCCTGACCGATCCCGCCAAGCGCCAGGCCTGGCTGGACGGGCTGAAGGAAAGCTGCGCCGCGGCGAAAAAGGTGGGCGCTACCCGGCTGATCACCCAGCTGGGCGATGACACCGGCGCGCCCCGGGAAGAGCAGCATGCCCATATCGTGGAAACGCTGAAAATGGCCAAGCCCATTCTGGAGGACAGCGGCATCATCATCATGCTGGAGCCCCTCAATACCCTGGTCAATCACCCCACCCATTATCTCTGGTCCTCCCTGGAGGGCTTTGATATCGTCCATGAGGTGGATCATCCCCTGGTGAAGATCGTCTACGATATCTATCATCAGCAGATCATGGAGGGCAATATCATCCCCAATATCACCAGGAATCTGGATTGCATCGCGCATCTGCATTCTGCCGGGCATCCCGGCCGCAATGAACTGCAGTACGGCGAAAACGATTACAAGGTGATCTTTGCCGCCGTGGATAAGGCCGGGTATACCGGCGCATGCGGGCTGGAATATCATCCCCTGATGGAGGCCGAGGAAAGCCTGCGGGAAGCCAAGCGCATCTACGGCTGATGAGGGAGCGCTGCCCCGGCGGCATCCCCCGAAAGCAATTCATAATCAAAGGCCTTTCGGCGTCTTTACGGGCGCCGAAAGGCCTTTTTGCTGCGGAAGTATTTTTGTGTGCGCAGGCAATGGATGCGTCCCGCGCCGGGCCTCCCTTGCCCATCCCCTGAATCAATCGCGGGCCACCAGATTCCGCAGGGGCTGGCCCTGGCAATAACGCCGCAGGTTATCGCAAAAAATGGCGGTGATCCGATTCTTGGTTTCGGGCAGAAAGAAATGCCCGGCCACATGGGGCGTGATCATCACCCGCTCCATCTGCCACAGGGGATGCTCCTTTGGCAGCGGCTCGGGATCGGTCACATCCAGGCAGACCCCCGAAAATTTCCCCGCCTGCACCAGCGCGGTCAGCGCCTCCGTATCCACAATGGGGCCTCTGCCGATATTGATCAGCACGGCGTCATCCTTCATCCGCTCCAGCCGCGCCCGGTCAAAAAGCCCCCTGGTTTCCGCCGTCAGCGGGGCGGCAATGGCCACCACATCCGCCCGGGGCAGCAATTGATCCAGCGCGCTCATGGGATGCATTTCATCCACATAATCCGGGCAATCCCCGATATTCCGGCGGATGCCCAGGGTATAGGCCCCCAGGGCCTTGACCTTCCGGGCAAAATCGCCGCCGATATTTCCCAGGCCGATGGTGAGGATGGTGCTGCCCTCGATGGAGCGCATGCGCCCAAAGGGCCGCCATAAGCGCTGCTGCTGCTGGGCATGGAATTCCATCAGATGGCGATTGACGCCCATGAGCATGGCCAGCATATGCTCCGACACCGTCAGGCCATAGGCCCCCACGGCGCTGGTAAGCAGGGTATCGGGGCGAAGCAGGCCGGGCGCGGTATAGGCATCCGCCCCGGCGGAATTGAGCTGCAGCCATTTGAGGGCCTCCGCCCGGGGCAGAAGATGCGCCGGCAGATTGCCGAAAATGATTTCCACCCGGGCAAGCGCCGCATCGGAAAGCCGCTCCGGCGCTTCAAAAAGAACGCTGTTATCCCCCGCCGCCTCCAGAATGCGCGCCTTCTGCGCATCATTGGCGGGAAAAACCACCAGAATGGGATGCATATTTTCCCCTCCTTCTCAGGGCTCCACGCCCAGCCTCCGCAGGCCCTCAAAGCATTGGCGGACGGATTCAAAATGCTCCACATAGCAGTCATCCTGCTCCGCCACATACAATTCAACGCCCATTTCTCTTGCCGCCCGCATAATGCCCTGCCAGTTCAGTGCGCCCTGGCCCACCGGCACGGTGGCATCATGGATGCTGCGCTTCTGCACGGGATCGGGATGAATGGCATAGCCCTGCATATGCAGATAGGGGGCGCGGCCCCGGAACATGGAAAGGGCGCTGGAGGGCTCATAGCCCGCTGCGGCAATCCAATGCACATCGGGCTGGAACTGCACATCGGGGGCCTCCCGCAGCAGGATCTCCATGCCCGTACAGTCCCCGAAATCCACAAATTCATACGCATGGAAATGATACAGATAAATCAGCCCGTTTTTCCTGCAGATTTCCGCCCGGCGCTGAATATCGGCAGCGGCCCGGCGGAAGCTCTCCTTCTCATAGGATGCCTCCATGGAAATGCTGCCGCCCCGAAGATAGGGCGTTTCCAGGGCATCGGAGATTCGCCGAAGGTCATCCATTTTTTCCGCGATATCCGCCCCGCCAAAGGAAAAGGAATCGCCCCTCAGATGGTTTTCCCGAAGCATGGCGGCAAATTCCTCTGCCGTCATAAAGGCGGGCAAAATGGGCTGCACATAGCGATAGCCAATCTCCGCCACCTTCCGATAGGTGTTGCGCATTTCCTCAGGGGTTTTGACAAAATCACGCAGGGTATACATCTGCAGACTGATATGCGGCATGGGTTTTCTCCTTTCGTATGCCTTCATCAGCGAAAGCATAAAGCGCTGTATTTCAGTATAGCATAAATTCCCGGCGGCAACAAGCCGAAATTTGCAGGAAAAGGGCGGGGCGTTCCTGGCGTTGACAATCCGCCCCTTTCCATCTATCATGCATTTGACGGATAATAATCAGGCCAGAAAAAGCGCCGCAAGGCGGAAAAGAGGAAGCGAAAATGAAGCGCGGTTTGTATTACACCCCCATGATCACCGCCCTGAACCGGGACGGCAGCATCGATTGGGAGGGCAATGCCCATGTGATCGAGCATCTCATTCATGACGGCAAGGGCGTGGACGGCATCCTGTTCATGGGCAGCACGGGGGATTTTTATTCCTTTACGGCCCAGCAGAAAAAGGAAATGATGCGTTTTGCGGTCAAAACCGTTAATCACCGGGTGAAGGTGCTTTTCGGCACCGGCGGCATGAACATGGAGGAAACCATTGATCTGACCAATTACTCCGTAGAGGCCGGGGTGGACGGCTGTCTCATCATCAATCATTATTATTTTACCCAGCCGGAAAGCAGCGTGGAGCATTATTACGCCACCGTGGCGGAGCGCTGTCCCCGGGCGACCCTGTATTTCTACAGCTATCCCGATCGCACCGGCACGCTGCTCAACCCGAAAATGGTGGCACGGCTGGCCGCGAAATACAATCATTTCGTGGGCATTAAAAACAGCGTGGCCCTGACCCAGAATACCCGGGAAATCATCGCGGAGGTAACTGCCGTGCGCCCGGATTTTCAGGTATTTGTCGGCTATGACGAGCATTTTGTCTGGAATATGTTTTCCGGCGGCGCGGGGGCCATGGGCGCGATTTCCAATATTGCCCCCTGCATGTGCCATGACTGGGCCGATGCGCTCTATCGCGGGGATCAGGAAAAGGTGGCGGAAATCCAGAAGAAAATCAATCTGCTCAATCGGCTTTTTGTCATCGATACCCTGCCCAATCATCTGATCAAGCGGGCGCTGCAATTGCTGGGCGTGGATATCACGGATACCGTGCCCGAGCCCTTCCTGCCCATCACTCCCCGGCAGGAGGAGCAGGTGATTGATGTCATGAAAAAGTGCGGGCTGCTCTGAGCCGCCCCTCTTCCCCAGGCCTGCCATTACCGGCGGGCTTTTTTGCACCTGTCGGGGCGGCATGGCATACGCTGGCAATGGAGGGCGGAAAAGCCCTCCGCAAAAAAGGAGTGCATCGCGCCATGAGCCAGATTTCCGATCAGCAGCCCGCCCAGCCCGGCGAGGGCCCGGAGGGGCTGCCCACGCCTTCCCTGCCCGCGCAGGAGCAGCCCGCCCAGCCCGGCGAAGGGCCGGAGGGGCTGCCTACGCCTTCCCTGCCCGCGCAGCCCAGTCAGCCCTCTGCGCCGGTCAGGGTCTGTCCCAGCGGCTATCGGCGGGGCGTAACGGGCAATAACCAAAGCTTTACCGATCTGCTTCTGGATTATGATGTTTCCTATTCGGCCATGCGCGCCGCCAATCCCGCCCTTTCCACGACGCGCATTGCCCCGGGCACCGTTTTCTGCGCGCCGCCAGCCGGTACGGGGCAGCTCTGCCCGGGCGGCAGCGCGCTCTATACCCTCGGCCCTAATGAAACCCTGGATTCCGTTGCCCTGGCCCGGGGCGTCAGTCCCGGACGGCTGCTGCGGCTGAACCCCTTTCTTGCACCCCGGGATTTTTCCGCCGGGCAGCAGATCTGCCTGCCGTAACCCAGGGAAAGGAACGGGGAAATATTGCGGGAGGATGCTTTTGCGTCAAAAGCACCCTCCCGCACCCT
>CAZJUJ010000020.1:0-41213 GCA_964549135.1 uncultured Oscillospiraceae bacterium | reverse complement strand
AACCATTGGTTTTCGCCATTTTTTAATTTTACTGTTTTACGACCACCCAGCATTCCCCCGCGAGGTGCTTTTTTTCGTCAAAGTTTACGGCGCGGGCACGGAAGGCGCTGGGGGTTTCGCCGGTGGTTTTGGTAAAGAGGCGGGAGAAATAGCATTGATCCTCATAGCCCAGTTCCCCTGCGATTTCCTTTACGCTCAGGCCATGAGCGCGGGCGAATAATTCCCGGGCACGGTTCATTTTATGCCGAATGATATACTCGGTGGGCGTGGTATTGAGGTGATTTTTGAAGTAGCGGATCATCTGCTGCTTGGAAATGGCGCAGGCGGTGCAAAGCGCGGTCAGGCTGATTTTTTCCGATTCATGCTGATGGATATAGGCGATGGCCTGGCGCATTTTTTCGGGGATTCTTTCAGCATAGAGGAGCGAATCGCCCCGGAGCAGGGCCTCCAGCACCGGTGCGGAGGCCAGCATCAGCATTCTGAGCAGCAGGAGCGAAATCTGCATCTGACTGGTCAGATGGGATGCCCCAGCCAATTCCACGCATTGCCCGATCATCCCATCGATTTTTTCCTTCTGCGCTGCCGCATGCATCAGATTGGAAAGATAGAGCCTGCCCGCCTGCTCCCCCAATTGGCTGCCCGCCATCAGCTGCCGGTCGGTTTCCTTCTTCCATTCCTGGGCGTCCAGCCGTGCCTGCTCCTCATTGAGGGTTTCGGCCTGGGGCATCAGGAAATGGGCATAGAAAATCGTGCAGAAATCATCGCCCTCCGGTCTGCGCACATACATGGTATTGGCAGGCAGGAAGAAAAAATCCCCCGCCGCAAGGGGATACTCCCGGCCGTTTACCTCGATCCGGCAGCCGCCCTTCTGAATAAACAGGAGGATATGATAGGGATCGGCCACCTGCCATACCGTGCGCCGCACCACCACATACGCCCGGGCCGCCCGGGGAAAGCTCTCCAATCCGAAGCGATAGATCATATTCCCTCCAAAATGATAATAAAATCCATAACTATGAGAACATTGCGCATTTTCAAGTATATCGATTCATGATAAAATGTCAATAGCTCGAACAGGGCAAATACTGATTTTAATCTTCCATTTTGTCAAGGTGAAAGGATGAGCGCAATGGAAAAGAAGACCTGGAAGGTCGCGGTAGTCGGCTGTGGCACCTTTGCCAATGGGCAATATCTTCCAAACATCAGCAAAGAGGCAAACGCGGTCTGCATCGCCGCGGCGGATATCGTAGAGGAGCGTGCCATCGCTGCCTGCGAAAAATACGGCATTCCCCATCATTATGCCAGCGTGCATGAGCTGCTGGAGAAATGCCCCGAGGTGGAGATCATCATCGATGCCGCCTCCATTCAGGCGCATCATGAGATCAACATGGCGGCGCTGACCCACGGCAAGCATCTGATTTCCCAGAAGCCCGCGGCCCCCACCGTGGAAATGATGACCGAACAGATCGAAACCGCCAGGAAAATGGGCGTGCAGTTTGTCTGCGCCCCCATCCATAACATGCGCTATGACCTGAATATCATCAAGCGCATGATGGAAAACGGCACCATCGGCCGGCCCTATTATGCCAAGAGCAATATGAGCCATGGCGGCCCGGAATACTTCCAGTTCCGGGATGCCGATCCCTCCTGGTTCTTTGAGCCCGGGGCAGGCGCGCTGGTGGATATGGGCGTGCATGGCATTCAGCAGGTGACCTACCTGATGGGCCCGGCCCGGAAGGTGACCTGCGTGGCTGCCTGCACCACGCCTGTGCGCCCCGTGCGCAGCGGCGTCTTTGACGGCAAGCCCATCAGCGCCGATAAAATGCCCGATCAATATCTGATCTCTCTGGAATTTGATGATAACCGCATCGGCTTCATTGATTCCGGCTTCTCCCAGAAGGCCTCCAAGGCCCCGCAGCTGGAGATTTTCGGCGATCTGGGCACCATCGCCGTCACCAAGCCCTATATGACCAATCCCCAGCCCGATGTATACATTGATTCTCCCGAACGGGGCATCCGCGGCTGGATTCAGCCCATGGAATGGGTCGATCCGCCCCGGAAGCTCTCCTCCCAGTGCTGCCTGCTGCGCGATCTGATCGAGGCGGAGGAGCAGCATAAGCGCCCCGTACTGAATGCAGAACATGCCCGCCATGTGCTGGAAATCATGTGCGCCATCGAGGAATGCCTGAAGACCGGCGGCTCGGTGGAGCTGAAAACCACCTTCTGATTTTCTAAAACGCATCATAAAAACGTGTATTAAAGGAGAGAATCACCATGAAAAAGCTTCGCGTCGCCGTCATCGGCACCGGCATGATCGCCAATGCCGCCCATTTTCCCATCCTCAATATCCTGCGTGAAGAGGGCCTGATCGAGGTGGTCGGCGTGGCCGATATCCGGGAGGAGGCCGCCCGGGAAACCGCCCAGCGCCATCATGTGCCCAAGTATTATGTGGATCCCCAGCAGCTTCTGGATGAACTCAGCCCCGATTTCGTGGCCGTCTGCACCCCCAACGTGCATCATAAGGAATGGACGATCAAGGCCCTCAAGGCCGGCGCCCATGTGGCCTGTGAAAAGCCCCTGGCCGTTACCCTCAAGGATGCCCAGGAAATGTGGGATACCGCCAAGGCCATGGGCCGGCATCTCTTCCCCTGCCAGTGCATGCGCTGGCGCAATTATATGCAGCAGTCCAAGAAGCTGGTGGATGCGGGCGAATTGGGCGCGCCCTACTTTGCCGATGTGGAATTCATCCGCCGCTACGGCATCCCCACCTGGGGCATGTTCCATATGAAGGAGCATAATCATGGCGGCCCCTTCTGCGATCTGGGCGTGCATCTGTTGGATTCCCTGCTCTGGATCTGCGGCGATCCCAAGGTGGTTTCCGTCAGCGGCAGCGCCTATCGCAAGATCGGCTGTAAGGGCGAAGATGTCCTCATCAGCATCGCCGAATCCGGCGCCTATGACGGCACCTTTACCCCCCGTCCCTATGACTATCATGAATTCAATGTGGAGGAATTCTCCACCGGCTTTATGCGGCTTGATACCGGCATGAGCGTCAATTTCAAATTCTCCTGGGCCATCAATCTGCCCACCACCAATCTGGATATGGTCATCTGCGGCGATAAGGGCGGCCTTTCCGTCAATAACGAAATGCTCTATAAGAACGTAGGCAATTATCAGGCCGAAACCAAAATGAAGTGGTTTGACAACGGCAAATACAAGGGCGTGCCCTTTGAGCAGCATCGCTATATGTATCGCCATATTCTGGATGTACTGGACGGCAAGGCCGAATACCTGATCACCAAGGCCCAGAATTTGGAGGTCACCAAGGCCATCGAATGCTTCTATCGCTCCGCCGAAATGGGCCGCGAGGTTTCCGCCGCCGAGCTGTAAGAAAGGGAGGAAATACGCCATGCAGAAAATCCGCACCGTGGTGATTGGCTTTGCCCATATGCATGTCAATGAAATCGTGGAATATCTGATGGGCCAGCCCGCCTTTGAGGTGGTAGGCATTGCCGATGTGCCCGCCCCTACCCCCGAAAAAACCGATGCCCGCTATACCCGGGCCTGGAATCTGAAGAATAACAGCGAAAAGCTGAAGCTGCAGCCCTATGACTGCTATGTGGCCATGCTGGAGGAATTAAAGCCCGATATGGCCTTCCTGCTCTGCGAAAATTACCGCAAGCTGGAGGTAGCCCGGGAGTGCGCCAAACGACATGTGAACATCTGCATCGAAAAGCCCATGTCCGTTTCCTATGCGGATGCGGCGGAGATTGCCGCCCTGGCCCGGGAAAACGGCATTGAGGCCATGGTCAATTGGCCCGTTATCTGGCGGCCCTATATCCATCGCCAGCTGGCGGCCCTTGAAAGCGGCATCGCGGGCAGGCTGCTCAAATGCTATTATATCAACGGCCATACCGGCCCCCTGGGCAAGGGCGCGCGCCACCGGGGCGTATCCGCCACCGCCCAGGAAATGACCGATGAGGAGCGGGCCTCCACCTGGTGGTATAAGCGGGAAACCGGCGGCGGCGCATTCTTGGATATCGGCTGCTACGGCTGCTATTATAATACGCTGGCCCGGCAGGATGATGATCTGCCCCTGGCCGTCACCGCCATCCAGGGCAATTACACCATGCCCTTTATGGATGCCCCCGATAACGAGGCCGCCATCATCGAATACAAGGCCTCCATGGGCGTCATGGAGGGCACATGGACGACGCCCCAGAAGGTGCTGCCCGTGGCCCCCATTTATTACTGCGAAAACGGCGTGATCTATTGCACCCCCGATCAGGAAGTGCATTTCATGGATATTTACGCCAATGATCAGGTGCTTTCCGATCTGCCCGTGCCCGAGCATATCGCCAATCTGCCCGATCATTACGCCTATTGCAAGGAAAAGGGCGTGCCCATGCTGAAAATGACCAGCCTGGAATGGAATCTGCGGGTCATGAAGCTGCTCGATGCCGAAATTGAATCGGCGGAAAATAAAAAGCGGGTGGAAATTCAATGGTAAGCGGCATCGTTGCCGATATTGAACGCTTTTCCACCCATGACGGCCCGGGCATCCGCACGGTGGTCTTTTTTAAGGGCTGCCCCCTGCGCTGCGCCTGGTGCCATAATCCCGAATGCATCTCCTTCGCCCCGGAAACCCTCTTCTACCCCGATAAATGCATCCATTGCGGTCAGTGCGAAAGCGGCTGCTATACCGGGGCCCGGGAAATCTGCGGCAGAGAAATGACGGTTGATCAGGTGATGCAGGAAATCCTGATGGATCGGGCCTACTATGGCGAAATGGGGGGCGTCACCTTTTCCGGCGGCGAACCCCAATGCCAGCCCGAATTCCTAAACGCGCTGATTGACGCCTGTAAGCAGGAGGGCATCGGCACCGCCATTGAAACCTCCATGATCGTGCTGCAGCCTGAAATTCTTGCCAGGCTGGATCTGATCATGGCGGATATCAAGCTCATGGATGATGAAATGCACCAGGCCTTTACCGGCGTTTCCAATCAGGCGATTCTGGCGCATTTCCGCCAGGCGGATGCGCTGAATGTGCCCATCCTTGTGCATACCCCGGTGATTCCCGGGGTCAATGCCGATCAGGAGAGCATCCTGGCCATCCGCGCATTCGTCAAAACGCTGAAAAATGCCCGCGGGCCGGAATTGCTCCCCTATCATCCCCTGGGTGTGGAAAAGGGCCGGGCCGCCGGCCGGGTGGAGCGTACCTTTGAAATTCCCTCACAACAGCTGATGAAGGAGCTGAAAGCCTATGCTGACTTATAAAGACCGTCTGGCCGCCATGCGGGAAACGAAGCTGAGGCATACCCTGGAAAAGCGGAAGCAGAACGGCTTTACCGATCTGGATGACTTTGGCACCGTGCCGCTGCCCAAGGGCTATCATGTGGATGCCGTTTATACCAGCGAAAACGGCAGCTTCTATGGCTATCGGGATATGTGCGAAAATTTCTGCCGGGTCATGGATGCCCACGCCCCCTATGTGGATCCCATGGAGATGCTCTGCGGGCGCTGGCGGGATATGCTGGTCAATTACCGGGGCGATATTCATTATATGCCCAAATGGCGCAAAGAGGATATCAAGAACCGGGATTTTGCCAATCAGGGCGTAACCGCCCAATGGAGCAAGCGCTGGGATGAAAAGCGCTTCCCCTATGATCATTTAAAGCCCCTGCAGAAAAAATATAATCTGACCACCGGCATCGACAGCGACGCCCATTTCGCCTGCGATTACCGCATCGGCCTGTCCCTGGGCTTTGGCGGCTTCCTGGAAAAAATCAAAAAATACCGCAGCATCAATCCCGGCCATGAGGATTTCTATGATGCGGAGGAGCGCACCGTCTGGGCCATGATCCGCTTTGTGGATCGCCACATCGCCGAAATCAAGCGGCTGCTCGAAACGGAAAGCCGCCCCGAAATCCGTGCGAGCCTGGAAAAGATGCTGGAAACCAACGAAAATATCCGTCTGGGCGCGCCCAAAACCTTCCAGGAGGCCTGCCAGTGGGTGGCGCATTTCAATTGCTGCGCCCGGGTCTATACCCGGGATGGCGCGGGCTTCCAGCTGGATACATTGCTTCTTCCCTTCTATGAAAAGGATGTGGCTGAGGGCAGGCTGGATGATGAAACCGCCGTCTTCCTCATCGCCAATCTGCTGCTCATCGATCCCCATTATTATCAGCTTTCCGGCGTGGATGAAAATGATCAGGATCTGACCAATCATCTTTCCTATCTCTGCCTGGATGCTGCCGAGGCCATCAATATTTCCGCCAATCTCACCGTGCGGGTGCATGATAACTGCGATCCCGCCTTCCTGCGCCGGGCGGTGGAATGTCTCTTCCGCAATCGCAACGGCTATCCCCGCTTCTGCGGCGATAAGCCCCTGGCGGAGGGCTATATGCGCTGCGGCGTGGATAAGAAAACCGCCCGGGAGCGCATCGCCGTGGGCTGCAACTGGATGGCCGTGCCCGGGAAGGAATATCCCATGAATGATACGGTCAAGGTCAATGTAGCCAAGGTGCTGGAGCAGGCCCTGATCGATATGGAGAAGGAAAGCGAAAAATCCTCCGCCCGGCTGTATGAAATCTACCAGCAGCATCTGAAAATCGCGGTGGAAACCATCGCCGCCGGGATCAATCATCATATCGATCATCAGTGGGAGGTCACCCCCGAACTGGTCATGAACCTGATGATGCACGGCACCATTGAAAAGGGCCTGGATATTACCCAGTGCGCCGAGCTTTTCACCATCGGCGTGGATGGGGCCGGGCTGGCCGTGGTAGCCGATTCCTTCGGGGCCATCGTCACCCGCATCGAGCAGGAAAAGGCCCTTACCTGGGATCAGCTTTATCAGGCGCTGCATGATGATTTCGCCGATGAGCGCATCCATGCCATGATGCAGAGCGCCCCCCGCTATTGCCAGGGCGGCACGGTATCCGATGAATGGGCGAAAAAGCTCACCGAATCCTGGGTGCGCATCGTGCGCGGGCAGGAAATGCCTGCGGGGCGGCAATTGGTGCCCGGCTGGTTCAGCTGGGCCCGCAGCATCGAATACGGCAAGGCCGTGGGCCCCATGCCCAATGGTCGCCGGGCTGGCGAACCCATCTCCCACGGGGCCAATCCCAATCCCCATTTCCGCAAGGATGGGGCCGTCACCGCCCAGGCAAACGGCATCGCCTCCGTCCAATGCGGCTATGGCAATACCGCGCCCCTGCAGTTGGAATTTGATCCCCAGCTTACCGAAAGCGAGGGCGGCGTGGATGTGGTGCTTCGCCTCATCAAATCCCATTGCGATATGGGCGGCACGCTGATCAATATCAATGTGCTGGATGCAGATAAGCTGATGCAGGCCCACAAGAATCCCGATGCCTATCCCGATCTGGTGGTGCGCGTAACGGGCTTCACCGCCTATTTTGTCAGTCTCTCTCCCGAATTCCGCCAGCTGGTGGTGGATCGCTTCCTGCTGGGCGCGTAAAGGAGCCATTTTTTTCGAAAGGATGATCAAAATGATGAAAAAATATCAGGTTGGCGTCATTGGCTTTGGTCAGATGCATATTACAACCATGGTGGATTCCTTCCTCAAAATGCCCGAGCAATTTGAATTCATGGGCTATGCGGATACAAAGACCGATCTTGTCCCCATCTGTGAAAAGGGCAGCACTCATCCCCAGGTGCGCAATGAAATCGTAAGAAAATGCGCGCCCATCCGGGCCTATGCCTCCATTGAGGAGCTTTTGGATGATCAGCCCGATCTGGTCATCGTGGCCACCGAAACCTCCTTCCATTGCCAGGTGATCTGCGATGCCCTCAGCCGCGGCATTCATGTCATCGTGGAAAAGCCCTTTGCCATGAATTATAACGAGGCGGCCATGATGTGCCATACCGCCCGGAAGCATCACGCCATCTTCATCATCAATTGGCCCACCGCCTGGTTCCCGCCCTTCCGTCTGATCGGCGAATTGGCCTTCTCCGGCATCATCGGCGAATTGCAGCGCTTCTCCTATACCAATGCCGAATCCCTGGGCCCCTTCTCCTACGGTCAGAATCTGACCGAGGAGGAAATGCTGCACGAATGGTGGTATCACCGGCGCTATGGCGGCGGCGGCGTGATGGATTATATCGGCTATGGCTGCAATCTTTCCCGCTGGATTCTGGGCGAAAAGGCCTCCGGTGCCTTCTGCATGGCCACCAATATCCGCGCCCAGTTTGCCGATATTGAGGATCATGCCACGGTGGTGCTGAAATTCCCCCATGCCCGCGCCCTGCTGGAGGGCACCTGGGCCACCTATGCCTCCGGCGGCATCCCCACCGGCCCTATCCTCTACGGCGAAAAGGGCACCCTGGTTACCGATCGCTACGGCACCAATGTAGCCCTCTATACCCAGCGCCATCAGAAAACCCCGCCAAAGATCTTTGAGCCCAAGCCCTTTGAGGCGGGAAGACAGGATCTGGCCCATGAATTCCTGCATGCGCTGGAAACCGGCGAAGTGCATCCCATGCTCTCCCCTGCCCTGAATCTGGATGCCATGGCTGCCATGGATGCCGCCCTGCGCTCGATCCAAACGGGCAAGATGGAGGTTGTCAAATAATTGGTTTTCTCCGGGAAGGCGCGCCCCCGCGGCCGCTTTCCCGTTTTTTTCTGCACAAAAAGCCCATTCTCGCTTGACCGGAGCGCTTTTTGTGCTATACTGTTTTCGCCTGTACCGCTGGCACGGCCTGTGCAGAAAGAAACGCAAGGAGGGAACCGCCGCATGGCCAGAATTTATACATCCGCCGCGCAATTAATCGGGAAGACCCCGCTGCTTGAGCTTTGTCAGATCGAAAAAAGCCTGGGGCTGAAGGCCCGGCTTCTTGTCAAGCTGGAATATTTGAATCCCGCCGGGTCGGTGAAGGATCGGGTGGCCCTGGCCATGATCGAGGATGCCGAAAGGCGCGGCCTGATCAGGCCCGGCTCCGTTATCATCGAGCCCACCTCGGGCAATACCGGCATCGGCCTTGCCGCCGTGGCTGCCGCCCGGGGCTATCGGGTAATCATCGTGATGCCCGAAACCATGTCTGTGGAGCGCCGCCAGCTTATGAAGGCCTATGGCGCAGAGCTGGTGCTGACGGAGGGCAGCCAGGGCATGAAGGGAGCCATCGCCCAGGCGGAAAAAATAGCCGCCGAAACAGATAACAGCTTCCTGGCCGGTCAGTTCGTCAATCCCGCCAATCCCGGGGCGCATTATGCCGCCACCGGCCCGGAAATTTATGATGATACCGATGGCCAGGTGGATATTTTTGTGGCCGGGGTGGGTACGGGCGGCACCATCACCGGCGTGGGCCGCTATCTGAAGGAGCGGAAGAAAACCGTCAGGATCGTGGCGGTGGAGCCCGCCTCCTCCCCCTTCCTTTCGGCAGGCAAGGCCGGGCCCCACGCCATTCAGGGCATCGGCGCAGGCTTTCTGCCCCAGGTGCTGGAGCCGGGAATCTATGACGAAATCATTCCCGTAACCGATGAAGATGCCTTTGCCGCCAGCCGCCTCATCGGGAAAAAAGAGGGCGTGCTGACGGGCATCTCCTCCGGCGCTGCCGCCTTTGCCGCCATTGAACTGGCAAAGCGCCCGGAAAATGCGGGCAAAACCATCGTGGCGCTGCTTCCCGATACCGGCGATCGCTATCTTTCCACGCCGCTGTTTCCCGCCTGAAGCATCACAAAAAACGGGCTCCGCGCATGCCGCGCCGGGAGTCCGTTTTTTCTGTTACCGCATTTTTTCCCGCAGCCGGTCTGCCGCCTCGCCCGATACCGCATGATCGCTGTAGCGGGCCGTTTCATACAGCGCGGCAAATTCCTCCGCCCTTTCCCGGGGCCAATCCTGCTGCTGAAGCAGGGCCTCCCGGGCGGTCATGCCCCGGGCCTCGGGCTTTTTCTGCATAAAGCGCCGATACAGCCTGCGGATTTTCTCCCGGCCGCTCAATTCCTGCCAGGCGGGCTCCCGCTGCCCCTTTGCCCATAGCTTCTGCATTTTTTCCTTAAACGCCTGGGCCTTTTCATCCAGATTCAGGGTGCTTTCCGTTTCATCCTCATAATCCTCGCCGGCGGCCCGGGCATAGCGGCGCAGCCGCTCCATAAGATAGCGGATCAGCCGCCGCAATTGCCGATACAGGAAAATGCAGACGAAAATCGCCAGCGCGATGAGAATGATCCCGGCCGCATAGACGGCGATTTTCTCCATTAGTTTAGCCAGCGCGCTTGGCTCTGCACTTTCGCCCAGGCCCAGCAGCATATCGCCCTCTGGCTCCGCCGCGCCGGGGATAATCTCCTCTCCCTCCCGGGCAAACAGCGAAAGCAGCCATTCAATCGCCCGTCCGATAAACATCCTGATGCCATTCCAGAGCGCATCCAGCCATTGCCCCAGGAGCCCCCACATGGAGGCCAGCAGCGCCGGGAGAAACAATAGCAGCACCAATAGACGATTGCGCCTGCGCAGGGCGGGCGGGGCCTTTTCCCGGTCATGCATCCCGGTGCGCAGGCCCTGGCGATTCAGCGTCATCAGAAGCAGGAAGGCATACAGGGCAAAGCAGAGGGAAAGCGGCCCGGAAATGCCGGAAAAATCCTCCCGCCGCCCCAAAGAATACGCAATCAGATGCAGGATCACCCCGCCGGCCCAAATGCCCATGTGCCATTCGCTCCAGAGCGGGCGGCCCCAGCCCAGCGGCAGCAGGATCATTATCGCCGCGCAGGGAATGGCCAGCGTAAGCCCCGCCGCGGAAATGGGCGCAATCACCAGCCAGGCCACCGCAAGAAGCAGCGCCATGCCCGCGCCTGCCCAGATAGCCCGCGCTTTTCCCGGGAAAAGATAGCCAAGCAGGCTCCAGATAAAGGTTCCCGCCGGAAACAGATACCAAAGCAGCCGGTTTTCCGGCAGAAAATACCGCCCCAGCAGAAAAAACAGGGAAGAAAAGCCCAGGAGCAGCGAAAGGGCAGAAAGCGCCTTCATGGGAAAAATGCGGATCCTTTCCTTCATTTTCCCGCCCCCTTCCCCATTAGATACAACGTAACCGTATTGCCAAGCAGCCGCAGCTGGCTCAGCTTTTCCTCCACTCCCGGGCTGGTATAGGCCGAAAGCAGCAGGATATCCGTGCCCCGCAGGAAGGATAAATCCTCCAGGAAGGAATAGAAATTCCGGGTGCGCCTGATTTCCAGCCGCGCAAAGGCGGAAAGCAATTCCTCCTCCCGGGCAGCATGCCTTTCAGGCAGAAGCAGAGTGGTGGAATCATTTTTGCCCATGGGCATATTGGCGGCAAAGCCCGCCGCCACGCCCGCTCTCAGCACCCGGACGCAGAGGGAGGCCGCCATGGAAATGGCGTTTTCAATCACATCCTGCTCATAATCCATCAGATCGCCCCATTGATTTTCGCTCATCTGGCTGTTGATAATCACAAGCAGCCGGGTATCGGCGGTATAATCATGGGTCTTTACCTGCAGATTGCCCGTTCTCGCCGTGGCGGGCCAATGAATATCCCGCTGCTGATCCCCCTGCTGATAGGGGCGGATGCCGCTGATCAGAAAGGGATCGCTCATCAGATGCCGCCGCACGATCAGATCCCCCTGCAGCCGGGATACCGGCAGGGGCATTTCCTCGCTGGAAAGCAGGCGCGGATACACCAGAATCTCCGCCGGGGTGTATAATTCAATCTCCCCGCCGTCCATGCCCGCAATATCCCCCAGGGTCAGGGCCACGTTGCCCGCGTCATATGCGCCCCGGTGATTCAGATGCACGATATGCCGCCTTGTAATCTGCTGATAGGGGCGCAGGGTAAAAATGCTGCGGTGAAAGCGCTCGCCGCTTACGGATAGATTCTCCTGCCGCCCAAAGCGCAGATGCGGCGAAATCCGGGATTCGGCCCTGAGCCAGGGGATAAAGAGCGGCCGATCATTGCGGATGATCTCCACCAGTTCCGTTTTCTCCCCTTCAAAGGCCGTTTTCCGGGCAAAATGCCGGGTATATTTCAGCCCGCGCAGCCCAAAGCATTTCAGCACCGCATGCTGAATAAGCATCAGCATAAGCAGCGCCAGCAATAATACCCAGCCGTTCATCTTGCATCCTCGGTGGGCGCGGGAATCCGCTCCAGAATTTCCCGGATGAACGCTTCATTCTGCCCGCTCTTGCCGTATAATCCCCGCAAAATCACCCGATGGGCCAGCACAGGCACCGCCAGGCGCTTCACATCATCGGGGATCACATAATCCCGCGCCTGAATGGCGGCATAGGCCTGGCAGATGCGCAGCAGCGCCAATAGCCCCCGGGGGGATACCCCCAATTGGGTCTTTTCCTCATTGCGGGTGGCCTGGCAGATGGCCGCCATGTATTCCATCACCGGCACGGAAACCTGGCACTGGGCATACAGCCGCTGTGCCTCCAGCATTTCCTCCTGCCCGGCCACCGGCGAAAGCGTCTCAAGGGGGCTATTGCGGATAAAGCGCTGCATGAGCCTAAGGGCCTCCTTTTCATCGGGATAGCCCATGCTCAGCCGGATCAGGAAGCGATCCAATTGCGCCTCCGGCAGCGGGAAGGTGCCCTGGGTTTCCACCGGGTTCTGGGTGGCAATCACCAGAAAGGGCGCATCCAGCTCTCTGGTCACGCCGCCCTCCGTTACCTGCCTTTCCTCCATGCATTCCAGCAGGGCGGATTGGGTGCGGGGCGTGGCGCGGTTGATTTCATCCGCCAGCAGGATATTGGTAAATACCGGCCCGGGCACAAATTCAAATTCCCCCGTCTGGGGCCTGTATACGCTCATGCCCGTAATATCGGCAGGCAATAGATCGGGGGTAAACTGCACCCGGGAAAAGGCGCAGGAAATGGATTTGGCCAGACTCCGGGCCATGACGGTTTTGCCCGTCCCGGGCACATCCTCCAGCAGCACATGGCCCCTGGCAATCATGGCCGCCAGGATCAGATCCATCTGCTCCTCTCTGCCGATAATCACCCTTCCCACATTTTCCTTTACCCGCCGGGCCAGGGCGGCAATATCTGAATACTGCATCCTAATCTCCTTTTTCGCTTACAGAATAGAATAAAATGGAATGAATAAGGAAAGTATATCATTTTTCGGCGCATATCGCAAGGCGCGTTTGCCCGGGCGGCAGAAGAAAAAAACTTTTTTTCAAAAAGTTCATTTTTTTATGGAACCTTTTTGCCGCCGCTCCGTCTAAGATAATGTCCGGAAGATGAAAAAGAAAAAGACCGGACCAGAAAGCGAGGAACCGAACATGAAAAAAATTCTCCCCATTCTTTTTGCCCTGATGCTCTGCTGCTCCGCCGCTCTGGCCGAGGATGCCCCCGCCGCCCCCTTCACCATTTATCCCCCCAAGGCCGCTTCCGCCGTCTTTTCCTTTGATGCCAATCCCACCACCGGCTATACCTGGAGCGCCTTCCTGCTCAAGGAGGGCGTGGTCACCCTGACCAGCCAGGAGGGCGAATATATCCCCGCCGAAAGCCAGGAGGAGGCCCTGGGCCAGGGCGGCATCCATTCCTTTGAAATCACCGCCGCCGCTCCCGGCGAAACCATCATCCTCTTCCATTCTCTGCGCGCCTGGGAGGGCAAGCCCGAAAAGACCCTGGCCTATCTTGTCACCGTGGATGAAAACGGCGCGCTCTATGTGCAGGATCTGGAGGGAACTGCGCCCCTGACCGGCGAGGTCATCAGCATTGATGCCGAGGAAGGCACGGCCCTCATCAAGACCGAAACCCATAATGAGGTGCTGGCCCGCTTCCCGGCGGATATGCCCCTGCCCGCGCTGAACGAAAGCATCAGCATCTGGTTTAATGGCGTCATGACCCTTTCCCTCCCCGGGCAGATCAATGTCATCGCCTGGGAGACCATCGCCCCGGAGCAGGCCCGCGGCCTGTAAAATCGCGCAGCCCCTTCGCCGCCGCATGCAATCATCTGCGGCGGTCTTTCTTTTGGGAAATCGGCCGAAATTCTTGCAATTGCTTCCCGGTTCATGCTATAATGGAATGGTTTCAGGAATTGTAGGAGGGATCCCATGGCATCTTTTGTTGATCGCGCGCCCTTTATCGCCAAGGCAGGCAACGGCGGAAACGGCTGCGTTTCCTTTCACCGGGAAAAATTCGTTCAGAACGGCGGCCCCGATGGGGGCGATGGCGGCCACGGCGGCGATGTGGTGCTGTACGCCGATGAAAATATGCATACCCTGCTGGATTTCCGCTTCCGCAGCAAATATGAGGCCGAGGCCGGCGTGGATGGCAGCAGTGATCGCCGCCAGGGCAAGCGCGGGGCCGATCTGACGGTCAAGGTGCCGGTGGGCACGGTGGTTCGCGATAAGGAGACAGGGGTTGTGGTGGCCGATATGTATGAGGCGGGCCGCACCAAGATTCTCCTGCGCGGCGGCCGCGGCGGCTGGGGCAATCAGCATTTTGCCACGCCCACCCGTCAGGCCCCCAATTTCGCCAAGCCCGGCATCAAAACCGAGCGGCATGAATTTATTCTGGAGCTGAAATCCATTGCCGATGTGGGGCTGGTGGGCTTTCCCAATGTGGGCAAAAGCACCATTCTTTCCGTGGTGACGGCGGCCCGGCCCAAAATCGCCAATTATCATTTCACCACCCTCACCCCCAATCTGGGCATGGTGCGCCATCATGGCCAGGATTTCGTCATGGCGGATATTCCCGGCTTGGTCGAGGGCGCCAGCGAGGGCGCGGGCCTGGGCCATGATTTCCTTCGGCATGTGGAGCGCACAAGGCTTCTGCTCCATGTCATTGATGCCGCCGGAAGCGAGGGCCGCCATCCCGTGGAGGATTATGAGCAGATCAATCAGGAGCTGCTCCGCTACGGCGATCTGGCCAATCGTCCCCAGATCATTGCCGCCAATAAAATGGATCTACCCGATGGGCAGACCGGCTATGAAATGCTCAAGGAGCATATCGGCGATCGCTATCCCATCTTCCCCGTCAGTGCCGCCACCCGCCAGGGCTTTGAGGAGCTGATGAACTGCGTTTCCGCTACGCTTTCCGCCCTCCCCCCCATGGCCCCCTTCGCCGAGGAGGAAATGATGCCCGAAATGCTGGAGGCCGGCGGCTTCCAGATCGATCGGGATGGCCCCGTTTTCGTGGTTTCGGGAAGCGCCGTGGCGCAGCTGCTGGACAGCGTGAATTTTGATGATGAGGAATCCCTCAACTGGTTCCATCGCACCCTGCGCAAAACCGGCATCATCGATGCCCTGCGCAAGGCCGGGGCCCAGGAGGGCAGCATCGTCCGCATGGACGATATGGAATTTGATTTTGTGGAATAAACCAATAAAGGAGATCGCCATATGAGCCTTGAATTGACCAGTAAACAGCGGGCGCAGCTGCGCTCCATGTGCAATACGCTGCCCGTCATCCTCTATATCGGCAAGGATGGTATTACCGATGCGGTGGCTAAACAGGCCTGGGATGCCCTGGAGGCCCGGGAACTGATCAAATGCTCCGTGCAGCGGGGCGCGCCCCTTACCGCCCGGGAGGCCTGCCAGGCCCTGTGCGAAAAGGTGAATGCCGCCCCTGTGCAGTGCATCGGCAATAAATTCTCTATCTACCGCGAAAACCAGGAAAGCCCCGTGATCCTGCTGCTGTAACCAGGAACGGGGAAGAAATGGGGGATATTTTTGCGAGGGAACCTCTTTTGAGTCAAAAGTTGTTCCCCCGCACCCACCCGAAAACCACCTCTGGATGGAACAAAAACAAATACCTGCGTGAATGCCAGTGAAGCAAAAGGAAACAGGCAGGGAGAAAGAAAACAGCAATGCGCCGCCAAACGCGAAAGCATTGCTGTTTTTCCCTATCGCCATTCTTTTTTGCTGCTCTGGCATTCAACCTGGTTATATTCCGTCATGAAACATCCAGAGCCGGTTTTCGGGAGGGTGCGGGAGGGTGCTTTTGACGCAAAAGCATCCTCCCGCAATATTTTCCCCGTCCCCGTCCCTCAATGGCTTCCTTACTCCGCTGCCTCGAAGAAATAGGCTTCCAGGCGCGGATAATTCTTAAGGTTGTTATCGGCCTCCAGCACGCTATAGGAGCCGGCGGCCCGCGCATAGAGCTTTACCTTATCGCCCTCCTGATAGATGGGCTCATCCTCGCAGATGACGTAGGTAATATTCTTATATTTTTCGCCCGTTTTCGTCAGCGCGAAGGTCATCACCCATTCCCCGGTGCTGGGCACGATTTCGGTAATATAGCCGGTCAGGGCCACCGTTTTCCCCTCATTGGAGGTTTTCTGGAGGTTTTCGTAGGCTATTTTCTTGGCCTGGGCCTTAATTTTATCCACCCGTTCGATTTCGCTGTAGGCCCGCACGCCGGTAAAGGTAAACACCCGGTCATCCAGCCCCTTCTTGGTCACCGTCACCACGAACTGATAGGTGCCCTCGGCGCTGGTATCGATTTCGATGCTGAAATCCTTTTTCGTGCTGGATTTGGTGATATTGACCGGCCCGGAAACGGCCACCTGGGTCTTCGCCCCGGAAATGGTGCTGCCCGATACCTTGGTGGTATCGCCCAGCGCTGCGGCAGGGGTCAGCGTCAGATCCACGGGCAGCATGCCCTTCTGGAAAGTGATGGAATACATCCGCTGGGCCGTAATCGCGCCCTCGGCCTCGGCGGTCAGCGTCAGGGAATAAACGCCCTGAGAAGGCAGCGTCACCTTGATGCTGAAGCTGCCGTTTGATTCGGCGGTATCGGTAAAGGTTTTGCTGCCGCTTGCGCCAAGGGAGAAAATCGTGGCGGTCACCTTGGCCTTCTTGGCGGTGGTTCCCTTGATGGTAAAGGTTTCTTCGTTGGTTTCAGCGGGCGGCGCGCTGGTCAGCGCCAGCTTGATGGGCAATTCCGGCATGGGCAGAATGGTAGTAAACCGGAAAGCATCCATGATCTTTTCCAGCGCCTTTTCATCGGCCTCCCTGGCGGCCCGGCCCCTTACCTGCATATCCAGGGTGATGGTATAGCCATTTCTGATGGTGCGCCGCTGATAGCCGGTGCAGACCTCCTGCCCCTCCTGCCGCAGGGAATATTTGGTCTGCAGAAAGCGCAGCTCGCTGCCGCCATAATTGCGCCATTTGGCAGAGGAATAGGAATAGCCCAGCAGGCCATAGGCGCTGCCATCCGTATGGGATACCCGGTATTCCCGGCGCATATCCTCATCCTGATTATTCAGATCAAAATAGGTCTGCGCATCCAGATCCTTCAGCGCCGTAATGACCAGCGTGCGGCCCTCCTCCGCATCATAGGCCTTGAGCAGCACGCCCTCCGCCTCAAAGGCATTGATCAGCGCATCATAATCCTGCCCCTGTTCGGAAAGCCATGCGCTGTTGGCGCTGAGATTATACGGGGTCAGCACCGTTTCATATACATCCGCCGGAATATCAACCGATGCATATACCCCTTCAAAGGTATAGGTCTGGGCCAGGGCCGGCGTGATCAAAAGCAGCATCATGCAGCCCAGGGAAAGCAGAAATTTACGCAAGAAATGCGCCTCCCTTCAAAGCTCGGCCCAGCGGCGTTTTTTCATCCACCCTCCGCATGAGCCCTTTGTTTATTTTACCATAAACCCGCCCCGTTTTCAACCGGCGCGCCCTGCCCCATGGCATTTCTTCCGCTGTTTTTCCGAGATTTTACATATTCCCGCTTCCGCTTTCAAACAAAAAAGGCCACCCCATTGCGGGATGGCCTGATTTGCTGTCTTACCGACGGCCGGCTTCCTTGATCTTGGCAGCCTTGCCCTGCAGATCACGCAGATAATACAGCTTCGCGCGGCGAACCTTGCCCCGACGGATGACCTCGATATGGTCTACACGGGGGGAATGCAGCGGGAAAGTACGCTCCACACCGATGCCGTAGGAAACGCGGCGGACGGTGAAGGTCTCCCGGCTGGAGCCGTTGCGCTTGGCAATCACAGTACCCTCAAACGCCTGAAGACGTTCGCGGCTACCTTCCACAACCTTAACGAATACCCGCAGGGTATCGCCAACGTTGAAGCTGGGCAGATCGGTACGGAGCTGCGCCTGTTCGATCGAACGGATAATTTCGCTCATTGAATAGTTCCTCCTTCCCTCATAGACGTTCATGTGCGGCATATTGCCCCACAGCGGACCGCCCGTTTGTCACACAACAGATGGATTATACCACATCTTGTACCCGTTTGACAAGTGCTTTTTTCAATTTTCCCCCGCTTTTTATGCAATTATTCCTGCCCTCTATCGGAAAAGCATGCGCTATCGGTCAGCCCGCCCGGCATTATTTCCAAAAACAAAACGCCCCTTCGCTTCTTCTGCCAAGGCGGCGTGATCTATCATCGCTGATTTTTCTTTCGCAGCTGGCTGATCATCATCTGCACGATCAGGCGATCCTCCTCATCCAGGCCGGTGGCATCCAATGTCGCCTCGCGCTCAATACCCAGCAGATAGTCCGCCGTGACATGGAGCGCCAGCGCCAGCTTGCGCAGCACATCGGGCGATGGCGTTCTTTCGCCCACCTCATAGAAAGAGATGACGCTGTTTTTGACGCCGATCAGCTCGGCAAGCTGCTGCTGGGTCAGTTTTCTGTCCTTCCGCAGCTGGCGCAGCCGACTTCCAAATTCCACCATGCGCAGGGCCTCCTTCCACGTTTGAGTATATTCTATTTGCTTTTTATCTGTATATGGTGGAATTTATTTTACTTTCGCGTTGATTTTTCGATAAAGATATGTTATACTGAGGCCAACCCAAATTCAAAGGAGGAATTTTTCATGGGAAAGAGGCTCGTTTCTGGTTTTCTTGCAGTGACGCTCCTTGCCATGCTGGCGCTGCCCGCCATGGCGGAGGAGGGGTTTACACTGCGCAACGGGGTGCAGTTCGGCGATACCAGGGAGCAGGTCAAGGCCAAGGAAACGCTGGAGTGGAACCCAGGCGATTGTCATGACCAGATGCTTGGAACGAAAGACGGAACGGTTGCGGGAATCAATGGTGTATCTATTGTATATTACTTTGATGATGATGGAAAGCTGGAAGACGTGGTGTGGAGTTTGCCCCGCCGCACCAGCGCGAACAGCAGCGACAGCGATTATTCCAAGATCTATAAAGCGCTGGCCGAAAAATACGGTTCTCCCCTGGGCTATACCAATGATGCCTGCTACATCATCACCGGCAATGCACTTGAGAATGCAGTAACGATGTACATGCTATTAGATTTGTGCGGTGCTTACGGCGACATGCGGGACTACGATGAGTGGGATTACACCTTTGGCAAGGATAGCCACGTCAAGATCGAGATTGCTCAGTATGTTGCTGGCTCATCCATTTTGGAGGCCGAATATTCTATCAACGTTGGCTATAAATACTTCACCGATGCGGATCTTCAGGCTGCGCAGGACGCAAAGCGGGAGAAAAACCAGGCCGTCATGAATGACATCTGACGCGCGCATTCCGAAAGCCGGAGGAGCAACGAATTACTGCGGGAGGATGCTTTTGCGTCAAAAGCACCCTCCCGAAAACCAACGCTGGATGGTTCATGGCTGAATTTTGCCGTGTTGGATGCCAGATCCGCAAAGAAAGCGAAGGCTTTGGCCTTCAAAGAAACTTTCTCCCGAAAACCAACTCTGGATGGTTCATGGCTGAATTTTGCCGTGTTGAATGCCAGATCAGCAAAAAGAAAAAAGCAATCAAGAACAAAACAGCAATGTCCTCGCCAAACGTGAAGACATTGCTGTTTTTCTATTGGTATTCCTTTTTGCCGCTCCGTCATTCAGCCACGTCAAAACAACCCATACCCCATCCCGGGCCGGTTTTGGAGCATGGGATTTGGGCAGACCAGAGTATGGTTTCATTCGCCGTCCCGATATTCAGCCATGCCAAAGCAAACCATACCCCATCCCGATCCGGTTTTTGGGCATAAGATTTTGAGAAGACCAAACCCTCCGTTTCATTTGCTTCACTGGCATTCAACTTGGCAAAATTCAGCCATGAGCCATCCAGAGCCGGTTTTCGGGAGGGCGCGGGAGGGGACTTTTGACGCAAAAGCATCCTCCAGCAATATTCCTGTTCCTTCCCTCGATTTTCGGAAGGGGTGCGGGGGAACCACTTTTGACTCAAAAGTGGTTCCCCCGCAATATATTTTCCCGTATCCCGTTCCTTCCCTCTATTCCTCCGCGCCTCTGCGCTCCATGACGGGCAGCTTTCGATACGCCCCGGGGGTAATGCCCATGAGTTTTTCAAAGGTTGAAATGAACTGACCGGCGCTGTTGAAGCCGCAGAGACCCGCAACCTCATTGATGGAGAGCCGCTCCTGGGCATTGAGCAGCTTGCAGGCGCGGTCAATGCGCGTTCGGTTGAGATAGGAGGTAAAGGTCATGCCGGTCAATTGCTTGAAATAGCGCGAAAAGTAATTGGCGTTGTAGCCAAATTGCTTCGCCACGCCGCTTAAGGTAACGCCCGCAGCGATGTTTTCGGAAATATAGCGGGTAATGCTGTCGCCATCATTGGTATCGCTCCGGGGCGCCTCCTCGGAAAAAAGGATGCGCAGATTATCGTAGAGAATGCCCGCAATCTGCTCCGCCGGGATCAGCGCATGGGAGGCCCGCAGCTCGATCATCTTCCTGGCCAGCGAATCCGCACGGCTCTCCGCCTCCCAGAATAATTGCTGATTGATCGTAATGGCCACCTTCACATACTGGGCGGCGGTCACATCGGGCTGACGGCAGCGCTCCAATAGATCCTGCACATAATCCCATACCTTCTGGCAATCGCCGCCGCGCAGCAGCGCAGAAAGCGTATGCATATAATCGGCCGGCAGGCGCTTCTGCAGCGTCTGCTCCGAATTTTCCGCCCCGGATGCCTTCAAAAAGGCATATTCGCAGGTGATGGGCCGCAGACGAATCACTTCCCGGGCCTCCCGGAAGGAGGCGCTGATGGAATGGATATGCGCCACCCCCGCCCCGGAGGCGCACAGGACGATGCCGCCCGGGATTTCCTCCGCAAGCGCGGCGCATTGGGCGGCAAGCTCCCCGCAGAGGCGCTCATGCTCCTGGGGCGAAAGCGGATAGGTGATCAGCGCCAGCTCCTCATCGCCGGTGCGCAGCATGGATAAGAGCCGCATGCCCAGGGCCTGCTCCAGCCGTGCAAGGGCCCATTTCGCCGCCGGTACGCCCTCCCGGGCCAGATTTTCGCCCGCAAAGGAAATCGCCGCAACGAACACATAAAAATGCTCCTGCTGGAAGGGCGCGGGCAGATACCGCTCCAGCAGCATTTCATCCTCACAGGCCGCATCCCGCAGCATGCGGTACAAAAGCGCATCCCGCACCAGCGGCGAGGAGGAATCCAGGGCATGCAGCGTATCGGCATAATCGCTGTTGACCGTCTGGAGCGATTTGAGCAGCAGATTGTATTCATCCGTATGCGCGTCCACCGGGTCATCCAGTTCATTAAGCAGTGTGCGGAGGGGCGTATACAGCCTGCGGGCCGCCCAGAAGGCCGTGCCGCCCACCACCAGCGTCGCCAGCGAAAGCATCACCACCAGCGTCTGCACAATCAGGCCGTTTTCAGACATCACATTGCTCTCGGCATCAATGGCCAGATATTCCAGCCCCGATACCACATGGGAGGGCAAACGCACCACCACGCCCAAATCCTTCACATAATGGGCATATTCGCCCTCCGGGATGGATTCCAGGGGCAATTTCTCCGCCCCGCCCAGGGGCACGCCGTCAAGCAGCAGATAGGCCGCGCTGTTGGGCAGGGTCAGGCAGCGGCTGATGGTTTCCTCCAGCGCATCCGGGTCCAATAGCACCATCAGCGTTCCGATGGCGCGGTTATTGCCATAGATACTCTGGAGCAGCACCAGATTGGAATTGCCATAGGTTGTGCCCGTGTCCACCAGCGATTCAAAGGGCAGCACGCTTAATTCAAAGGTATGCGTCTGCTTGAGAATGCTTTGGAACACCTCAATATCGCCCACATAGCGATTGGCAAAGAAAGTATTGATCAGGGTCATGCCCAGGGGCGTAATCAGCGAATCATTTCCATATAAATAGATGAAGACCTCCTGGGCGCAATCGGTATTGGAGCGGAAGGAGGAGAGGCTCTTGGTCATGGCGCTCTGGGCCTCGGATACGCTCTGCAGGCTGGCCCGCAGCGGCGCGGAAAGACGAAGCAAGAAATTGCTGCTGCCAAGCGTACTTATATAGGAAACGGAATTGGACCAGAACGCATCGATCTGGGAAGCGCCATTGAGCATGGCGTTGGCGAGCGTCTCCGTGTGGGTTTCCACATTGCGCCGATTCTGATAGGCGATCAGCGCCGAGGCCATGACCGCCATCGCCAGCACACAGGAAAGAAGCGATGCCAGGATCCGATAAAACGTCCTGCCCCGGTTCGTTCCGCTCTTCATGGATACACTGCTCCTCTTCTTTACAACAGGTTATCTGTGCATTTTTGTGCTTTCATTATAGCCGTCTGCGGCTGGTTTTGTCAAGTTTCAGCGGCTGAAAACGGCGCCGGTTATCCCCTTTCGCCGCAAAGTGCTGTAAAAACACGAATGAAAGTAAGAATTCCGATATGGACAATTTGTTATTTTCGGTGGTAATATGGCTATACAAAGCATTTATACACGGCAATCGGCAGGAAATGCAGGATTGCATTTCAGTAATCGGCCATTTGCGCAGCACAGGGAGGGGACGAAGCACATGTCACAGGAAATGATGAACCGGCAGGATCTATTGCGCGGAGGCCGCGCCGCCGCCAAGGATATGTCAACCCGAAAATACCTTCGGCTCAACTGGGTTCTTTATGTCATGCTCATTCCGGGGCTGATCAATCTGGTTATCTTTAAGTATCTGCCCATGTACGGCGTGGTGATCGCATTCGAAAATTATTCGCCCAAGGGCGGCTTCTTCGGCTCCGGCTGGGTGGGGCTGAAGCATTTCCAGGCATTCTTTGCCGATCCCTTCTGCTGGCGCGTCATCCGCAATACGTTCGTCCTGGGCATTGAAAACCTGATCATCTCCTTCCCCGCGCCCATCATCCTGGCGCTGCTGCTCAATGAAATCCGCTATCCGCGCTTTAAGAAGGTGGTGCAGACCATCTCCTACATGCCCTATTTCCTCTCCGTGGTCATCGTTGTTGGCATGATGAAGGAAATGTTCAGCATGAATAACGGCGCGGTCAATGAAATGCTGGCCGCGCTGGGAATGGAGCGGAAGAATTTCTTTATGATGCCCTCTGCCTTCCGCTCGCTCTATATCGGCTCCGGCGTCTGGCAGAGCATCGGCTACAGCTCCATCATCTATCTGGCGGCTATCGCCGGGGTCAATCCCGAAATGTATGAATCCGCCGTGCTGGATGGGGCCTCCCGCCGGCAGCAGATCTGGTATATCACCCTGCCCAGCATCCTGCCCACCATCAGCATCCTCTTTATCATGGCCGTTGCCGGTATCCTGGGCAATGATTATCAGAAGATTCTGCTGATGTACAGCCCCCGCACCTATTCCACCGCCGATGTGATCAACACCTACGTCTACCGCTACGGCATCGAAACGGCCGGAAACCATACCAGCTATTCCGCCGCGGTGGGCCTGCTGGTCAATGTGGTTTCGCTGTTCTTCCTGCTGATTGCCAATACCGTCACCGGCAAGCTGAGCGAAACCTCGCTGTTCTGATGAAAGGAGGAAAATGACATGAATACCAAAAAAGCCACCGCCTTCGATGTGGTTCTCATCATTATCATGGTGCTTCTCTCGTGCATCTTCCTCTATCCGCTGCTGAATATGATGGCGCTTTCCTTCAGCGATTCCCAGGAGCTGAAATCGCTGCCCGTCTATCTCTGGCCCAAGGGCTTTTCCCTTGAATCGTATAAGGCGCTGCTGAGCGACAGCCGCACGCTGCTTTACTACTGGAACACCATCAAATACGCCGCCATCGGCACGGTCATCATGCTTCTGACCACCTCGCTCATGGCCTATCCCCTGTCCATCCCGGCGCTGCGGGGCAGAAAGCTCTTCTCCGTGCTGCTGACGATCACCATGTTCTTTGGCGGCGGCCTGATCCCCTACTATGTTACCATCATGCGCCTGGGCATGATCGATACCATCTGGGTCATGATCCTGCCGGGGGCCATCTCCGCCTACAATGTCATCGTCTTTAAAACCTTCTTCATGTCCATTCCCGAATCGCTTCGGGAATCCGCCAGCCTGGATGGCGCGGGCCATGTGCGCATTCTGTTTCAGATCGTGCTGCCGCTTTCCAAGGCGGTGCTGGCAACCTTTGCCCTCTTCAGCATCGTGGGCTACTGGAATGATTACATGACGGCGCTGCTCTACCTGCGGGATGATACCAAATATCCCATCCAGCTTCTGATGCGCCGCCTGCTGGTGCTGATGGATTACAAGGATGCCTCCACCGCCCAGATGCTGAAGGATTTCCGCACCATTTCCAGCCGCACCACCAAGGCGGCGGCCACCATCATCACCATCGTGCCGATTCTCTGCGTCTATCCCTTCATGCAGAAATATTTTGCCAAGGGCGTTCTGGTCGGCTCCATCAAGGCGTGAATTCTTGCGGGTGCGCCCGCTTGAAGAATATAGAATAGGAGGAACCACTGTCATGAAGAAACTCGTTTCCCTTCTCCTGCTGGCTGTCATGCTGCTGAGCAGCACCGCGATGGCCGAATCCATGCTGCCCTATACCGGCGAAGAAGTCGTCTACAAGGGCTACACTGCCGATCTCGGCCTGACCGAGAACCGCGATTCCATCGCCTATCAGGCCTATAAGGCGCTGCTGGGCAATGTGTCCATCACCTGGTCCTCCGGCCCCTGGGCGGATTTTGACACCAAGACCGCTACCTTCCTCAACACCGGCGACCTGCCCGACATCGTCTGGCTGCGCAATGCCCCCGATGTGGTGGCCAACTACGGCGATATGGGCTATTTCCTCAACTTCATGGATTACCTGGATTACATGCCCAACCTCAAGAGCTATCTGGAAACCTATCCCCAGATTGCCAACATGGTCACCGATGAGGGCGCGCTCTACTGCGTAAACGACGTGGAGCCCAACGACTACATCGATGAAACCTACTATGTCAACCTGACCGCGCTGGCCGAGCTGAACAAAGAGGTTCCCACCACCTGGGAAGAAATGCTGGATTGCATGCGCGCCTATCATGCGGCCCATCCCACCGGCGCTGCCTTCCTCACCTACGGCTGGGGCGAAAGCTACTACATGAGCACCCTGGGCCTGATCAACAACGCCCAGACCGATTTCTACTTCGACGGCGAAAAGTGGGCCAGCCCCCTGCTTGCCAAGGATTCCGGCTATCGCGAGCTGATCGACATGATGCACACCATGTATTCCGAGGGCCTGCTGAATCCCGAATTCTCCACCATGTCTGATGAACAGGCGTATCAGTATGTGCTGGACGGCGAATGGCTCTTCAGTTTCTGGTATACCAATGCCATCGAGCATGAAATCTTCCTGGATGAAGAAATCCCCTATGAATACAGCGCCATGATCACCCCCGCCTACAAGGAAGGCGATCCCCACTACGCTACCGTCACCACCGCTTATGACAATACCCCCAGCTGGGGCTACTTCGTCAATGCGGATGTGCAGAACCCCGAATTGATGTGCGCCTATGTGGATACCATCATCTCCAAGGAAGCCTCTGATATCTACAACTGGGGCGTAAAGGATGTCACCTACACCGTGGATGAGAACGGCAATCATTCCTTCCTGGCTCCCTACACCGATGCCGCTGCCCGCAAGGAAGCCGGTATCGCCAACATTCTGGATGTCCGCTACATCCAGTACAAGTGCCGCGAAGCGGATTACGTCACCAAGCTAGAGGGCGGCCGCGATGCGTACAACATGGTTGCCAATGCCCTGATCAAGGGTGAAATGATCGGCAAGCGCGCCCTGCGCGGCAAGCCCAACTTCACCGCCGAGCAGAGCGAAACCGTCGCCCGCAGCACCACCCCCTTCAAAACCTACATTGATGAAAACGTGATGTACTTCATCGATGGCACCCGGGATATGAGCGAATGGGATGCCTTCGTTCAGGAAACCCTGGCGCTGGGCGATATGGAAGAAGTGCTGGCGACCTACGATGCGGCTGAGCAGGTGATCTACTCCACCGAGCGCCGCTACGTCAGCTACAACTGATTCACCCCATGGTTTCGGGCGGCAGACCTTGGCCTGCCGCCCTTTTCCATGCCCGATGCACCCAATACAATGGAGGCGCATGATGTTTAGAATTTATCCCTTCTATCACCGGCCGGAGGATTATCCGGAATATGAAAAGCGCCCGCTGCGCGCCACAACCCGTGAAACGCTGGAAAATACCGTGCAGTTCATGTCCCTGCGGGATATCCCCCATCCCGGGGATGGCACGCTGCATGAAATTGACGCGGCGCTGGATGTCTATACCAAGCGCTTTGATCTGGGCAAGGTCTTCTGGATGCGCGCCAATCTTGTCAGCGCGCCGAACCTGAAGGAATTTCTGGATGCAGTCAAGGCGCGGAACGGCTATCTCTTTGATCTCTGGGGCTTTGTTCCCGGCTCCTATAAGAAGGGGCTGGATTGGGGCGAATATACCGTCACCGATGCGCAGCATCAATTGATTACCCAAACGCTGGGCGAACGCTTCATCGGCTATGATAACGGCGAACAGGATGGCCGCTATATCGGCGCCTATACCCGCACCCAGTGCCCCGCCCGTCAGTCGAATACCTTCCAGCAGCGCCGCTTCTATGAATTTTTTGATGAAATGGGGGCGCAGCTCAAGCATGCCACCACGGCGCTGGCCTCGCTGAACTATGTCCATTTCTTTGCCCGGGAAAATAATTGCTATATGCTGGGTGCCGAAACGGCCCAGGCCCTGCCTAATGCCAATCTGTGGTATGCCATCATCCGCGGCGCGGGCAAGCAGTACGGCCTGCTCTGGTTCGGCAATGCCTCGGTCTATAATCGCTTCAGCTGGAAAAGCTATGATATCGAAAGCCCCAAGGTGGATAAGGAGGGCTACAGCTACGGCCCCAACGCCGGTACCAGCCTTTCCCTGCTGCGGAGACTTATCTATGTGGAATATCTCTATAATTCCGATATGCTGGGCTATGAGTCCGGCCTGATCACAACCAGGGAAAATATGGAGAAGGTAAACGCCGGTATTCCCCTCAATGCCAATCAGACCGATTCCGATAAGAGCCTGTTCACCGGCGATAACGCGGTTCTCTCCCCCATCGGCAGGCTCCAGGCCGATTGCATCCAGTTCGTCAAAAAGCGCGGCTACGCCGGAAAAATGTATACCCCCATCGCCCTGATTCTGGATAGCGGCAACGGCTGGTGTACCCCCCGCCATCTCTATACCCAGGATGTTTACCGCACCTGGGGCCAGATGCCCTATACCATGGCGGATCATCAGCTCCACGCCATGTTCTCCATGCTGTATCCCGGCTATGAGGATTCCGGCTTTTTCCTGAATGAGCGCGGCTTTTTGACCCCCACGCCCTATGGCGAAACCATGGATGTGCTGATGACCGATATGCGTCCCGAAACCCTGGCCCAGTATAATGTGGCCCTGCTGGGCGGCTGGCAGAAGCCGGACTGCGAGCAATTGGATAAGCTCCGTTCCTTCGTCCAAAATGGCGGCACGCTCATCGCCTTTGCCGGGCAGATCGGGGGCCGCGCCGATGCGGCGGGGCTCTTTGGCGCAAAGGAACTGGGCAAGGCCGTGCGGCTTGAGGATAAAAAGGTGCTTTACGGCGAAAAGAGCCTGCGCGAACAGGTATTTTACGTCTGCACCGGCGCGGTGCTTGCCGATGATGTTCAGGTGCTGGCACAGCTTGAGGATGGCACGCCGCTGATCATCTCCCGCGCGCTGGGCCAGGGCCGCGCGATACTGGTGCTTTCGCCCTTCGGCATGGAGGAAAGCGCCAATACCGCCCCCGTCCGCAATGTCGAAAACGTCTCCATTCCCCTGCGTTATGATCTGCTTGGCTGCGTCAAGGCGCTGCTTGCCGATGTTTTTGAGAGCCAGCAGCTGGTGCGCGTTGATAATCCGATGCTGGAAACCATCGTCAATCTCCGCGATGAGCATACGCTCACCGTAACGGTCGTCAATAACGCGCTGACCACCGAGGCCTACCGGCTCGAAATGCGCTGCGGACGCGAAATCAGCCGCCGCGAAATCGAAATCCCCGATGTCGATCCGCATACCCCCGGCTACTGGCCGATGTATAATTATCCGCATGCGGCATTTACGAAAAAAGCGCCCGATCAGTATGCCCTCGGCCCCGGCCAAATGGCCATGTGGGAAATCGAATATGAATCCGAGCAGATCGCAGTCGCCCCGGAAACGAAAATGCGCGATCTGAGCGGCAATCTGTATGTCTCGCTGCATCCCCAGCGCGTGCTGATTGAAGCGCTTCAGGCCCTGCCCATGCTGGATAAATATTTTGCCGGCATCAAGCTGGATGCGTCCTATGTCAGCGATATCAGCCTGCGCCAGGCGGAGCAGGCGGGCAGCTGGCTCAAGCGCCGCCATCTGGATGTGATCGTGGATTTTGCCTCGCTGATGGATCATTATCCCCATCTTTCCCTCATCCGCAATATGCCCGAGCGGCAGGATGCCAAGCTGAAATGGATGGGCGAAATCATGGATAAGGCCGCCGCCCTGGGCGCAAGCCGCATCCTGATGACCCATCACCGCAACGCCGAAAATCATCTCTCCCCGGAAGAGGCCGCCCAGCATATGCGCGCATCCATCGCCGTGCTGACCGAAATGGCGCATGAGCGCGGCCTGCATGTGGTCGTTACCAATGCCGTGCCCTTTGCAATCGAGGGGAATGTGGAGGCCGTCCGCGCCGCGCATGCCGCTTACGCCATCAATCTTTCCCATTGCGCCCTTTCCGGCGAGCAGCCCGCCGCCGAAGCCTTTGCCGGTGCGGAGGGCATCCTTCTCAGCGCCCCGCTTCAGGATGAATTCGGCCAGATGATCGATGCGCATTGCCCGCTGTATCATAGCCCGCTGCGCCAGAGCATCACCGATATGCTCCGGGATGTGGATACCTCGCGCTATGCCTTCGTCTGCCTGGACGGCGTGTACGAAACCTTTGACGAAATGTATCTGGAGCGCAAGCATTGCCCCGCGTCATCCGCCCCGAAAATCTGATTTTTTCTCGTCCAGGCCGCTTCGTCCTCCCCGGACGAGGCGACCTTTGCGTATCAAAAGAACCACGCCCCTCCCCCTTTGGTCTTTTCCATCG
Organism: uncultured Oscillospiraceae bacterium; assembly: GCA_964549135.1. Lineage (GTDB taxonomy): Bacteria > Bacillota > Clostridia > Christensenellales > Aristaeellaceae > RUG563. Next base: position 11,954 of record CAZJUJ010000020.1, on the reverse strand, counting down.
GCGCATGCCCGCGGCGCGGCAATTCCGGGCATAAGAAAAGCACCATCGCTTGTACAATGGCGCTTTTCTGTCAGAAAAAATCTTTGTCAGCCGCGGTAAATCGCTGCTTTTTGTCTTCCAAAGTCCGAAAACCCCTGGCTTTCCCTTGCTCAGCGATCCATGGGCTTCATGGTGGGGAAGAGAATCACCTCGCGGATGGTATCGGAGCCGGTCAGCAGCATCACGCAGCGATCGATGCCCATGCCCATGCCTCCGGTGGGGGGCATGCCGTATTCCAGGGCATTGAGGAAATCCTCATCCAGCATTTCGGCCTCGTCGTCGCCCCGCTCGCGCAGCTCCAGCTGCTTTTCAAAGCGGGCGCGCTGATCGATGGGATCATTCAGTTCGGAATAGGCATTGCCCATTTCGCTGTGGCAGATAAAGACCTCAAACCGCTCGGTCAGGCGCGGATCCTTGGGGCTGCGCTTGGTCAGCGGGGAAACCTCCACCGGATACATGGTGATGAAGGTGGGCTGAATCAGATGCTCCTCCACCTTCTGATCAAAGCAGGCATACAGCGCATTGCCCCAGGTCTTATCGGCGGTATCGGCAAGCTCCACGCCCTTTTCCTTGGCTGCGGCCACGGCCTGGGCGTCATCGAAAATGACGTCAAAATCAATGCCCACATATTCCCGGACGGCCTCCACCATGGTCATCCGCCGCCAGCCGGGGGCCAGATTGACCTTTTCGCCCATCCATTCCACCTCATAGGTGCCCAGGATTTCCTTGGCGGCGCCGGAAATGATGCCCTCGGCAATATCCATCATGTCATGGAAATCGGCAAAGGCCTGATACAATTCCACCGTGGTAAATTCGGGATTATGCTTGGGATCCATGCCCTCATTGCGGAAAATGCGGCCGATTTCATAGACCCTGTTCATCCCGCCCACGATCAGCCGCTTCAGGGGCAGCTCGGTGGCGATGCGCATATACATATTGATATCCAGGGTATTATGATGGGTCACAAAGGGCCGGGCCGCCGCGCCGCCCACGATGGTATTGAGCACCGGGGTTTCCACCTCGATATAGCCCATCTGATCCAGATAATTGCGCATGAACCGGATAAACTGGGAGCGAATCACGAAATTCCGCTTCACTTCGGGATTCACCACCATATCCAGATACCGCTGGCGGAAGCGCAGATCGGTATCGGTCAGGCCATGGAATTTTTCGGGAAGGGGATGCAGGCATTTGGCCAGCAGGGTAATTTCCGTCGTATGGATGGAGATTTCCCCGGTCTTGGTCTTAAACACCGTGCCGCGCACGCTGATCAGATCGCCGATATCCATTTCCTTAAAAAAGGCATAGCTTTCCTCGCCCACATCATCCCGGCGGATATAGAACTGGATATCCCCGGCTTCATCCTGCATATGGGCGAAGGAGGCCTTGCCCATGACCCGGCGGGTCATGATGCGGCCGGCCAGCGCCACCTCTTTGCCCTCATAGGCATCATAATCGGCAAGAATCTGGCTGCTCTTGGCCGTCACCTCTACCGTGGTCAGCACATAGGGATCACGGCCGCTTTCCTGAAGGGCGGCCAGCTTGTTCCGGCGGATCTGCTCCTGCTCGGAATAGGAGGGCATGTTTTGTTCCTGCGCCATGGAAGATAACCTCATTTCATTCGTAGGATTTTTGCATTACAGGCGGATTTCCAGAATTTTGAGGGGAATCGTGCCGTCGGGGGATTCCACATTGACGATTTCGCCCTCCTTATGGCCCAGCAGCGCCGCGCCAATGGGGCATTCATTGGAGATGCGGTTGTTCATGGGATCGCTCTCCCGGGCGCCCACGATGGCATATTCCTCTTCCTCGTCATCCTCCACATACAAAACCCGCACCGTGGTGCCCACGTTTACGGAATCGGTGGAAACATTTTCGTCGTCGATCACGATGGCGGTGCGGATGGCGTTTTCCAGTTCCACAATCTCGCCTTCCAGACGGGATTGCTCATTCTTGGCCTCGTCATATTCGGCATTTTCACTCAAATCGCCGAAGCCCCGGGCGATGGAAATCTGCTCGGCCACCTCTACCCGGCGCACGTTGATCAGATACTGGAGTTTTTCCTCCATCTTGCGCATGCCCTCGGCGGATACAACGGTCTTATTGCTGTGTTCATGGATTTCGCTCATGTTGATTGCTCCTTTTCTGATTGGGATAGAAAATCCTTATGGCTCGAAGGCTTCAAAAATCTGCAGATCATACATGGCCTGCAATTCTTTGAAATCATCGATGGAACGCACCGTCCACGCCGCAAGCAGCGGGCGGAACAGGCAGCGCATCACACGGAAGGAAAAATTGCCGTCCGTTTCATGGCCATAGGCCACAAAATCGGGCCGGGAGAGAAAATTGAAAACCAGATGGGCAGCCAGAAAGCGCACAGGGCCTCTTTTCCCCCCGCCAGTCTTCGCCCGGGCGGGATCATAGGCCAATTGCCCGCGCAGCACCTGAGGGGCGTTCCTTTTGAACCAGCGCAGCTGCAGCGGATCAAAGGCCTCCATGCACCAGGGGCCCCAGTATTCTTCCATCTGCTTCATCAGCGCCCGGGCCGCCGCCGTATCGCCCATGCGGCGGCTTTTAATTTCCACCATCAGGGGAACACGCCCGCGAACCAGCGAAAGCACCTCGGTCAGGGTCGGGATCCTCTCCTGCGTTCCGCCCAGATGATAGCCGCTGATTTCTGCCAGCGTCATCTCTTCAATCCGCACATCCGCGCCGCAGAGCCGCAGCAGGGAGGCATCATGATGCACCACCAATTGCCCGTCCCGGCTCAGATGCACATCCAGTTCAATGCCGTATCCCTTTTCCGCCGCAAGCGAAAACGCCGGAAGGGAATTTTCCATGATCCCTTTTTCTGCATCATGCAGCCCACGATGGGCATAGGGCCGGAAAAAAACCGGGTCAACGCGCATTTTCCGCCTGCGGATATTGGGAGCAATCAGGAAAAGATAACCCCCCGCCAGCAGCAGAACGCCCTTCAGCAGCTCATTCATCCCAATGGCCCTTTCCGCCTGGTCTTATGCCGTTTCTCACGCCAAAGAAGGCCTGATTACGGCATACAGCTATTATACCCCAGATGCGGCATAATTGCAACCGCCGCAGCGGCATATTTTGCGGCGATATTATGGCCGGGCGGCAAAAAAACCGGCGGTGATTTTTGCCCGCCGCCGCCCTTTCCCGCTGCATTTTTCCCATAGCCAAGCAGGGCGGAATATGCTATACTACCCTTTGGAAATGAAAAAACGGAGGACGCTATGCAAAAGCATTTTATTCTATTGGCCACCGGCGGCACCATTGCCAGCGTAAATGGGGAAAACGGCCTGGCCCCGGGCATCACCGCCAATGAACTGATTGAAAGGATTGGCGTGCCGGGGGATATCCGGCTCACCGGACGGGATGTATTCGCCCTGGATTCCAGCAATATTCAGCCTGAGGAATGGCAGGCCCTGGCCGCCGCCGTCCGTCAGGCGCTTGCCGAGGCCGACGGCGTGCTGATCACCCATGGCACCGATACCCTGGCCTATACCGCCGCCGCCCTATCCTTTATGCTGCTTTCGGAAAACAAGCCCGTGGTGCTGACCGGCTCCCAATTGCCCCTGGGCCATCCCCTTTCCGATGCGCCCACCAATTTTCTGGAGGCCCTGGCCGTGCTGAAGAAGGCGGAGCGCGGGGTTTATATCGCCTTCCACCATAAGGTCATTCTGGGTACCCGGGCCGTCAAAATGCGCACCACCGCCTTTGATGCCTTTCACAGCGTCAATGCGCCGCTCTTTGGTCACATCGATGCCGAGGGGGCGCATCTCTCCCCCGCGCTGCCCGCCGTTTCCGGCATTGAGCGGCCCGATGCCATCGCTTCCCGGGTTTTCCTGCTGAAGCTGGTGCCCGGCACCTCCACCGAAATTCTGGATTGGGTGGCGGAGGCCGGGTATAAGGGGCTGGTCATCGAGGCCTTCGGTCTGGGCGGCGTGCATTATATCCGCCGCAATCTGGTGGATAAGCTGCATGAAATTTCCGGCAAGGGGGTCATTACCCTGGTCACCACCCAATGCATGTATGAAAAGGCGGATTTTTCCCTCTATGAGGTGGGCCGCCATCTTTTGTCCAGCCGCATTTTCTCCGCTCTGGATATGACCACCGAGGCCGCCGTGACCAAGCTGATGTGGGTGCTGGGGGATGAAAAGAACAGACTGAAATACCTGAATCAATCCCTCTGCGGGGAGATGAGCGTGGGCTGAAGGCCGCCGCCCAATCTCCAGCCGATCAAAAAGAAAAGCCGCCGCAAGCCGAGGCCTGCCGCGGCAGGCGCGCGGGCGTCCGCCCTGCGCCTTATCCGCCGATCACCCGGCGGATTTTTTCTGTCAGCACATCCGCTATGCGCTCCACGCCGCAGATGTTGGGATGCACCTCGTCTGCCGATATCAGGGACATATCCCCCAGCACATCCAGGCCGTTTATATAGGTCACATTCGGATAATGGAGGGCCGATACATATTCCGCAATGATGCTGCGCCATTTTTCCGTCTCGCCGCCGGGGCTGAATGCCTCCCCGCAATGATAGAAGGGCGAAATGACAAAGACCGGCTTCCGGGGATTTCTGCCCGCCACCTGGCGCAGGATATTTTCCACCCGGCTCCTGATCTTTTTTTCCTCCCAACCCAGTACGTTAATGCCCAATTCCAGCGTGGCCAGATCCCATTTGCCCTGCTCGCCCTGGGCGGCGATATATTCCGCCATGGCGGGCTCCAGAGCGCAGCTTCCCGCCATCCCCAGGTTGCGCGCATCCATTTGGAGGCACTGGGCCAGCAGCGATACCCACGCATGGGATTGATCAATGGCGTTGGAGCCATGGGTAATGGAGGAGCCATAGGCAAGCAGCGTTTTCCGGGGGCATTGCTCCCTGGCAGGCGGAACCACATCGCCCAGCACATCATAGAGCCTGTATCTCCCCCGGTCAAAAATCACCCGCACCACCTCGGGATCCCACGGGCTGCCCATCCTTTCCGCCATCACCCGCAGATGGGAAAGATTATCCGAGCGCTTGATTTCAAAAGCCTGGATTTCGCCCGTCACATGGCGATGCACCTCGTGATCCTCCCAGCCGCCCTGAATGCCGCCCCGGTACACATGAAAAGTGGCAAAGGATTGGGGATCGTTTTCCGCCGTACACATCCTGATTACTGCCGAGCCGCTCCGAATCACAAAGCGCAATTCAACCCCGGTGGCATTGCGCACAATACGCTCCGCCATGGGGCTCTCCATGGCCCCGCCTACCGAAGAGGGCACGCGCTTCCAGGATACGCTCCCGTCCCCGTTATCGATCAGCTCAGCGATGTTGTGTATTTCTATGTTCCTGTAAATCACGGCCTGCTTCCTCCTCTGTCTGCGTCAGCGGCGCATTGGACGCGCCCTTTCCCGCCAAACGCATTCCCATTATAGCACGGCCCGGGCCGCGGAGAAAGAGCCTTCTGCCAAATCCAGAGAAGGTTTTTTACGCAGCGCGGGGGCAGCATCGCTTCCATTCCGCAAAAAGACGCCCGGGGCCGCGAAACCCCGGGCGCAATTTCCTTATATGCATGCGTTTTTTCTTATCCCTTCACGCTGCCCTGCACAACGCCGGTTACAAAATATTTCTGCAGGAAGGGATACACCATCAGGATCGGCACCATCGCCAGAAAGATCTTGGAGGTATCCGCCCCCACGCTGGCCACCTGATTGGCGATGGACTGAATATCCGACATCTGGTTCATATCCACCTTTACAATCAGCGTGCGCAGGTAGGTCTGCAGCGGAAAGAGCCGGTTATCGTTGATATAGAGCATGCCGTCAAACCATTCATTCCAATGGCCCACCGCCATAAACAGCGCCAGCGTGGCCAGGCAGGGCTTGCACAGCGGCAGGATAATCTGCAGCATTATGCGCCAGTGACCCGCGCCGTCCAGAGAGGCGGATTCGCTCAGCGCCTCCGGCAGCGTCTTCATATAATTCTGAAGCAGAATCACATAAAATACCGGAACCGCATAGGGCAGCAGCAGCGCCCAGATGGTATTGAGCAGCCCGGTTTTGCTGACCACCAGATACAGCGGGATCATGCCGCCGCCGAAAATGGTGGTAAACACAAAGAACCAGGCATAGACCGGGCGCATGCTGAATTTCGTCTTGCTGAGCGAAAGCGGATACGCCGTCAGTATCGTCATGAGCATCTGCAGGATCAGGCCCAGTACCGTTCTCAGCACCGAAACGCCGAAGGAACGATAGAACTGGGCATCCTTGACCACATATTTGTAGTTATCCAGCGTCAAATCCACCGGCCAAAGGGTCACCTTGCCGGAGATGATCGCATCCTTGCCGCTGAGCGATACGGAAAGCACATACCAGATGGGCAGCAGGCAAAGCAGCGCAACCAGAATGCACAGAAAATAATTCAGCGCCACAAATGCTTTTCGGCTGAGGGAATTTTCGTATTTCATGCTGCTGCCTCCTTAGAACACACGGTAGCCGCTGGTGCGATAGGCAATGCGGTAAGAGAAAACGATGAGAACAAAGCTGATGACGGATTTGAACAGTCCCGCAGCCGTGGAGATGCTGAACTGCGCCTGATTGAAGGCCATGCGATACACAAAGGTATCGATGATATCGCCGGTCTTGTATACAATCGGCGAATAAAGATTGAATATCTGATCAAAGCCGGCGTTCAGGATATTGCCCAGAGAAAGCACCGTCATCAGGATAATGGTGGGCAGAATGCCCGGCAGCGTCACATGCCATAGCCTGCGCCATGCGCCCGCGCCATCCACCATCGCCGCCTCATAAAGCGTGGAATCAATGCTGCAGATCGCGGCCAGATACACGATGGTGCCATAGCCAAATTCCTTCCAGACGTCGGTGATGTAGATCAGCGGCTGGAATAATTCCTTATTGGCCAGAAACACCTGCGTTTGGCCGCCCAGGGTCTGGATCACCTGATTGACCAGGCCGCTGCAGGAAAGCAGCCGCTGGATGATGCCCGCCATCATAACCCAGGAGATGAAATGCGGCATGTAGATTACCGTCTGCACCGCGCGCTTGACATGCACATTGCCCAGATCATTCAGCATCAGGGAAAACGTAACGGGAACCACAATGCCTAGCACGATCTTCACAACAGCAATGGTTACCGTATTGCGCAGCGCATCGGAAAAGCCGGGCATTTTGAATAGCAGGCTGAAATTCTGCAGGCCCACCCATTTTGCCCCGAACATATTCATGCCGGGCTTATAATTTTCAAACGCGATGACAATGCCCAGCATGGGAACGTATTTGTATAGAATCGTCAGGATCACCGGGACAAACAGCATGATATGCAATGCGGCATTGCGCTTCCAGTTGCCCCTTTTGCGTCTGCGCGGAAGAGCAGTCATCGTGTTCAAACCTCCTGCATGCTAATGAATCAGAATCGAGCTGCCGCCCGAAGAAACCGAAGCGGCAGCCCGTTCAGGGAAAAATGCCTCAGCGGCCGGAAGCCTCGTTCACTTCGTCGGTAATCGTCTGGCCGCCGTTTGCCAGCCAGGCTTCACAGGCCTGATCATATACGCTGATATCCGCGCCCATGATCACCTCCTGCATGGCAACCACCAGCTGATCATTGATGATATCGCCCATCATCTCCTGGGTTTCCGTGGGCATCCCCACATAGCCGTTATCCAGCTGCAGGCCTTCCTGATAGGCGTCATACAGCAGGGTAAACGTTCCCTCCTCGCCCAGGGTCAGATACCACCACTGATCGCCCCGGGCGCCTTCGCCCTTCTTGGCGGCAACGGTGGGATCATACCAGCTGATGGCGTCCGCATAGGTGAAGGGATAATCCGCGCTGGTTTCCGCACCGGCCTCCAGCGCCAGCCGGATTTCATTGGCCACCGCCAGATCGCCCAGCACCGTGGTGGGGGTATCGCCGAAGGGATTGAATTTCACATAGGGGAAGCCATCCTCAGACCAGGAATAGGCATGCACCACATCCGGATCGCTGGAATTGAGCAGGCTGTTGACCAGATTGAGCAATTCGGCAATCTTTTCGGGATGCTTGCAGTTCTTGTTGACAAAAATCTTGCCGGCGCTGGGGGTATTGGTCTGGAAGGCGATGGGATCGCCGTTTACATCCTTGATGGTGCTGATAACAATGTTGGCTTCGGGATCATTATTGTACAGGGTGCTGAGTACCTGGGTGGGGGTCCAGGAAATGCCGAAGAACATGCCGGTCTTGCCGGTGCTTACATATTCGCGGGCCACATCCTCCGTCACCACGCAAACATCGCTGTTGATCAGGCCCTCGGCATACAGCTTCTGCAATTCCAGCAGCGCCGTGCGCATTTCGGGCTGAATGTTGCTCCAGACCAGCTCGCCGTCGCGCTCAACCCAATAGCCCCGCTGGGCGTTGAATACATTCATCACGCCGGAAATATCGCCCTGGCCGGTATAGCCCACCATCAGGCCGATCGTATCCTCGCCGCCGATTTTCGCTTCCTTAAAGGCGCGGGCCACGTTCACGATATCCTGCCAGCTCTTGGGATATTCCAGATTCAGCTTATCCAGCCAATCCTGGCGCACATACAGAAGATTCGCGCCGTTATAGCCCTTGGTCGGCCAGGGCATGCCCAGCAGCTCATCATCATAGGTCATCTGGGAAACGGCATTCTGGCCCAGCAGCGCCTTGTATTCCTCGCTGACGCAGTTGTTCCAGATATCCGTGCAATCCATTACGGCATCCATTTCCACCAGCAGCTTGTACACAGAATCGCTCACCGCGGCAAAATCCGGCAGATCGCCGCTGGCCATGGCCGCGCTCCATTTGGTCGAGCTGGAATCGCTGTCCGTGGCAATCCACTTGTATTCCAGCTTCACATTCAATTCTTCCAGAATCTTGTTGTTCCAGCGGTTTTCCGTAAAGCTGCGCTTTTCCGGATCGGATTCATCAAAATTCAGCGTGCTGTCCATGGCGCGGGAGGTGGTAAGCACGATCGGCTCCTCCTCCGCCATCACCGCCATGACGGGCAGAAGCATTACCAGGGTCATCAGAATGGCAATCAGTCGTTTCATTTGTTTTTTCTCCTCTCAATACATATTGGGGTTCCCGGGAAAAAAGCCATTTGTCCTCCTTCCCTTTTATTTTTCGCAGGGTTTTGCATGCTTTCAAGGGCGTCACACATTATTGAGCAGCACGCGTCCGCCCTCGATATTGTAGTTGGTGCCGGTAATGAACGCCGCATCATCCGAGCAGAGATACAATACCAGCTTCACAATTTCAATCGGCTCCGCCGCGCGGCCCAGGGCCGTCTTCATATTGGCCATATTGGCGCGGGTCAGCACCGGGCCGGGGGTTACCGCGCAGCAGCGCACGCCATAGGGCGCGCCGATCCGGGCCAGGGCCTTGGTCAGGCCATAGGTCAGGCCGGTCTTTTCCGCCGCATAATCCACCGCGCCGCCGGTTTCGCCATCCACCGAGCCGATATTGATGATCACGCCGCTTTTCTGGTTCATCATCTGCTCCATCACCGCCCGGGCAAAGAGCATCGGCGCGCGGAAATTGACCGCAATGCCCCAGTCCAGCACCTCCAGCGGCTCATGGATGAACGCGCCGTCCGCAAGGCCGCACATTCTGGCCGGGAAGCCGCCCGCAAAATTGATCACGATATCAATGCGCCCGGTTTCCGCAAGGCAGCGGGCAGCGGTCGCCTGAATCTGCTCCCATTCCCGCAGATCGCATACGCAGGCAACGGCCCTTCCGCCGTCCCGTGCAATCTTGTCTGCCTCCTCTTTGAGCCGCGCTTCATTGATATCCGCCATGTAGACAATTGCGCCCTCTCTTGCCAGCTCCTGGGAGGCCAGCAGCCCCATGCCGGAGGCCGCGCCCGTTACAATCGCCGAACGATGCTGAAATCTCATGCTCTTTCCTCCTGTTCTATTTCCCAATTATAGCTTTTGAGAATCGCCGTCATGTTCTGAAGGGGCGGCTGCTCGGTAACATAATTCCCGGTGTAATGCCAGACGCAGAAGGTCAGGCTATTTCCCAGCACCGGCGAAATATAGCGATGCATGCGCCCGAATTTTCCAATCGTCAGATGAATGAAGGGCTTTTCCAGCTCTCTGCGCAGCTGCATGGTGGTGCGCTGCGCCTCCAGGAATTCCTCCTCGGTATCAATCTTAGTCACGATCTTGATAAAATCCGCGCCGCGCTTTTCCACCGCTTTCATCTGCGCCATCACCTGCCGGCAGCTGCGGGGCTCATAAATATGGGAGGACATCACGCATTCGCCGCCCATTTCATGCACCTTAGCAATAAATTCCTTCTGCTTTTCCACGGCCTCCGGCTGCTCCGTAAATTCCAGAGGGGACGGGCAGAAGGTATCCGCCGTAATATCCACCGCCGCCGCGCCGCAATGAATCGCTTGGAAAAGCACCTGGGCGCGCTCCTCATCCGTAAGCGGGGCGGAGCCATCGGCATAGGGGCCGGTGCGGTAATGCAGCAGCATGACCGGCTTTTTCGTCGCCGATACAATGGCCCGGAAGTTTTCCTCGGTCAGGCCCTCCCGGCCCAGGCCCTCCAGGTGCACCGCAAAGGCGGGTGCGCCGTCATATTCGGCATTTTTGATGTTGGCAATGGTATCGCGGATGCTTTCCGCCTTCATAATGCAGGTAACAATGGGCCGCGGAAGGGCCAGAAAGGATGGCCTGTTCATCTTTCATTTCTCCTTTTTTGCTTTTTGCGGCAGCTATCCGCCTGAATGCTCTGTCCCGATAGATCGCTGCCTTCTTCGCTGGCCAGGAAGCATATGACAGCCGCGTTTTCCGCATCTCCATGCAGCAAAGCGCATCCTGCCCTCCATCCCGTGCGCATGCACCGTTTCGGCGTTTTCCAGCCGTTTCATCCATTCATCAATTCTCTGCATTGCCATTATAGCAGACACGCAGGCGGTCACAAATTGTAAAACAGATACAGTTTTTATCAAAAACGATGCATTACAGCGGTGAACACATCGACTTTTTAGCTTTATTGATGTATACTCATTGCTGCAAGGAGTGTGCGCAATGAATGATTACCGAAATATTTCCATTTCCTCCATTGATGAGATATACACCGTGCAGAAAACTGAAGGAAAGCTGCAGATTTGGGATCGGCCCTGGTATGGGCTTTCCTTCTGCCGCAGCGGCAGGCTGGTCTATACCCAGGATAAAACGCCCTATGTTTCCCTGCCCGGCGTGGCCGTCTTTCTGCCGCGCAGGGGCAGCTATCAGCTTTCCTGCACGCAGGCCGGGGAATTTCCGCTGATCAATTTTCAATTGGACGAAAATCATGCGCTGCCCAATGCCATTTTCGCCCTGCCCGTGCCCGAGGATTGCACCTGGGAGAGCGATTATGAAATGATGGTGCAATTATCCATGCGCGGCAATCAGAAGCAATTTGCCTTAAAATCGCTTCTGTACCGCATGCTGGAGCAGCTGCTGGCCGAGGCCGACCGAGCCCTGCTTCCCCCCATTCTCTATGCCGCCCTTCAGTTTCTGGAGGATCATATCACCGATTCCGGCCTTTCCAATGCCATGATCGCCCGGCACGCCAGCATCAGCGAGGTCTATCTGCGGCAATTATTCGTTCGCTATCTGCAAATGCCCCCGCATCAATATCTGCTGAAAAAACGAATCGAAATCGCGCGCAATCTGCTGCGCAACCCCAATATCCCCATCAGCAGCGTTGCCGAATCCTGCGGTTTTTCCGGCGTTTATCATTTCAGCCGCGCCTTTCATGCCGCCGAGGGCTGCTCTCCCAGCGCATATCGCCTCCGCCATTCCCGCCACCTGCTCTGAGGGGACGGGGATATGGTGATGCGGGGAATATTTGCGGGAGGATGCTTTTGCGTCAAAAGCACCCTCCCGCACCCTCCCGAAAACCA